>JAUVZF010000028.1 GCA_030602705.1 Planctomycetota bacterium
GCCGAGGGGAGCGCGCGGCGGCGCGCACGGTTGCTGGAACTCCAGTCGCCCTACGGGCTCCTTCCGTTCCAGCAACCGTTGGACTGTGAGACCATCTTAATCCAGGACATTTTTGGTCTTGACAATGGGGAGCACCTCAAACGTCTCGACATCAAGGTTCAGGCACCCACCATCGAAGGCAAGGGAGCCACCGTTGTGATAGAGGTTAAGTGGTCCGACAACAGGGATGTGTCAACGAGTCTGGCCGACCAGCTTGGTGACAAATACCTTCTGGGCCAGAGCTTGTCGCATGGCATTTATCTTGTGGGATGGTGCAAGCTTGGAAGGTGGAAGAACGATGCGCCGGGAGCCAAACCCCGCCGGCCATATTCAACCGCCACGTGGACGGAGGCCTTGCGGGACCAGGCCCGTCTCTATGGTGAGTCCCACCCCGGGATCAAAACTGAGCCCGTTATCATCGACTTGTCCTGGAGCTAAATACAGTCCTCGTCTGTCCGCTTACTGCCAACGGGTGAGCGCAAGCGTTCGAAGCGCACCCGCAAACCACCCAAATCCCACATCCCACGCAAGGATCGGCCCCCTTCCGCAAAAAGACATAGGTGGGAGCAGCGCCTTGTCCTCTTGCCGGAAGGGAGTGCCTGCGTGCCACGCCACATCTCGCCCAAACACCCCGTCCTGAGCCCTGACGACCGTCGCCGCGAGGTGGTCGCGATCATGGCGCGGGGCCTGTGTCGCCTGCGTCCAGCGACCGAAAAGGGCCCGGAAGGCCCGCGTGCGCATGGAGCAAGCGGCGGGCCACCTCAATCTCAGGGGCCAGACCATCGCCCAGTTCCTCACACCCGATCGCTACGACCGGTCGATAGGGCGATATCGTCTTTCCGAGAAGCCGGTCGAGGTCGGCGACCGGAGACAAACCAAATACTGCCCGTGCGCTGGTCTATGACGTGTGGTTCGTAGCCCTTGGCAAGGGCGAGTTGATACCGTGGTGTCGGATCGACGGGGCGTGCTGCACCGAGGGCGAACATGAGCAGGCAACCGAGAACCAACCCGAAAACGGCACTTCTGGCGTCAAGTTTCATGGCAGGCCTCCTTTCAGAAGAACCGGGACAACTATGTAGCACGAGGCGGCGGCGGTCAAATCGAAAACGCGGCGGCGTGATGGAATCGGGCGGGGCGGGCAGCCGATGGCACAAAATTGCACACCTAAAAAAAAGGGCCAGGACGGCGCCGGTACCCGGGCTTACGAGGCGTCCGAGGCAGAGGGGGCGCCCAAGATGGACTTGGCGGCCGGCCTGGGCGGGGGCGTGATGGACTCGGGCGGGGCGACTGGCCGATCGCACAAAATCACACACCTAAAAAAAGGGCCAGGACGGCGCCGGTACCAGGGCTTACGAGGCGTGCGACCAAGATGGACTTGGCGACCGCCCTGGAGCGCACCGACACGCCGGAGGATATCGACGCGGCGGCGTGATGGAACCGGGCGGCTGAGGACGCGGAACTTTACAAAACTTTACACCTAAAAAAAGGGCCAGGACGAAGGCGCGGGGGCGTGACGGGGACCGGCGGGATGGCCAGGCCGGGCCCGTATTCGACACAATGCGACACCCCCACGCGCGTGCGCACGCGCGACGTCGACGTCTGGTTCGGCTGGATGGAACCAGGCGGAAGCGGACGCCGATGGCACAAAATCACACACCTAAAAAAAGCAGCAAGATGGAGGTCCTGGACGCCGCCGGCGAGCATGAAATTACACAGAATTACACACCTAAAAAAAAGGGCGTTGCTCGCAGCCTTCTCCGTAGTACGTGCGACGGTGGCGCGGGCGGCGCAGGACGCGGCGGCGTGACGGTGGGCCGGCGGGATGGCCAGGCCGGGGCCGAATTCGACACAATTCGACACCCCCACGCGCGTGCGCACGCGCGAGGCTGAGGTGTGGACGGATGGGCTTTCATGCGGTAGAATCGAGATGTTCGGGCGGCCGGCCGCGCAGCCGGTGATCGATCCGGGCGGTGATGGCGGCTCTTGCACCTGCCGGCCACCACGCCGCCCCGGATCGGCCCGAGCCGAGGAAGGCGGGTGTGGCATGTCCGACGCCGTGAAGATCGCCGCAGCGAAGCGACTGCGTAAGGACTGTGCGGAACTCAGGGAACTCGCGACCAACCCACCCGGCACCGTGCCACCCATCGTTACGAGCCGTCGGCGACCGACCCCAAAAACCCCGCGGCGACCGGCCCCAAAGCCCCCGACGAAGGCCGCGCAGAAACTCGCTGCGTCGCGTTGCATTCCCATTGAGGCCATCGAGCCAGGTCCCAAGGGGCAGGTGACGGCGGTCGAAGTGCGGGCATACATCAACGAGCACAACGGCGATCTGCCGACGGCCGAGGCGGTGAAGGCTGCGCAGGCCGAGGTGAAGGCCAAGAAACCTCGGGCGGGCTATGTAACGGCGTTCGTGTCCGGTAAGGCCTGGAGGCATCTTGAGAAGCGGCTCAGTACCTTGGCACGGGACGCCACCATACAAGCACGGATCATCATGGGGACGGACTTCAACCCCAAAATCTACTCAAGCCTGCCACCACGGCCGCTGACCGAAGCCAGACCCGACCTCGTGGGACCGTTCTCGGACGCAAAGAGGAGAAAAAAACGCCGCGGGGTACTTCGCTACTGGGCTCGGTCAATGGCAAACGGACACTGCCCCACCTGTGGCAAGGAACTCCCCAAGCCGCGAGAGGACTATCTGGCCTGTGCAAAATGCCGGAAGGTAAAGGACCTGGACGCGATTGTTGAGACGATCATCGACAACGAAGAGTACAACGTGACAGACCACGGCGATGAGTTGTTCTGTCAGCCCCAATGGCCCGGAGTCGTCCTCCTCCCCGACAGCCCCTTCGAGCAGTTGCAGCCGTGCGTCAGTGTCACCGACGATTTCATGGCGCGGCTCGAGGCGTTGGAGGGTGTGGCAAAGTCGTTTCTTGCGGCCCATGCAACCCCCAAGGGCAAGAAGCGGCACAGGAAACGACCGAACAAGGATGACGACCCGGCCGACAGGTGGGTCACTTACGACAAGGCGGGCGAACTACTTGCTAAGACAGACAAGAATGGCCAGCCGGTTCCACTCGGCCGATCCCGAATCAGCCAGTTGTGCAGCGAAGGGCGCCTGAAAAGCGAATGGAAGATCCTCGACGGAAAGAAGCGCAAGGCGGTTAGCGAGATGTCGATTTACTTGTTACGGGCTGAGCGGTCCATGCCTACCGGGCCCCGGGGCAGGTACGCTCTGGATGAGATATGCCGGGAACTCGCTGAGTTGCCAGAAGGGAGTGCGGTTTCTGATACCTATCTCCGGCAGGTTCACGGAGACATCACCGACGGGGCTTATACAGTTGTGGAGCTCGCCAATTTTGTCGAATACTGCCGCGACCACCCAAAGCGGCCCCACCGTCCCCAGGACTTGCGCGAGCAGGTGCCGCTTCTCATGCATGCGACCGCCATGAACAAGCATGCCGCTCCGCGGAAGTAGCGCTGGTTCCTGTCGCGGTCAGTTTAGGCGCGAGTTTAGCGCCGAAGTTATTTTCTGCCCTTCTTGCCCCGTTTTCAGCCCGTCTATCGCGATCTGCCCCGCCTCGGCCCCCGTCTGCGTTTAGGCGCGAGTTTAGTGCCTGGCCGCTATTGTACACCGGGAGCACCATGGACTTGACGCGGGAACGCAGGACGCAACTGATTCGGCAGTTTCGGGAAATCGCTGACCGCGCCGAGCGCCTTCGCGTGCTGACAGGCTTAGAGATGTACCGGGACATGTCAGATCGGGCGAGGGCTCGGCTTGCGGAGTTAGAGGCCGACGAGCGAGAGGTCAAGCGGTTGTCACAGGGGGGTGCGGCGTGTCGCTGAGGATCAATAGCGCGATCTTCTACCCGGTTCCCCGCGAACTCGTGCGGCGAGCGTCGGGCGGCCTGTGGGGATACATCCGTTTCAGGATGGGTGAAGACGGCGGGCCCGCTGTGGGCAGCCGGGAAACCATAGCCGCGGACTTTCAGGTCACGGAGCGGACCGTCGAACTCTGGACGCGCGATTTGGAGGGGGATGGGCATTTGGTAACGTCACAGCCCAAAACGGGGCGGACGCACACGGTCCGACGCTGGGCGATCCTACCGCGCCGCGAGCATGTGGTCGACGGTGTGGGCGAGACGGTTCTGCCTACGAAGGGCGAAAGCGATTGCGCCCTTCCAGGGGAAAGGGCGAAGGATTCTTCCGGAAAGGGCGAAGCGGCTTGCGCGGGAAGGGCGCAAGAATCTTCGCCCGATTATAACAAAGACGGAGAACAACGAAAGAAGGGCCAGCCCGCCGCGCCGCGAGGGCGGCGGGCGGCCCTCGAAGAAGAAACGGACCCTGCGCGCCGGGCCGTCGCCCTGGTGGTCGGCGCCGACCACTTCCGCGTTTACCTCTACGACCTCGCGATCCGCAACACGAACGGCTACACCATCGAGGCCCCCGACCGGACTTAACGTGACCTCCTTGAGAAGCGGTTCGGGGCAGTCCTCCGTAGCAAACTCGGGCGGGTCCGCTTTGTCGTGGCCGCGCCGATGGCGAAGGGGGCGCCCTCGTGCACCTGAACCCCGACCTCCTGGCCGTCGTGTTACTCGGCTACCTGCGCAAGCGTGCCCGGGGCCGGGCGGCGGCGCGGACTCAGGGCCGGATCGGCTGGGACCTGCGGCGCCTCGGTCTCGCGGTCACCACGAGAGACGTGCGGGACGCGCTGGCCGCCCTTGTCCTGGCCGGCTGGCCCATCGGGACGGGCGCTCGCGGGACCTGGCTGTGCGTGACCCCCGGCGATTGGCGAGCCGGCTACCGGAATCTGTACGTCCGGCTCAGGGAACAAGCCAAGCGGTGTCGGAAGTTCAAGGAGACCGCTCAAGACGGCAGAGATCCGGTCATGCAACCTATGTTTGGCGAACCACTACCGGCGGCTGAGGAGGACCGGGATTTCGCACAAAATCTCACACCTAAAAAGAGGGGCGGCGCTCATGACTGACGCGGCGGTAATCGAGGCGGTAGAGGCCCACGGCGGCCGAGCCGGTCTCATCGGTCAAGCGCAGGGGTCCGCATCGATTCTGCGTGGCTCACCCCCCCCTTTAGTGGGGGGGCCAGAGCGTCAGAAGCGGTTGATCGACGTGCCCGCGAAGTATCGGGACGGCTACCGGAAGGCATGGGCCGGCAAGAGCCGCAAGGCGGCGATCCGCGCCTTCTGCCTTGAGTGCACCGGATGGAGCGAGAACGAGGTCCGCCAGTGCACGGATACGGCCTGTCCGCTCTACGAGTTCCGGCGCCATGGGTAACGAGACGATGGACGAGGCATTTCTCCCCGACGAGTTTCTCAAGGCATTCGTTGCCGCGCCGCCCCCGCCAGCCCCCCCGGCCGACATCCCCAGACTCCAAGCGACGCCCGAAGAGATCCAAACCCACGCTTGCGGCACGGTCCATCGCGAAGCGCTGAAGGCCGGCACAAGGTATTTGACGGCCGACGCCCTCCAATTCGCCGCCTTGACCGACTACCTCCGATTCCACACGTTCCGCCTTCCGGACCCCAAAGAGCCTAACATCGTAATCATGGGCACGACCATCATCCTTTCGGCCGACGGCTCGGTGCCCGAAGGAGACACTCCCCACGCTCAAACCCCTTGACAACCCGGCCCCGTGCGGCCATGATCCTCGCGGCGAGAGGTGCGAGGATCCACGACCCGTGTTCATCGTGCGAAAAGTGCGCCGCTCCGACCGCGCCCGCGGGGGCGCCGCCCCCTGGCTGCTGCGCTGGCGCGACCCGCCCGGCGACGGTCCGCTGCGCCAGAGGCAGATCGGCCCGATGTCGGAGCGCAGCGCCGAGCGCCACCGCCAGCTCTGGCAGTGCGAACTGAATGGGTTTCGTGCCGATGCCCACGACGGCCTCACGTGGCGGGATTTCGTGCGGCGTGTCCTGGCGTCGAAGGCCGCCCGCCTCGCCCCGGCGAGTGTGGCGATGTTGCGGCAGGAACTGGCCCGCTTCGGTGCCGCCGCCCGCCCGCGGCTTCTCGGGCACATCTCCCGGCCGATGATCGACGCCTACCAGGGTCGCCGCATCCGCGCTACGAGCGAGGCGACGGCCCGCAAAAACATCCGCACGCTACGCTCGGCCCTCGCCTGGGCCGTGCGGATGGGCTACCTTCAGGAGAACCCGTGCGACGGCCTGGAGTGGGGCCGCCCGGTGCGCAGGTTGCCGACGGCCCTGGGCCTCGCGGCCACGCGGCGGTTCCTGGCGGCCCTGGAGAACGAGCCGACGTGGCTGTGGGCGTCGCTTCGCATCGCCACCCGCTGGGGCCCCAGGACGGGGGAACTGGCGGCCATCCGCCGCGCGGACGTCGACTTCCGCGAGCGCCTCATCACGCTGCGGGCCACCAAGACGGGCCGCGAGCGGTGCATCCCGCTCGACGAGACCTCGGCCGGCCTCCTCCAGGAACTCTCCCACGGCCGGCCCGGGCCGCTGCTCTGGGGCCCGCGTGAGGCGCCGTTTGTAAGCGCCGACGGCAAGGCCGGCTACCGCAAGCAGCTCGTGCGCGCCGCCCGCCGAATCCTGTCGGACCTTGGCGAGCGAGCCCCGCTTCAGCCGATCCAGATGCTTCGCCGCACGGCCGAGACGAATCTCAGGCGCCGCGGAGTCGACCGCTACACCGTGGCGCAGATCCTCGGCCACAGCACGCGCGTCGGCGACGCCTGGTACGACGCCCGCGACCCCCGCGAGTTCGCCCGCAGCCTGGAGGAGAGTCCCGCCGCAGGCGGGAATGACGAATGATGCAGCATCGCCGATATAACCCGCGCAGACGCGTCGAAATCCGTGACCAGGGAGTGACCAAACGGAGGCCGCCGCGCGGGGGATTTCTCATAAACCCGCCTCGGCAAACATCTTAGGGCCCATAGCTCAGCGGCAGAGCAGGGGACTCATAATCCCTTGGTCGGAGGTTCGAATCCTCCTGGGCCCACCATTGTCAGGTCGTGACAAGTCTTGCCACGTGGCGACACGTGCGTCCGGCTGCATAAGACTTACGTCAATTTTCCCCTCGCCGAAACGCAACCGACGAGCGCGACGCCGCAGAGGCCCAAAAGTTGTTAGAGTTCTAACAAAACGGAGGGAGGGGCGAGGATTTTGTTAGAGTTCTAACAAAAAGGCAGGGAACAGGGAATAGGGAATGGGGAATAGGGAACGTAAAACGCCGAGCCCGTTGCGGCAGCAGCGGGGCATCAACCCATTGCGGATTTCGGATTGCGGATTGCGGATTGAACGGCAAACGGCCAAGGGCCCTTTTAGCCGCGACCCGCCTGTCCGGCGGCCGTTGGCGGCGGCACCGGCCAGGATGCGCCCGTACGGGCGCTACGGCCAAGCCGCAGGAAATCGTCCCATGCCAGAAATCGTTGCCACACCCCGAAGGCGGGCCGCGGCATTTTCCCCTGGCGTATCCCCGAAACATGGTGTATACTGTGGTGTTCAATGCTCTTGCCGAGAGCGAACACGGGACCGCCACTGCGAGGGGAAATTGCCATGGACCGCCCCAGGCCTCACGATTGTCCTACCCTGGAAGCGCTGGAACCCCGCCTGCTCCTGAACGTCGCCGACCCGTGGGTCGGCACGTGGGACGTGGCCGCATACCAGGTGGACACCCATGTGTCTTACGACGACGGGGTGTTCCACCCGGGAACCTTCGACTTCCAGTGGATGCAGGACCAGGTCCAGATCACCAGGGCCGGGGCCAGGTACCGGGTCACGCCGCAGGGCGCGGAGGAAACGTTCCTTCTGAGCCCGAGCGCCGACGGCACGGTCCTCGAGAGCCACCGGTCGGGCACCGACCACGGGGAGTACTCCGATGTTTACTTCAGCATCCGCCGCGTCGGGGACGACTTGGCCGTGGTCCACTACGGCGAGGTCGGCTGGGACTCCGCCGACCGCGAGAACCTTTACTGGGGCGATGCCGTGCTCGGCGTCGCCGGCCGGGACGGTCTCCCGGGCGGGCCGCTGGAGCCCTGGGCCGGGGATTACCTGGTCCGGGAATTCACCATGGAGGCCGACCCGTTCTGGAACAACGGCTACACGCTGTTCAATGAGCAGACGGCGCCGGCTCACCTGGACGACCTCGGCGGGGGGAACTACCTCGCCCGGAGCGGGATTTCGGACGACGGGCTGGTCGTCACCGAGGCGGGCGACCACCTGGAGGGTGGGTTCGAGGACCTGGAGGACGGTTACGCGCGAGGCTATCTGCGGATCCATCAGGTCGACGGCGACCGCATCTGGTACGTCTTCGCGGGCGCCGGCGCCGACTCCGACGCGTACGAGACGCTCTACTGGACGGAGTGGAACGTCGGCATCAGCGGCCTGGACGATCCCGGTGTCGAGCACCCGCTGATCGTCGGCGACTTCCTGCACGTCGACAACTGGTGGCAGTACGACTCCCACGAGACGCTGGCCGACAACCGCGACACGATGCGAATACAGGTAACCGGCACCGAGGACGTCGAGGGTTTCGACACGAAACAGGTCGAATGGCAATGGCCCGACGGTTCCTGGGAACGCATGAACTGGTTCCTGACCGAAGAGGCGCTGGTCGAGGCACGCTACCAGGACAACGAGGACGTCGAACAGGTGGCCGACGGCAACCCGACCGAGGTCATTCCCACGGCGGTCTCCGAGTGGGCCGTCCACACCCCCTTCGGCGAAGGCGACTACGAGGGGTGGGCCAAGGATGCAAACGGCCAGTGGGGCGGCGACCCGAACTGGCGGGGCTGGACCGACCGCCACGTCACGTACCTCGGTCAGCAGTCGGTCACCGTCCCCGCCGGGACGTTCGACTGCACGGGGGTGCGCATCGACGGGTACGCCTTCGACGAGGGCGGTTGGCGGAGCCACAGCGTCGAGACGTTCTGGATCGACCCGGGCGTCGGCGTCATCGAGGCCGAGTTCCGGGGACTCGATTCCGATCCCTGGGAAGGCGGCGAGTCCGAGTGGGCCGCCTCGATCGAACTGGCCGCCTGGGGGGCCGACGCCGGCACGGAAATCACCTGGATCGACGTCAGCCGGTGCTTCGACTACGAGCAGCCCGGCGCCCACGACGACAGCCGCGAGTACGAGGTCGCGGTCGAAGGGCCCGCGCTGACGGGCCTGGAGGTGGTCACGCCCTGGAACGAGACGTTCGACTCGGACGATTACCTGCCGCCAGGCTGGGCCGGCGAGTACTTCGAGCACGAAGCCGCCGGCTTCTGGTTCGAGGCGGGGACCGACGACGGTGTGCGGTACCTCGATGTGGAGTGGGAAAACCTCTCGAAGATCCCGTGGAAGAGGCTCAGCACGGCCGACACGCGGCTGGCGGTCGATTACGATGGTGGCCGCTGGGCCGGAACGGTGGACTTCGACGACGTGAATCAACCGACCCAGGAGCCGAGGCTCACCAAGCCGGTGCACGGGCAGACGGACGTGTCCCTGCAGCCGACCCTCGAGTGGCAGGCGTGGCGCGCTCCGCCGGCCAACGGCGAGATCTGGCTGGACCTCCAGGATGAGGTGCGGGACGAAGAACTGTACTGGCAGATCCTGCCGGCGGACGCCACGAGTTGGCGGGTGCCCGACCTCCTGGACGCGAACACACTGTACGAAGTGGAACTGTGCTTCGGCAACTTGGCCGTCGTCAACGTCAACGGTTTTGACGTCCACATTTTTGCCGACGTGGAAAGCGATCCGATGTTCACGACGGTGCCGCCCGGCGTCACCGAGGCCTGGATGTTCCGCGGCTACGTTCCGGAGGCCCCTGGCGAGGAGACGGAGTTCGGTCTGGAGATCGTCGGCATCGAACTGACGGGCCTTCAGGTCAACACGCCCTGGGGCGAATTCTTTGACGCGGCGACTTACCTGCCGCCCGGGTGGGCGGGCGAGGACTTCGAGCACGAAGCCGCCGGCCTCTGGTTCGAGGCGGGGACCGAGGAGGACGGCAGGCGCTGGCTCGAGGTGGACTGGGACGTCACGCCGGCACAGTGGGCACTGCTGCTGGACGACGCGACCGACGACACCTTCATCTCCGTCCCCTACACCGGCGGGCAGTGGGTCGGCACGGTTGACTTCAGCGGCATCGTCCAGCCCGAGGCGCCGGTGATCACCTACCCGGCCCACGGGCAGGGGCGGGCGCCCCTTCAGCCCACCTTCCGGTGGCAGCGGTGGGCCGCCCCCCAGCCGGGCGGCGGCGTCTGGTTCGAACTCGACCAGGCCGGCCTGGAGGATGAACTGTACGAGTTTGATGATGAGCCGCCGGCCACCGCCCAGTGGACCGTTCCGGACCCGCTGGAGGTGGCCACGGACTACGACTTCGCCGTCGATTTCCACAACCACCGGACCGGCCGGATCGACGGCGCCGACGTCCACGTCCTGGCCTGGACCGAGTCGTGGGGCGGCTTCACCACCGGCGACGGCCGCGTTGACGGCGCTGAGGTCTGGCGGTGTCTGGACTACGAGGCTCCGGGCACGCGCGACGACGACCGCGAGTTCGGCATCGAGGTCTGGGGGCAGGACCTGACGAACCTCCAGATTACCACACCCTGGAACGCGAAGTTCGACGCCTCGAAGTACCTGCCGGACGGCTGGGCAGGAGAGGACTTCGAGTACGAAACTCGCACGTTCTGGTTTGAGACGGGAACCGATGGCGACCAGCAATGGATGGAGACCGAGTGGGAAGGCCTCTCGGCCCGCCAGTGGGCACGGCTCGACACCGGCAACGCCGAAATCGCGGTCACCTACATCGGCGGCACCTGGAACGCAACCGTGGACTTCGACGGCGTCGCCCAGCCGACCCAGGTGCCGACGCTCACAAACCCGGTGCACGGGCAGGACGACGTGTCGGTCCAGCCGACGCTGACGTGGAACCAGTGGCAGGACCCGCCGCCGGACGGTGGGATCTGGCTGGACCTCACGGTCGATCCCGACGGGACCGACGAGGACGTCTATGAGATCGGCTTGCCCGGCGAGGCCACCGAGTGGGCCGTGCCCGACCCGCTGGACCCCGTGACGCTGTACGAGGCCGGCTTGGGTTTCTTCGATCACGCAGTCCAGAACCACGGCGGCGTGGAGGTTCACATCTTCGCGGCGGCCGGAAGCGACTACCGGTTCACGACCGCGATGCTCGGCCCCACCGAGGTCTGGCTGAACCGCGGGCACGACTTCAACTACCCGGGCGCCGGCGATGAGGACTACGAGTTCTGCGTCGAGGTCGTGGGCATCGAACTGACGGGCCTTCAGGTCGACACGCCCTGGGGCGAACCCTTTGACGCGGCGACTTACCTGCCGCCCGGGTGGGCGGGCGAGCATGTCGGAGTTGAGGACGGGCCGATCGAGTTCGAGGCCGGCACTGAGGACGGCCAACGCTGGCTCGGTGTGGAATGGGACGTCACGCCGACACAGTGGGCGCTGCTGCTGGACGACGCGACCGACGACACCTTCATCTCCGTCCCCTACACCGGCGGGCAGTGGGACGGCACGGTTGACTTCAGCGGCATCGTCCAGCCCGAGGCGCCGGTGATCACCTACCCGGCCCACGGGCAGGAACGGGTGCCCCTTCAGCCGACCTTCCGGTGGCAGCAGTGGGCCGCGCCACAGCCGGGCGGCGGCGTCTGGTTCCAACTCGACCAGGTCGACCCGGAGGATGAACTGTACGAGTTTGAGGATGAGCCGCCGGCCACCGCCCAGTGGACCGTCCCGGTCCTGCTGGAGGTGGAGGCCGAGCACGACTTCGGGGTCGATTTTCACAACCAGCGGACCGACCGGATCGGCAGCGCCGACGTCCACGTCCTGGCCTGGACGGAGTCGGACATTCTCTTCACCACCGGCACGGACATTGTCAAGCCCTTCGGCGGCAAGACGAGGGCCGAGTTCACGGACGAGAGCGGCGACCGCGTCACGGTGTCGCTGGCGGGGCCGGGAACGGGCGAGGTGTGCCTTCCTGCCGACGGACACGGGGATGCGATAGGAATCGTGCTCTTCGGCACGACGGACAGGTCTTCTCTGACCATCCTGACCAAGGGGGCCGGGGCTCGGACGGCGGTCGGTGACATCCTCGTGGATGGCTCGCTGCGCAGCCTGATGGCCAGGACGACCGATTTGCTGGGCGACTTGGAGGTTACGGGAAGTCTGGGCAGCCTGATGCTGGGGGACGTGGCCGATCAGCACACCATCCGCATTGGACCGTCCGACAGTCCACGGGCGGGGATTAGCATGACGTTCGGCCTGGTCGAGGACCTGACGATCAACTCCCGGGTCCCGATCCGGTCCCTGAGGGCCATCGCGTGGCTCGATAACGACGCAGCGCCCGACGTCATCGACGCCCCGTCGGTGGGCAGCCTTACGATCAACGGCCAGCGTGGCAACGCAAGGCGCGGCATACCGGACGTTCCCGGCGACTTTCAAGCCGACCTCCTGCTGAGCGGCGAAGGGGACCCGCGCCAGACGCTTACAAATGCCAGGATCGCCGGCAGCCTGACGGGGGCCGCGTGGGACATCACCGGCGACGTGGGAACGGTGTCGGTCTCCGGCGAGGCCGACGGCTGGACGCTCGATGTCCACTCCGACGTTCGGTCGCTCAGATTGGGCGACGTGACGAACGCCACGGTAACGGTGGACGGGGCATTGGGAACGTTGTCGGCCCTCCGTTGGGCCGGCGGCGGGATGACGGCCAAGACACTCCGGTCGCTGAACGTTGCGGGCCGGCGCGGCAACGCGCGGCTGGGCACGGAGGATATTCCCGGTGACTTCGGTGTAAACCTGACGCTGACGGGCGATCCCGAGGCCACCGGGCGGCGGAACCAGACACTGGGCAGCGCGCGGATCTCCGGCGAACTCCGCGACAGCGCCTGGGACATCACCGGCGACGTGGGAACGGTGTCGGTCTCCGGCGAGGCCGACGGCTGGACGCTCGATGTCCACTCCGACGTTCGGTCGCTCAGATTGGGCGACGTGACGAACGCCACGGTAACGGTGGACGGGGCGTTGGGGACGTTATCGGCCCTGCGTTGGGCCGGCGGCGGGGTGACGGCCAAGACGCTCCGGTCGCTGAACGTTGCGGGCCGGCGCGGCAACCCGCGGCGGGGCACGGAGGATATTCCCGGCGACTTCAGCGCGGCGCTCACGCTGACGGGCGATCCCGAGGCCACCGGGCGGCGGAACCAGACACTGGGCAGCGCGCGGATCTCCGGTGAACTCCACGACAGCGCCTGGGATATCACGGGCCCGGTGGGCAGCGTTATGATCGGCCATATCGCCACGTCCCTGCATTTGCCTGACGTCAGCAGCATTTCCACCAGCAGCCTGCTCATCCGTTGGTTGCATGGCGATCTGCCGGTCGGGCTCATCGCGGTGGAGGGCGCGGGCCAGGTGAACCATATCACCTTCGATTCCATCAGGCGATGGCCCAGGACGACCTGCGATCTGGTGTCGGAGGTAGGTGATCCCCCGCCTGCGGCGCCGACCGTCTTTGGCGCGATGACGCTTGCGAGCCTGAAGAACCATCTGGGTTCGGCTCTCGGCCGATGGACCGGCGACCCGTCGCGGCTGCGGCCCGGCCTTCTTGCCAGTTTCGACCGGACGAAGGACCCGACCTACCGGTTCGTCCAGCGGGCCGCGTTCGTTTACGACAACGCCCTGGCCATCGAGACCCTGCTGATGGGTAATAACCCGGACGCCGAATGCCGCGCCCGGGCCTTCCAGATCGCCGACGCGCTCGTCTTGCTCCAGGACCACGACCCCAACAATGCCGGCGTGGCGGCCGACCCGGAGTTCCCGGCTCTGACACCGGCGCCGCTTCGCGACGCATACCAGGCCGGCACCGTGGCGACCAGCCGCGACGCAACGAAGATCACGGTGCGAACAGCCGGCTTCGACAACGCGAGCAGCGGCAATCAGGCGTATGCGGCGCTGGCCCTTCTGCGTGCGGCAGACGCCGCCGAAGAACACGGCGAAGCGGAGCGGGCGGCGGACTACCGCAAAACCGCCAAGGAACTGCTGCTTTACGTCGGCCGCAGCCGCAGCCGACCTGACCCGCTTCGGGGGTTCGCCATGAGCGAGGACGCCGCCATCGGGCAAGTACGGGCCACGGAGCACAACATCGACCTGGCCGCGGCCTTTGGTCGCATGGCCGATGCGGAAGCGGATCCGGCGTTGAAGGCGAAATGGGAGGCGTGGCGCGACTGGGCGGACCACTTCCGCAACCAGATGTACGGCGCCAACGAACGATTCGCAACACTGCCCTGGATTCGCGACGACTGGCAGTACTTCCGCGCAGGGACGGGCCTGGCTAACGACATCAACAAAGACCTGGTGTCTCTGGACACGGGCGCGTGGAGTTCGCTCGGGCGGGGGGACGATCGGGATGTTGCCTTCGACCTGTTGGAGTTCCTCGCCACCTCGACGGACGCGACGGGCCGCACTTACACGGGCTTCGACCCGGGTTTCCGCGCGGTCGCCGACGACAGCCTGACCAGCCGGCGCGACGGCATCGGTTCGGAAGCGACGGCCTACATGGCCCTCATCGCCCGGAAACTGGGCGACGGCGCCATTCTTGCGGCGCTGCCCGGTCGCGCGACGCTCACGGCCGACGAACAAGCGGCCTACGATCTGGTGCTCGACAAAGCAAACGACGGTGAAACCGATCACGATCTGGCGGACTTCCTGGTCGGCGAACTTGTCAACATCCAACTGCACGCCCCGAACGGCGACGGCCTTGGCCTGGTGGCCGCACCGGTTCCGGGCGTCGGCACCGGCGAATACGACCTTGTCAACGGTTGGGCGCTGGCGTCCACCTGCTGGGCACGTTTCGCGTTCCAGGGCTGGAACATCTTCACGGGGAGCAGTACGGGCTAGCACTACAACGCTACTTCGTGCGCGATCCGTACGGACCGCGCAAAATGCCCTTGTAGCGTTGTAGTATTAGCGTGGATGGATTTGTTCGTTGACCGCGTTCTCGCGATGACTATACTCGAACCCGTGCCGGCAACGGTTGCTCGCGCGCCGGCCTATCCGGTCGGCAAAGCCAACCCGACGGCAGATTTGTTGTTGCCGCTCGCCTTACACGATGAATGGCTGAAAGAAGTGCAACCGGAACACGGATTCAAGAACAAGGCACTCCGGGCTATCGGCACGTACCGCGCCGAAGTCCGAGCCTGGGCGGGATATCCAATATCACGCAATGCTGCGAGAGTCCAACAGAAGAAAGAAGTAATGACATGAGAGTATTGGTGGTTGTAATGCTGGTTATATGTGTTTGTGGCGTCGTTGATGCCGGCAACTTGAAAGCCAGGGCAACTGATGCCGCAGATATGAAGCTATGGTATGAGCAGCCGGCGAAGCATTGGCAGGGTCAACCGCTGCCACTGGGCAACGGCCGAATGGGGTGTATGATCTTCGGAGGCGTTGAAAAGGAGCGTATTCAATTCAACGTGGACAGCCTGTGGACAGGAGACGAGAACCTGGTCGGCAAGAAGCCCGGGGTGTCTCACAACGTCTCCTATCTGGCGGAGGGGATGGGATTCTATCAGAATTTCGGAAACGTATATATATCCCTTGATGGTCATGGCGGGGCGGCACGGTACAGGCGCCAACTCGATCTATCGCGCGCCGTCCATACCGTGTCGTACACGAAAGAGGGTGTGCGGTTTACCCGGGAGACGTTCTGTAGTTATCCGGCCAAGGTCATCATGATGCGTTTGGAAGCGAATGCGCCGGGGCGGTATTCCGGAACCATTGCCCTGGAGGACGCCCATGAAGCGCAAACCGTGGCCCGCGGAGCGAGATTGACCGCCAAAGGCGCCTTGGAGAACGGGCTGGAGTACGAATCGCAGCTCCACGTTGTGAATGACGGCGGCAAGGTCACATCCAAAGACGGCACGTTCACATTCAAGAGTTGCAATGCCCTGATCCTCGTGCTTGCCGCCGACACCAGTTATGTGATGGATCATACGAAAGGCTGGATGGGCGAGCATCCGCACAAGCGCGTCGCCGCCCGCATCGATGCGGCGTCGGCAAAAAACTACGGTGAACTCCTGAAAAATCACGTAGCCGATCATCAATCCCTGTTCAATCGTCTCGAGCTTGATGTCGGCGAGACCGGCCCTGCGCAGGCGGCATTGCCGACCGACAAGCGAATCAAGGCACGCGGGAACGGCGTTAACGATCCGGACCTGACCGAAATGCTGTTCCAATACGGCCGCTACCTTCTCATCGCATCTTCGCGACCAGGCGCATTGCCCGCCAATTTGCAGGGCGTGTGGAACGACAGCAATCGACCGGCGTGGCATTGTGATTACCACAGCAACATCAACGTCCAGATGAACTACTGGCTGGCTGAGCCGGCCAATCTGCCGGAATGCCATATTCCGTTGTTCGATCTCTGGACGGCCACGGTCCCCCTGTGGCGCAAGGCGACCCATATGCATTTCGGCGACGTGCCGGGGTTCACGTTTCAAACCGTCAACAACATATTCGGCGGATGCGGATGGAGATGGAACTTGCCCGGAAGCGCCTGGCACGCCCAGCATTTCTGGGAGCATTACGCGTTTACACAAGACAAGAAATACCTTCGCGAAACCGCTTATCCGTTTATGAAGCAGGTATGCCATTTCTGGGTAGACCGCCTGAAAGAACTCCCGGACGGCGGACTGGTCGTACCGAAGGGCTGGTCGCCGGAGCATGGGCCGCGAGAGGATGGCGTCTCTTATGACCAGCAGATCATCTGGGACTTGTTCCAGAATACCATTGAAGCGACGAAGGCCCTCGGAGTGGATTCCGCGTTTCGCGATCGTATTTCGGAATTGCATAAACGTCTGGTTGGTCCGCGGATTGGCAAATGGGGACAACTGCAGGAATGGATGGAGGATCGTGACAATCCCAAAGACAATCATCGGCACACTTCACATCTCTTTGCCATCTATCCGGGACGGCAGATCTCGCCGGCGCGGACACCTGAATTTGCGCAGGCGGCAGCGGTATCGCTGCGGGCACGCGGTGAAACGGGCGACGCGCGACGCTCTTGGACCTGGCCTTGGCGGTGTGCCATCTGGGCGCGGCTGGGCGATGGCGACACAGCCCGTCATATGATTGACGGTCTGATCAAATATAATCTGCTCCCGAACATGATAGCCACCCATCCTCCGATGCAATTGGATGGGAGTTTCGGCATCACGGCAGGCATTTGCGAGATGCTGGTGCAGTCACACGCCGGCCGGATAGACTTGCTTCCGGCGCTGCCTGCCGCATGGCCGTCGGGAAAGGTGACTGGCATGTGCGCCCGCGGCGGCTTTGAGGTGGATATCGCATGGGACAAGGGCAAACTCACCTCGGTTCGTCTGCGCTCTAAAGCCGGCGGCAAAGTCACGCTGCACTGTGGCGACAAAACACGCGAGGTTGTAGTTCCCGCCGATGAAGACTTGGTGGTGAATCCCGATGTGTTTTGAGGAATGAGATTACTTACCCGCCCTGTCCGCCATGGCTCTTGGGCGAGCGGCAGCAACTAACTTACCGCCGCCCCTGACGCCGGCAAAAACGCGGATATAGATATAGAAATGGTGGAGGCGGTGGGAATCGAACCCACGTCCGGATGCCTGTGACTTGAAGCGTCTACGCGAATAGTCGATCGTTTTGATCTCGGTCCGTGCGGCGCCGACCGACAGGCTACGCTTGGACCCAGCCGGGACTAGGTTCTCGTCGGCGTCGCACCCGGCCGACTAGCCGACCAGCCCGCGTTGTGACGCCCTTACCCGAACCCGCGGGCGAACCCGAGAGGACGTGACTACCCGTTTTTAGGCAGCCATTGCCATGTTAGAATTGGCATTTTGGTTTTGCCGGCAGTTTTAAGAGGTGGCCGACAACCTCTTCGCGCAACTCCAAGCCCTCTAAGGCCCCGTCGAAGCCAGTCGCCCCCACGGCGTCTTCGGACTTGTCTTCACTCCAAGTATAGCACACATCCGGTGCAAAATCAAGCCGGCCGCCGGAAATTGTTGCCACGCCCAAGGAGACAGGACAAGAAGATTTCGCACGCGCACGTCAACGCCGCTGGTACAATGGGCCGTGCCCGAACAGGAGCAGGGGCATCGGATGAGCGAAGCACGTGTGTATCTGGTCGGCGCCGGACCGGGTGACCCGGGGCTCGTGACGCTCCGCGGCCGCGAGGTCCTCGCCCTGGCCGACGTGGTGGTGTACGACGCGCTTATCTCGGAGCGTTTGCTCGACCACGCTCCCGCGGAGGCCGAGCGGATTTACGTGGGCAAACGCGCCGCGCAGCACACCCTCTCGCAGGAGGAAATCAACGCGCTGCTCGTCGAAAAGGCCCGCGCTGGCGCGACGGTCGTCCGCCTCAAGGGCGGCGACCCGTACGTCTTCGGCCGGGGCGGCGAGGAGGCATTGGCGCTCGTCGAGGCGGGGATCGACTTCGAGGTCGTGCCCGGCGTCACGGCCGCCATCGCCGCACCCGCCTGCGCCGGCATCCCCGTGACGCATCGCCACATGGCGAGCGGCGTTGCCCTCGTCACGGGCCACGAGGCCGACGACAAGACCGACTCGGCCCTCGACTGGGACGCCCTCGCCCGCTGGCCGGGAACGCTCGTGTTTTACATGGGCGTCAAGAACCTGGCGGCCATCTCGGCGAACCTCATCGCCCACGGCCGCAGTGCCGAGACGCCGGCCGCTGCCATCCGCCGGGGCACCACCCCGCGGCAGCAAACCATCACGGGCACGCTCGCGACGCTGCCGCAGGCCGCCGAGCAGGCGGGGCTGGAGCCGCCCGCCGTTATTCTCGTCGGCGACGTGGTGGTGCTGCGCGATCGTCTGCAGTGGTTCGAGCGGCGGCCGCTGTTCGGCCGGCGGATCGTGGTGACGCGAGCGCGGGCCCAGGCGTCGGAACTGGCGAAGCGGCTCGAGGCCGCGGGCGCCGAGACGCTTGAAGCGCCCGCCATCCGCATCGAGCCGCCCGACGATCCGGCCGCGCTCCAGACGGCCGCACGCCACGCCGCATCCTTCCACTGGATCGTCTTCACGAGCGTCAACGGCGTGGAGGCCTATTTCGAGGCGCTGGCCGATGCCGGGCTCGACGCCCGCGCGCTCGCGTCCGCACGCATCGCAACCATCGGCCCGGCGACGGCCGAGCGGTTGGCGCGGTTCGGCCTCAGGCCGGACCTTCAGCCCGAGACGTTCACGGGGGCAGCCGTCGCCGAGGCGCTCGCGGCGACCGGCAACCTGGCGGGCCTGCGCATCCTCCTGCCGCGCACCGACATCGCGCCGAAGGAACTGCCCAAGGCCCTGGCCGCCCAAGGCGCCGAGGTCCGCGAGGTCGTCGCCTACCGGACGGTGCCCGACACGGCGAGTTGCGACGTGGTGGCCGAGGCGCTCGAAGCGGATGAGATCGACTGGCTGACGTTCACGAGTTCCTCAACGGTCGGGAACTTCATCGGAGCCGTCGGGAAAGACCGCGTGTGCGCGTCGCGTGCCCGCATCGCCAGCATCGGGCCGACGACGTCCGCGACGCTTCGCGAGGCCGGCCTGGAACCGACCGTCGAGGCCGATCCGCACACCATCCCGGGCCTGGTAAATGCCATCGTGTCGTGCGAGACGGGGGCGTAGCGCGGCGTCGGCCGGCCCGAAGTCCCTGGCCATACGGACCCGTACCGGGGCCGTAAAGCCCAACGGGCCCGTACGGGTACCGGGCGGGTTCACGCCGGTGTTCTGTTGATAGCATGGACAACCTCGACAAGCAAATCCTGACGGCGATCCAATCGGACCTGCCCGTAACGGAGCATCCGTTTGACGCCGCGGCCGCGCGGCTGGGCATCGGAGCCGCCGAGGTCATCGATCGGGTCGACCGCCTGCTGGCCGACGGCGTGATCCGGCGTCTGGGTCCGGTGTTCGATTCGCGGCGCCTGGGATACGTTTCGACGCTCGTGGCTGCCAAGATCCCCACGGACCGCCTCGACGAGGTGGCGGCGACGGTCAACCGGCTGGCCGGGGTCACGCACAACTACGCGCGCCGCGGTGCGTACAACCTCTGGTTCACGCTGACCGAGGCGTCGCAGGCCGCCCTGGACGGGACCCTTGAGCGGCTGCGCTCGGAAACCGGCATCTCGGAGTTTCACAGCCTCCCCGCCCTGGCGGTCTACAAGATTCGCGTCCATTTCGACCTGACGGACGGCGAGCGGCAGCGCGGGCAGGAGCGCGGCCCGTACGGGCCGCGCAACGGGCGCCGGGCGCCGACGGAACCGGCTGCCCTCACCGACGAGCAGAAGGAGTTCGTCCGGCTCATTCAGGAGGGCCTTCGGCCGCAGCGCGATCCCTTCGCCGCGATTGCCGAGCGTCTGGGATGGCCGGAGGCCAGGGTCGTCGAACAGATTCGCGAGTGGGTCGATGCGGGCGTGATCCGGCGCTTTGGTGCCGTGGTGCAGCACCAGAAGTTGGGTTACCGCGCAGGCGGGCTGGCCGTCTTTTGCGTGCCGCCCGAGAAGGTTGACGCGGCCGGGGAGGCCCTGGCGAAGCACCCGGAGGTGAGCCACTGCTACCGTCGGCCGCCGCTTCACGATTTCCCGTACAACCTGTTCGCCATGACGCACGGCCGTTCGCAAGACGCGGTCCGCCGGACGGTCGAGCGCCTGGCCGAGGACGCGGGCCTCACGGATTACGCGGTTCTATTCTCCGTCCGGGAATTCAAGAAGACTTCCATGCGGTACTTCATCTAACACTACAGCGCCACTTCGCCATTTTGCGCGGTGGGTCTCCGGACCCACCGCGCTCAAGAGCCCATTTTTGCCGTTGCGCGGCGGGTCGGGAGACCCGCCGCGCAATGTGCTACACGCAATCGTGAATTGCTCTAAGCCCGGCCCGCCGCTCACTCGGGAGTCACCGTCCGGCCGCTTGCTTCGAGCGCCTTGGCGGCGGCGGCGCGAACCGGCCGGCAGTCGTCCTTCAGCGCATCGCGCAGGCGGCTGAGTACCGTCCGGTCGGTCACCCTGATCTTCTGAAGCACACACGCAGCACCGAGACGGATGCCGGGATTGTCGTGCGTGAGAGCGTCGGAGAGGAGCGGGACGGACGGCCGGCCGATCTTCTCGAGCAGGACTCGTGCGCCCTTCGGAACGTCGGCTTCGCCTTTTGGCGCATCGCGGGCCAGGAGTTGGATCAGCGCCGAGACGGCCGTTTTCGTTTCGACGGGGGTCAACCATCCCAGTGAGCGTTCCATGACCCTGACAGCCGCAGAGCGCGTTGCGGAATTCTTCATCGCCTCAACCTGACGGCGGAGCCACAACGGCCCCCGGTTCGGGTCGAACGTCGGCGTGGCCGTAATCTGCATGGGTATGGCTAGTTCATAGCGGTACGCGCCTGCCATGACCGTGCCCTTCCCTCTCAGTGTCGTCTTTTCTGCGGGCATCAGCAGCCCGCTGTAGTTGAGTTCCGCACGATAGCGGTAGGCCTCTTTGCCGTGCTGCTGCGGCCACAGGATCACGATCTTCACGGTTTTGAGCGGCCAAAGGGACTCGTTGGCGAGGGTGACGATAAGGCTCTGCGTGCCGCCGGGCTGGCCGAAGGTGCGCACGACCTTGATGGGCAGAATGTGTTCCAGAATACCGTCCTTGACGGCTTTGGGATACGCCCGCATGAGTGCCTCTTTGCGCCACTTTGGGATGTCGCTGCGGGTCATATCCGGCGAGACCGGCGTGTAATGTACCGTCGAGAAATCGCTGGTCCACTTGTCAACGCTCTCGTAAGCCTTGCCCGTCCACCTGGTCAGGTCAAACTGGAATCGGCCCTTCTGCCGGGCCAGTAGATAACGGACCGACCCCTCGGATCGGTCGGCGGCCCTGTCGCTCTTCGGCGAGTTCGCCACCACGATCGACCCCGCATGAACGACGGCGAGCCGATAGTAGGCCGCGCCGTCTTCCGGCTGCGTCGGTGCGTCCTTCCGGGGCTTGGCCGCCAGTCCTCCCAAGCATTGGCGAGCGTATGCGCCCAGCATCGACTTGTACTTCTCGGTGTGCTCCGGGGCGATCCGCAGGTTGGTCTTAACGAGGACGTCCACTTCGGCGTTCGGCTTCCTGCCCTGCGCAGCCGCCGCAACCGGAAGGGCGAGAGCCGTAAGGACCAGCGCCATCCGCCATCGGAGACTTCCCATGCGCAGCGCTCCTTTCCGCGACGTCGCAATAGCCGGACTGCGGCCCCCCTACTTTGCTTCCGCCGCGTCGAGCCGGCCCGGCACAAACGTCGGCGCGGCCCTGATCTGAGTGGGCAGGCTGTAATCCCACGCCAACGGTGACGGGGCCAGCGCGGCCGTGCCTTTCAGTTCGATCTTCTTGCCCGGGGCGAGCAGCCCCTCGTACCGCGGTTCGGCATAGTAACGGTACCGGTTCTTGCCGGCCTGCTCGCACCAGACCACATCGACCGCCAGTTTTCGGAGCGCCCACCCGGAGCGGTTCTCGACCGTGACGGTGTAGGCCTTCGGCTTGCCCGGGTCGCCCGAGGTCTCGGCCAGTTGAATCGGCAGAATGCGATCCAGGATACCTCGTGAGACGGCCTCCGGCATGGCCGCCAGAAGGGCCTCGTTGCGGAGGTAGACCATGTCGTCGGTCGTCACGTTGGCGGGGACCGGCAGGACGTGTGACGTAGCGGACTCGCTCGACCAGTGGTCCAGCGTCGGGTACCTCGCCCCCGTCCACTTCGCGAGGCGGAAGATGAATTTCCCTTTCTGCCGTGCCACGAGTTTCCAGACACCTGCGGGTGCGTGGCCTACGGTTTTCGCCGGCGAGGCGTTCTGCTGGACCTCGACCGTGCCCTGGTGCCGGATGAAGAGCCGATACCTCGCCGCACCGTCGGTGGGCGGCGTTGCGGGGTCGCGCATCCGCGGGGAGACGAGACCGCCCAGGGCGCCCCTCGCCAGTTCGAGCATGGTCTCCAGGTACGCCTTGCGATGCTCGGCCGTTTGGCGGAGGTTGGTCTCGACCACGACGTCGAGTTCGGGAGCCGGTTCTGCAGCGGCCGGCGCTGCCGCAGACCGCACCGCCAGGCCCGCCAGGAGCGGAAGGAGAACGGCCGCCACCTTGATCTCGCGCTTCATGCCCGCCCTCTTTCGCAGCGCCGATGGGACATCACATGTCACCCTAGTTGCCATACCACGCGGCGTCAAGCAGCAAGGCGGCTTCATCGGCGGAAAGAGACGGCGGACCGGCGGCCTGCACGCGGGACCGCCGGCGCGCACGGGGGGGGAGGGGGTACGTCACACAACCTCAATGTCCTTCGCGCCTTCCCAGGCGCCGTGGAGGTTGCAGACGTCGAGCGCTCGCAGCGGCCCCAGATTCTTGCCGAGTCGAACGCGTGCCCTCAGAACCGGCCACGTCGTAGCGGTCGCCAGTGACAGACGCGCGAGATACTTATCGCCCGCGTACAGGTCGATGAACCGGATGAAATGGTCCTGCTCGTTGGGGTGTGCCATGAGTTTGCCCACCTCCACCGTCACGTCGAACCACTCGCCCGCCTTGACCCGGTCGGGCGCGGTGATGATGGGCAGATGTTTCTTCTCCAGGTCCGTGAGGTTGCAGGGGTCCACAGGCTTGTTCACCCCCGCGAGCAAGTCCTGGCTTGTAAGAACCATCCGGCGTCTCCTTCCTGCCGCAGGCGCTCTCGCCCCGCGCGGGACGGCGTCGGGTCGAGGCGCCGGGCCACCTACGCGGCTTCCCACCTGTAGAAGTCCTTGATGATGGCGACGGCCGCCTCGACGCCGACTCGCGTCGCGCCGGCGCAGAGCATGTCGTGAAACTGCTTGAACCGCGTGATGCCGCCGGCTGCCTCAATCTCAACCGACATCCCCAGAGCCCTCTTCAGCAACTGAACGTCGTGCAGCCTCACGCCGCCTTTGCCGAAGCCGGAATGGGTCTTGATGACGTCGGCGCCGGCGTCCAGCGCCAAGTTCGCCGCGCGGATCTTCTCGGTGTCGTTCAGGTAGCAGCACTCCAGCGTCGCCTTGAGGACCAAGCCGGTGGCCAGTCGGCGTACGGCGGCCACCTCTTTCTGGACGTCGGCGTATCGGCTGCTTTTCATGGCCACCAGGTTGATGGCCATGTCGATCTCGCCGGCCCCGGCCTCGACCGACGTGCTCGCTTCGTCGCACTTGGCGCGCAACCCCGAATAGCCGAGCGGGATTCCCACCGTGCCGCAGATCGCGACGCCCGTCCCGCGCAGCAGCCGCGCTCCGTACGACACGGCATACGGGGGCAGGGAGACAGAGGCGAACTTGTACGCGACCGCGTCGCGACAGGCCCGCTCGATGTCCTGGAACGTCTGGTCCGGCGCCAGCACCAGGTGGTCAACCGCCTTGACCACCGCTCCGACCGTCAGGTCGGCCACAGCGTTTCGTGAAGGCATGATGTGCTCCTCTGCTAGATGCTGCGACGTGCTCGGATCGAACGCCTCTGACGCCACCGGCTCTTTCCCCCCCCGGCCCACGCGGCCCATGTAAGGCGTCCGCTGCCTACACTAAGTAAAGCACACTCGCCTGCGGCGGACAATCCGGGACGCACCGGTTTCGGGTATCGTGGAAAGCGCCCAAGTTCGCATCGGGGAAAACCCCGATGGCGGCCGGGAGGAAAGATCGGCCGAGCCCATCACGACGTGATCCGGGGCCCCGTGTGGCACGTGGCAGGTCGGATGGCACGGGAGACGCGCCGCGGAAGGTCAGGCACGCGTACGTGTTTAGCGTGTCATTCCGAGCGAGCGAGCGGTCGCCACGGCGCCCAGCCAGGGTCGAGGAATCTCGCCGTTATCCGTGTCCGGACGACGAGATTTCTCCGCTCGGCCGTACGGCCTCAGTCGAAATGACATCGCTTCGAGAGCACGCTAAACAGATACACGCACGCTCCTGTCAGGACCCGCCTTCGCTGTCCCGGACGTAGTAAATCGCGTGCTGCAGGAGTTCGGCCGCGTCGGCGAGGTTCAGTTTCTGCTTGATGTGCGCCCGGTACGTTTCGATGGTTTTCGGACTCAGGTGCAGCCGCCTTGCGATCTCGCCGGTGCCGAGCCCCCGGCCGATGAGGCCAAAGACCTCCAGTTCACGGTCGCTGAGCCGGTCAACCGGAGACCCGCCGTCTGCCGGCACGCCCCGGACGAGTTGCGCGAGCAGGCGCGACGCCATCGCATCGCTCAGGTAGATGCCGCCGTCCAGGACGCGCCGCAGGGCCGTCAGCACCTCATCGGTAGCCGCCTCCTTCATCAGATACCCGCTCGCGCCGGCCCGAAGCACGCGCTCGGCGTACACGCTCTCGTCGCTCATCGAGAGCACCAGCACGGGCAGGTCGGCATGCCGGACGCGGATATCCTTGATGAGTTCCAGGCCGCTCGTGCCCCTCAGAGAAAGATCCACGACGGCAACGTCGGGCTTGTGCTTCGTGATGGCCTCCAGCGCGTCGGCAACCGTCTCGGCCTCCGCGCAGACCTCCAGGTCCGATTCGTGGTCGATCAGCAGGCGAAGCCCCTGACGGACAACCGGGTGATCGTCAACCACCAGGACCCGGGCCTTCCCCCGGGCCTTGTGCCGCCTCTTCGTGGTTCCTGGTCTTCTTGCCATGGCGCTCATTGCCTCCCGTCGGCTCTCTCTGCCGGCAGCGTACACACCGCCACGGTTCCGCCCTCCGGGCGGCGGCGCACGTCAAGCGATGCCCCGATGATATCCGCGCGATACTTCATGATCCTGAGCCCCATTCCTCCCTTCGCGGCCGCATCGTCGGGCAGCCCTGCACCGTCGTCGCGAACCGTCAGGACGACCCCGCCGCCCTTCTCGGCCAACGTAATCCACACGTGCTTCGGGTGGGCGTGCCGTGTGGCGTTGTTGACGGCCTCCTGTGTGATACGGTAGAGGTGGGTTGCCACAATGCGCCCAAAGGCCGCCGCCAGCCCGCACTCGAAGTCGCACGAGATGCCGAAGACCTCCTCGACACCGGCCGCCATTTCCTCCAGAGCGTTCTTCAGGCCGCCCTCTGAGAGTTCCACGGGGCACAGCCCCCGCGAGATCGCCCGGGTCTGCGCCACGGTCTCGCTGACCAGGTTCGAGATCTCGGCGGCCTGGTCGGCCTGCGGCGACGATGCCGCCGCCAGCCTCTGCGAGAGCGCCTTCGAGAGGAACGAGATGCCCGCCAGATTCTGGCCGAGAACGTCGTGCAGGTCGCGGCCGATGCGCCGCTGCTCCTCGCGGCTGATCTCCAGGATCTCCCGCTCCAGTTCCCGGCGCTCCGTAATGTCGACGGCGAGTTCCAGCACGAGTCGGGGCTCGTCGCTCTGGGCAAAGGGGTACGCCCACACGTGATAGTCGCGGCCCCGGACATTGGTCCAAATCCACTCTCGCGGCTCCCCCGTCTGCATGACCTCGGCGGCGTAGCACACGTCGCAGGGCGTGTCTCGGCCGCGCATGACGGCATAGCAAGGTCTTCCCGCCGGGTCGCCGAAGATGTCGAGAAACCGATGGTTGGCAAAACGGATCGTGCTGTCACCGGCACGAAGCAGGACGAATCCGGGCAGCATGTTGAGGACGGAGAAGAGCCGGCGCCGTTCGGCCTCGAGTCCCTCCTGGGCGAGCCGGCGTTCGGCGATCTCTTCCTCGAGCGCCGCGTTGGCGTCGGCCAGTTCGGCCGTCCGCCGCGCTACCCGCTTTTCCAGCCGGTTTCCCGCCTTGCGGAGCAGGTTGGCGTAGCGCTCCTGCCGCTTCAGCAGGTGCTCGCGCTGGCCTTCGGCCCGTTCGCGTTCGGCGATCTCGGCCCGCAGGGCCTTGTTGACCCGCTCGAGTTCCTCGGTGCGGTGCTTCAGTTGCGCGACCAGGTCGTCGCGCGCCTGCCGGAGCGACTCCGTCTCGCGTCTCATGTCGCCGGTGCCCATTGCTTTGTCCCGCGTTTCAGAAGCCGGTCGGCTCGCGGTCGAGCCACGGCCCGTACGGGCCAGGGTGCCGCGGCCGGACCGTACCGGGGCACATAGTATAGACATCCGGCAAGGCACTCCGCAAGCCGCCGCGAGATGCGGCAATCTGAAATCCGGAATCTGAGATCCGCCACCTGCAAGTGTGCGCGGCGGCCTGAGCAGGCGTGAAGCGGGGGCAAGTGGCCGCTGGCCGACCTCGAGGGCAAAGACGGGTTGGCTTACATGCCGCCTGCTCTATAAGACTTACGTCAATTTTCACCTCGCCGAAACGGGCAAATGCGCGTTTTTTTTGGGCCTGAACCTTGTTTCTGGGCCGTGAGGGGCGATTTGGGGGTCGAATGTTAAGATAGGTAAGGCAAAACGCGCTGGTTTTTGTTCCGTTTTTGCGATTTATGTGTCCGTTTTTGTCCGTTTTTGTCCGTTTTTGTTCCGTTTTGTTCCGTTTTTGAGGGGTTTTTGAGGGGGCAAAATTGACGTAAGTCACCAATGCCAAAATGGCAGGCCGGACCGGGGGCCGCAGAGGCCGAAAAGTTGTTAGAGTTCTAACAAAATGGAGGGAGGGCCAGGATTTTGTTAGAGTTCTAACAAAAAGGCAGGGAATAGGAAATAGGGGATGGGGAATAGGAAACGTAGACGCCGAGCCCGCCGACGGCCAGCAGCGCGAGCGTGGCCGGTTCGGGCGTGGGTACTGGGTTGCCGCCGCCGACGAGGCATCACGAATAATGTGGGCTAGAATTGACACACCCACGTCCGAACAGTATTCTTGCAGGGAGGTGATTTGTGCGGCGATTCGCTTGACCTGCCGTTCGTCAAGGCGGCAGCCCTGTGGCAGGAGTTCGGCCTGTTGGCGCGCAGCGCAGGCCGCTGCCCATCGGCACGCATGGACTCATGCGAGGAACGCACTCATGAGACGCCTGCTTCCGTTTCTTGCGCTGGTCGGGCTGGTTCTCGTCGCGATCCTTGTGGCAATGTGCGCCAACGGCCAAGCGCCGGCGGTCGACCCGTGGGCGTCCGGTTACACGCTCGACGGATGGGACCGCATCGCGGCGCTCCAGCGGTACCCGGTACTGGACGAGCAGCCGCCCGACTGGCAGGCGGTCACCCGCGACGCGGACCCGCTGGTGCGGACGGCGGCGGCGATGGCTATCGCCCGCGCACCGGACGCCGCGCTCATCCCGGTGCTGCATCCGATGCTGACGGACGAGCATCCGCTGGTGCGGTGCTGGGCGCTGCGGGCCTTGCTCGAGATCCGTTCGCCGCGCATCCGCGAGCCGCTGCTGGAGGTCCTTGCCACCTGGGAGGATTTCGCCACCGACGACGGGCGCGGCTTCGAGTTCAGCCGTGTGGGCCTGCCCTACGACATGGCGAAGCGCCCGCTCCAGGATCGCCGCGAGTGGGTGGAACGGTTCGCCCCTGCGTGGAAGTTGGACACGGCCGGACCGCTCCGCGAGGGGGGTGTGTGGCTCGAGGCGACCGTTTGCCCGGAGGCGTCGGAGATCGACGCGGGCGAGCCGATCGTCCTGCGGTTCCGCGTCCTGGCCGAGGGGAACGAGAAATGGTTGTCGTTGTCGCTCGGCGGCATGTTTGGCTCGTGGCACCCCGTTGACGCCGACAGCCGGAGCACCGCCCGGGACATCTACGACAAGCGGCTCCAGTTCCCCCACGACATGGGCGAACCGAAGCGCGACAAGATCGAACTCGCGCCCGGTATGAACGGGCCGTTCGACCTCACCATCCTGACGAGCAACCGGCCGCCGCTGCCGGGCGTCTACCTGTTCGACACGCTGCACGGCGCGACGATGCTCATCCGCGTGCGGCGCTCGGCGGAGTTCGAGAAGCGGATCCCGGCCCTCCTGAAGGCCCCGCTGGATGCGGAGGCGGCGAAGACGCTGGGCCAACAGCGGGTCCGTGCCGCCGTCGGACCGCTCGTCGAGGCGTTCCGCGCCAGCGGCGGGTCCGGCCCGATGGCGTTCGCCGCGGCCGGGGCCCTTGGACAGATCGGCGACCCGGCGGCCGCGCCCGTTCTGCTGGACCGGCCCCGGCTGCGCGACAACGACAGGTTTGGCGATACGTCCGGCGCCCTCAGGATGCTCGGCAAGGCCGCGTGGCCGGAGTGCGAGAGACGCATCCTCTCCTGGGGCGGCCGGCTGTCGGGCGAACGAGCCTACGGGCTCGTCCTATCGCTGCGGCTCCTGGGCCCGAACGGATCGGAGGCGACCGACCGGGCGCGGCGGGAGATGATCGGGGAACTTGCGGCCGACCTTGAAAGCGGCAAGGCGCCCAACACCATCCGTCGGCTCGTCGACAAGATGATGGGCAACTGGGGAAGCGGTCCCGCTTCACCATGGGAAGATCCCCGGTGGCACGTGCTTTGGGCCGCCGTCGGCGCGGTGGCCCCCGAGCAGCCCGACGTGGTGGTCGAGGCGGTCACCCGCCTGGCGGGCCGCCCCGAACTGGCCGAGCGCCTCCTCCGCGAGGCGCTGCACAGGCGCTGTCCGCCCGACGTCAAGGAGCAGATCGTCCGCGATCTGTGGGCGCTTCTGAAATTGAGGCCGGGCGACGACCCTCTGCGAACCGCGCTCACGCCCGTCCTAAGCCGGATGGCGCCGCAGGTGTTCGCGGCCGAACCCAGCCCGATCTTCAGCGAGGAAGAGGCGCTGGCGGCGATTGAGGTGGCGATGCACTCCCCGGTTGTCCACACGACCTCACCGAAGGACCTGCTCCGCTTGCGTCAGGAGACCTGTGACCGGGTGGAGGCTTGGCTGAAGAGAGCCCCGGCCCCTCCGAAGGATATGATGCGATTCCGCCTGGCCTTGGTGCCGTTGTATCTGTCCGCCGAGCGGTACGAGGCCTGCCGGCTGCTGCTCGATGTCCCGCTGGACGAAGTCAAGAAAGAATGGCAGAAGGTGCTTGTGGCCACCTACCGCGGCATGGCCTTGAAGGGCCTCGGCCGGTTCGACGAGGCCCAGGCCGCTCTGCAATGGGCGGTCGATCACCTGGACCCGACCACGGGGTACAGCCATATCCATGCCTCCGACATTCGCCGCCGATACTGGGAGGTCTGGTGGATGCCGCGCCGCGACGACCTCCGCATCCGCACCGTGCGCCTGCGGGGGATGGGAAGAACGTTGGGCGGCTCGCGGCTGTGGGGCAGCCGCGTCTTCGGCGTCGACGCCGGCTTCCGGCTGAAGGCGGGGGATCCGCTTTCGGAGGACGGGCGCACGTGGACGACGATGCCGCAGCGGTGCCGCGACCTCGCCCCGCTCGATGAGCGCCGCGTCTTCGTCGCCCTCAAGGACCGGACGGCGGCCCTGTACGAGGAAGGCAAGAAAGAGCCGACGTGGAAACGCCCCTTCTCCCTTGCCCCGGAGTCGTACGTTTCGGCCGGGCCCGCCGTCATCACGGCCGCCGAGGAAGACGGCACGCTGCACGCCCTCGACCCCACCACCGGCAAGACGCTGTGGACCCGCCAGGTCAAGACCTCGCCGTGGACGAGCGATTCCTCCGCGCCCAAACGCTCCCTCCTTCGCCAGGCGGACGGCGTGGTGCTCGTACCGGACCAGCGGCAGCCGACCCAACTGGAGTGTGTCGACGCCGCGACCGGCAAAAGCCTCTGGACGGTGCGGCCGGACGCCGAACTGGGACAGGTCGCCATCGGCAACGACCTCGTCGTCCTCGGGAGCGGGTCCGGGCGCGTGACGGCCCTGAAGCGCGACACAGGAAAGCCGATGTTTGAAGTGACCCTCTGCCCAAGGTTCAGGCGGGCCGATTACCGCATGGCGCTGGGCCTGGACCCCGCCGGCCGGCGCATCTACGCCGCGGTGGACGGCACCGTGTGGGCGCTCGACGCTGCTTCCGGCCGCACCCTGTGGCAGTGGACATGGCAGGTGCGGAAGGCGATCGACCCGCCCAAGCCGTCCCACCGGCCAACGCCCAGGCTGTACCCGGCCGAGGACGGCCTGTTCGCCCTCTTCAACTGGTCGGAACCGCACCGGGACTTCCCTCCGCCGGACCACACCGACGTGGTGCGCTTCGCGGCCGACGGAACGGTGGTCCTGCATGAAACGAGCCCGCACCTGCGCCGGCACCTGGACGCGTTCGTGGCCGGCAACCGCCTGGCGATCTGCAGGGGGGCCACCCAGTGGGAAGTGTGGGAGTTTCTCCCGGCGGCGCCGTAGCACGTGCCCGGTCGCTCCGCCCCCCTCGCAAAGTCCGGCGCGCCGGGGCTCGAAAAACGCACGGCCCGTACGGGCCGCGCACAGGATATGGTGCACCTCAAAAAGGTGGCCGATAACCGCCGCGTCTTGTTCGGTCGCGGTACTCCGGTTATAATGGGGTAGTTAGTGGGCTGCGTACTCGAATGCTTGGTGGCTTCGCGGAGGACGCAAGGTCATGACCGAGATCATGTTTCACGTCGAGAAAGACCCGGACGGCGGATACACGGCGCGCGCGGTGGGCGCATCGATCTTCACCGAAGCCGAGACGCTGCAAGAACTCAAGGCCAACGTCCGCGAGGCCGTGCTCTGTCACTTTGAGCACGAGCGCCAACGCCCGAAGATGATCTGCCTTCACATCGTTGAGGACGAGGTATTCGCCCTATGAGGCTGCCTCGTGACCTTTCGGGCCGAGACCTCGCCAAGGCCCTGGGCCATCTCGGCTACCAAGTCGCCCGGCAGAAGGGCAGCCATATGCGCTTGACGGCCTCCCTGCCCAAGGGCGAGCACCATGTGACCATTCCCGACCACGACCCGCTGAAGGTAGGTACGCTCGGCAACATTCTGAAAGACGTTGCCGCGCACATTGGCCTGTCGCGCGATGAACTGCTGGCAAGGCTGTTCCCGTAAGCCGGGGGGAAATGGCGCGCAAGCGGCCTTCCCAAGCCGCCGCGCTCGCTTATCCGTCAATCCGAAGTCCGCAATCGATTTACGCTTCGGCCATCTTGATGCTGTAGCGCTTCATCTTCTTGTAGAGCGTGGTGCGGTTGATGCCGAGGGCCTCGGCGGTGGCCTGGCGGCTGCCATGAAACGCACTCAGCACCCGCAGGATGATCTCTCGCTCGGGCTTCTCGAGTGCCTTCTTCAATGGCAGGATCTGCCCGTCGCATCACGCGTCGGCGCCGCCCTGGACCTGCCGACGATTAGATAGTGCAGCGCCAGCCCGGCCGCGAAACCAACCGCCATATTGACCGCCACCGAACCGGCCACCGTGGCTGCCACCGTCAACACGGAACGATTCCATCGCAGATCCCGAGCGGATTTCGCCAACTGAAGCCCGACCAGCAGCATCATCGCGCCGACGATGGCTGTCGGGAAAGCGGCGAAGATTCCCGCGATGCTACCCGCCAGGAACACGCCCAGGACGATCTCGATGGCGCCTTCAATCAGGTTCGTGCCGCCCGTCCGGGCACCGAAGTAATACTGCCCTGCAAGTCCGCCAGCGCCGTGGCACAGCGGCATGCCGCCGAAAAACGGCAGGATCACGTTCGCGACGCCCATATTGAGCGACAGATGCCGCTCCGTGACCCGACGGTCCGGCCAATACTGAGAGATCAGGGCCGATGTGGCAATCACTGCGTTTGTAGCGGTCAGCGGAATCTGAGCCAGACCGCCGTCGCGCAGAACCGGCCAGATCTCGCGCAGGTCAACCATCGTCAGCGGCGGCAGGGAAATCGATACCCCACCGACGTCGACCAACTGTCCCCGCACCGCCATGATGACAATACCCAGCAGGATCAGGACGACGGCGGCCGGCGCGTACCGGTTCTCGCGAAGCACCAGAATGATGATTACCGCCGCAAGCCCAAGCAGCCACCATGAACTGACCATCTTGATCGCTTCGATGGCCAAAAGCACGCCGAGCGAAATCTGGATCCCGCGAACGACGCTCTCTGGCGTCCCTCTCGCCACGTACTTCATCGCACCCGTGGCAGCCATGACGACCCAGACCACGCCCATTACCAGCGCCGAGGTGTACACCTTCTCGGGCGACCAGGCCTGCGCGATGGCCACCACCGCCAGCACCTTCATCGGCTCGATCGGCATCGGAAGACGGTAGATGAGCCCCGTGACGATGTTGGCAAGCCCCATCATTATGAGCAGACCGGCGGGGTTCATCTTGCAGACGGCTACATAGCCGATAGCCAGCGGCAGGAGAGTTCCAAAGTCGCCCATCGAGCCGGCCAGTTCGCGAAGGCTGAACTCGTATGGCCCCAGTCTCAACTCGCGCTCCTTTTGGCGTGCTCGCACCGGTCGCTGCGGCTATGACGGCCGCGCAGTCACGTCCGGCCAATCCGAAATCCGCAATCCTCCTTCGCCAAGGCTTCGGAGGACAAGTCCGCAATCGATTTACGCTTCGGCCATCTTGATGCTGTAGCGCTTCATCTTCTTGTAGAGCGTGGTGCGGTTGATGCCGAGGGCCTCGGCGGTGGCCTGGCGGCTGCCCTGAAACGCACTCAGCACCCGCAGGATGATCTCTCGTTCGGGCTTCTCGAGGGCCTTCTTCAGCGGCAGGATCTGCCCGTCGCCGCCCTCGCCGCCAGCGGGACGCCGCATGTTCTCGGGCAAATCGTCCACGGCAAGGGTGGCGTTCTTGGTCAGAATGACCGCACGCTCGATCACGTTCTCCAGTTGCCGCACGTTGCCCGGCCAGCCGTATCCCTGGAGCAGGCGCATGGCGTCGTCCTGGAAGCCGATGATCTTGCGTTCGGTGCGGCGGCAATGGTTGTCGAGGAAGTGCTCGGCCAGAAGCGGAATGTCGGCGATCCGCTGCCTGAGCGGCGGCAGATGTATCGTCACCACGTTGACTCGCCAATACAGGTCCTTCCGGAAGTCGCCGCGACGGACCGCCTCGTCCAGGTCCTCGTTGGTCGCCAGGATGCATCGCACGTCCGCGCGCTGGGTCCTTGTGCCGCCCACAGGCTCGAACTCGAAATCCTGGAGCACGCGAAGCAGTTTGACCTGGAGGGCGGGCGTGGCGGTGGAGATCTCGTCCAGGAAAACCGTGCCGCCGTCGGCCTGCTTGAACTTGCCGGCCTTGTCGCTGATGGCGCCCGTGAACGCGCCGCGGACGTGGCCGAACAGTTCGCTCTCCAGGAGCGTCTCGGGCAGCGCCCCGCAGGCGACCTCGACGAACGGCCCCGCTCGCCGGTTGGAGCGCTGGTGAATCGCCCGGGCGACCATGCTCTTGCCCGTGCCGCTCTCGCCGGTGATGAGGACGGTCGTCGGCGTGTCGGCGACGGCCTCGATCGTGTCGAAGAGTTTAAGCATCTTCTCATCATGGCCGATGATATTGCCGAGGCTGTACCGCTCGGCCAACTGGCTGCGAAGCGAGCGGTTCTCCTCCATCAGCATCTGCTGCTTGAGGGCACGCTCGATCACGAGTTTGATCTCGTCGTCGATGATGGGCTTCGTCAGGTAATCGAAGGCGCCGCGCTTGATGGCCTCGACCGCACTCTCGATGGTCCCGTAGCCGGTGATCATGATGACGGCCGTGTCGGGGTAACGGTTTCGGACCAACTTCAGGAGTTCAAAGCCGTCCACCTCCGGCATGGAGACGTCGGCGACGACCACCCGGAAGGCCCCGGCGGCAAGGTGCGCCGACGCTTCCTGGAAACTGCTCGCCGCCTCAACGCCGTACCCTTCGAGCCGCAGAAACTCCGACAGGCTCGTCACGATGATCTCGTCGTCGTCAACCACCAGAATGCGTACCTTCGACATCATCCCCTCCTTCCAACGGCAATGACAAATGCCTAATGACTAATGCCTAATGACTAATGAATGATGCATACATAATAAACGACGAAACGACGACGATGAGGCGCCGAAGGGCCGCGTTCACCGCTTTGGCCGCTTGCGCCACCGGTCACCTGGCCGGTGCAAGCGGAATCCGCACGGTGAACACCGCGCCGCCGTCCGGCCGGTTGGCGGCGGTCAGCGTTCCGCCCTGCTTCTCGACCAGGTCCTTGGAGATCACGAGCCCCAGGCCCGTGCCCTTGCCCATGGCCTTGAGGCTGTAAAACGGTTCGAACAGCCGCGGCAGCACCTCCGGCGGGATGCCCGGCCCGGTGTCGGCCACCTCGATGACGAGGGCGTCGTCCTCGGCCCGCGCCGCCACCCGTACGCGTCCGCCCGAGGGCGTTGCCTCAACGGCGTTCTTCACAAGGTTCAGCACCACGTGATACAGGCTGCCGCTCTTGAGCGCCGGGAGTTCGGGGTCGCACTGCACGAGGATCTCGACGCCGCCCTTCCCGGCAGCCGGCCGCATCGCACGGGCCGCTTCGGCCAGGATGTCCTGGATCGGCATCGGCTCGACGGCGCCGGCGGCGCTGCGCGAGAAGTCCAGCAGGTCGCGGACGACGACGACCATCCGCTGGAGTCCTTTGTTGGCTTCGGCCAGGTACCGCTCGACCCGCTCGCCCTCGCCCGTGCTGCCGGCCCGGCCTGCCAGTTTGACGAGCCGGATAATGCCGTCGAGCGGATTGTTGATCTCGTGGGCCACCATGGCTGCCAGCCGTCCCACGCCGGCCAATCGCTCCGAGACCGCCAGACGCTGCTCCATCCGCACGCGCTGCGTCACGTCCTCGACGATCAGCACGCCGCCCACGACCTCCTGCCTGCCGCTCAGCAGCGGCGAGCACGAGAGGTTCACGCGCACGGGCTCCCGCCCCGGCCGCTTCAGCACCACCCCCTCGGCCAGCCACGGACGCCGCATGTTGACCACGTCGCGCAGGCCGCTCTGCCACTCCGGATCGTGCCGTGCCACGTCGGTCCGCCGCACGGCGTCAAGGACCGAGCGGTCGTCGGCCCAGAGGCGTTCGGCGGCCCGATTGCGGAACGTCACGCGGAACCGCCGGTCGAACAGAACAATGCCGACCGGCGCCGACTGGAACAGTTCCTCGTTGAACGTTTTGAGTCGCTTCAGTTCCGCCGAGGCGCGGGCGAGTTCGGCGCCCACCTCGCTCAGGCGGCGCTGGATCTGCTGCCGGAACTCCGCGTGCACGAGCGTCGTCTCGGCCGCCACCGCCACGACGTTGCCCAGCGCCGCCATCAGGGCCACGTCGCCCGGCGTGAAGGCGTCGCCGTCGGCCAGGTCGCCAAGGACCAGCACACCCAGCAGACGGGTCGGCCCTGCGATCGGAACCACCGCCAATCCGCGCCAGCCGCCCATCTCGGAACCCAGCGTCAGACCCGGATCGTCGAGAACCAGCGGCCGGCGCTCGCCGAGGACGACCTCGCGCACGAGGTCCACGTCGAGCAGTTCCTCCGGCCGAAAGCCTTTGGCCGTGCCGGCCGCCAGACCCAGCCGGATGCGACTCACGCTGCCATCATAGAGGCAGACGGCGCCGCTGGCGCACCGGAACATCTGGAGGGCATATTTCAGGGCCTCTCTCTGGAGGGCGTCCGGGCCTTGGAGCGAAGCCAGACGGGCGGCGAGATCGGCCAGCAGTTTGATGCCGCTCGCCTCGCCCGGCGTGGGCGAAACTTCGTGCCGTGGTTGTTTCGATTCTGCCACAGTGCCCCCAAATGCGGTGCAAAACCGCGAATCCCCGAGTGCAAGTGCGTTGTAAAAATACAACATTTTCGGCCAAAGTCAAATCGCCGGACCCACTTTTCCACACCGAAGGCGGTTGACACCCCACTAGAGCCCCTTCTATACTCGCGGCGGTCCTTGTGGAGGGCGGTTCTGTGAGCGAAAAAGAGACCATCAACCCACGCGTCGGCATCGTCATGGGCAGCGATTCGGACCTCCAGAAAATGCAGCCGTGTGCCGAGACGCTTCGGAAGTTTGCGATTCCGTACGAAATCCGCGTCATCTCCGCCCATCGCACCCCCGACGTGGCCCACCAGTACGCCACGACCGCGGCCGAACGCGGCCTGGGCGTCATCATTGCGGCCGCCGGAGGCGCAGCGCACCTGGCGGGCGTGCTGGCGAGTCTCACGCCGCTGCCCGTCATCGGCGTGCCTATCCGGACGAGCAGCCTGGACGGCATCGACAGCCTGCTTTCGACCGTCCAGATGCCGAGCGGCGTGCCGGTGGCGACCGTCGCCATCGGGAAGGCCGGGCCGGTCAATGCGGCTATCCTGGCCGCCCAGATCCTGGCCGGGACCGACGCAGACCTGCGGCAGAAAATCGTCCAGCACAAGGCGCACCTGGCCCGGAAGGTGGCCGAGGCCGACGAGAACGTGAGGGCGCCCGATGCCTGAACAGACCGTCCGATGGGCAGGCGGCCTCGACGGCCACATCCAGATCATCGACCAGACCCTCCTGCCCGCCGAGTTCAAGGTGCTCGCCCTCCAGACCGCCGAGCAGGTCTGGGAGGCTATCAAGGTGCTGCGCGTGCGCGGGGCGCCTGCCATCGGGGTGGCGGCCGGGATGGGCGTCGTCCTCGGCATCCGCAGCGCGCCGGACGATGAGGACGAGGTCCTCGAGCGCGTCGCCAAGACGGCCGACTACCTTGCCACCAGCCGGCCGACGGCGGTCAACCTCTTCTGGGCGCTCGAGCGGATGAAGCGCGTCGCCGACGAACATCGCGGCGAAGGCGGCGCCGCCATCAAGCAAACGCTCCTTGCGGAGGCCAAGGACATCCGCGACGACGACGCACGGATGTGCCGCACCATCGGCCAGGCCGGACAACATCTCATCACGGAAGGCTGCGGCGTCCTGACGCACTGCAACGCCGGGGGGCTGGCGACCGCCGAATACGGCACGGCCCTCGCTCCGATGTACCGGGCACACGAACTCGGCCGGCACTTTCGCGTCTACGCCGACGAGACACGGCCGCTGCTTCAGGGGGCACGCCTCACGATGTGGGAACTCGGCCAGGCCGGCATCGACTGCACCCTCATCTGCGACAACACCGCGGCAGTCGTCATGCGGCAAGGGAAGGTGGACCTGGTCATCGTCGGGGCCGACCGTATCGCCGCCGGCGGTGACGTCGCCAACAAGATCGGCACCTACGGCGTCGCCGTCCTTGCGAAGCACCACGGCGTTCCGTTTTACGTTGCGGCCCCGTCGAGCACGTTCGACCTGTCGCTCGATTCCGGCGATGCGATACCGATAGAAGAGCGCGGCAGCGAGGAAGTCACCCACGGTTTCGGCCGCCAGACCGCCCCCGACGGCTGCAAGGTTTACTCCCCCGCCTTCGACGTGACCCCCGCCTCTCTTGTCGCCGGCATCATCACCGAGCGCGGCCTGATTGAGAAGCCGACCCGCGAACGCATCGCAGAGGTGCTGGGCTGACGGCAAGACACGACGCCCGATTGACACGCGCGGTGCGGCTGGCGTAGAATCTTGGGCGCGAGGCGTTTCGATTTCACCAGGGCGAGGCTCGGGCCATGGCAGAGCGTATCGAAGTCAATCCGAACATCCATTTCGGCAAACCGTGTGTCGCCGGCACGCGCATCCCCGTCGCCGACGTGCTGCAACTCGTGGGCGAGGGCGTGCCGTTCGACGAGATCATCCGCAACCACTATCCCGACATCGAGGCCGAGGACATCCGCGCCTGCGTGCGGTACGCCATCGAGGTCCTCGGCGTTGAGGACCTGCACATAGCGTCCGGCTGACGGGATCTCCGGAAACCAAAGCGTCCGTACGCCAACCGTCTCGCCGCAATGCACGCTGAGGCGCGGCGTAAAGACTACCGCGTACCCCCTTGCCTGAAGGGGCCTCAGAAGACCCGTTTCACGGCTGAATCGCATCCTCTGGAGCCACGAAGGGAACGCTCTTCGCTCGCAAGGCTTCTGAAAGAGGAACGTCTTTGGTAACTATGATGGCGTCGCTAGCAACCGCAAGCCTCACGAGCCAGATGTCCTTGCTGTGTATGGCCGATTCATCGGCGAGGGCCGGGATCGGTTCGGTCCTCTGGCAAAGTTTGTCCTTCACCACGAAGCACTGATTGAACAAGCGCAACAAATAAAGCCCCACGCTGGAGTGGGCGTGGCGGGCAATGCAGGCGTAGCACTTGCCACACCATTGCCTGTCATAGACGATGGTGTCGCAGCGCTCAACTATGCGGAAGATTGCTTCCAGACTAGCAACACACCCTTCCAGAGCGCTCTTTATGACACACTCGTCCAGCACGAATCTTGTCTTCGGCATCATTCGGCCTCGTTCTTTTCGGACCGCAAGGCCGACATCAGCCCCTCAAGCTCACTTAAGGTTGCCTCGAAGAAGCCGGGCAGGCCACCGACCACCTGGCCGTCCAAGTCAATCTCCAGCCGTCTGGCGCTTACCTCACCTGCCCGCTCCTCGAAGTAGTAAATCTCCAGGTCCTCTTTGGGCAGCTGTCCGTTCGCCACCGCGGACAGCAGCGACAGGAGAAGATGCTCGTTGTGAGACGTCAGGAGCAGTTGCAAGTCCTTCTCCTCGCTGACAGATACTAACAGTGCCGAGAGCTCGGCCAGGGCCTTGGGATGGAGGTGAATCTCCGGTTCCTCTATGGCAACAAGAGATCCGGGCTGCGCACACGCCAATGCTGCCAAGGGCCAGATCAGGCTCCTCAATCCGCCGCCCTCGCACATGACCGGATATGGGGCAGCCAGCCCATCCGCAATCTCGATTTCAACCCCGCCGCTCGCCACGCGGAAGTTGATACGCCGCCTCAAAACGCGGCTCAGGTATTCCGACATCTCGTCCCGGATGGACCACTCTCGCGCGGCCCGGTTGATGATCTGCTCTATGTTCTGGGGCGCGTTGTCTGGGATTTCTGACAGTGGATAGATGTTTCTCACAACGAGTCGGTTTTCGGGGACCATCTGGAACTGCTTGAAAAAATCGGACACGCTCAGACGCAAATCATTTATCCCTCTATGTAGCGCGTAATCACGCTCATTGATCTTGTAGGTGAAGGGGTGGAGGGCGTAGGTGCTGCCAAAAAACTTGACTGGCGGACGGTCTCCTGCCTGAAAACCGTCGGGCACAGACCATTTGCCGGTCTTGGGCGTGCGGAATTCCCAATGGATCTCGCCGATTTCGTACGTAGCGGAGTGTTCTCTAAGCCCCGTGGCGTAAAAGGCTATGTCATAGCTCACGCGGTACTCACCGGTACTTGACATAAACGCGGGAGCTCCCGCACACTCGAGGTCAATGCCAAAGCCTAATAGGAGGCGGTCCTTCCGTTGATGAATGATGTCAACGTACTGTAGGTCCTCGAAAGGCCCTGTAAGCGGAAGATCTGCCCCGCCCGACGACTGCCTCAAGAGTTGAAGGGCTTGCGCAACAGTGGATTTACCTGATCCCTGCGGGCCTATCAACACTGTCACCCGTGCCATCCGCAGTTCCGTGTATTTGTGCGCCTTGAAGTTCTTTATCCTCAATGTCGTAAGCATAACGCGGCCTCCTCATCAACCGGCTTAGTAACACACCAACCATCCGCCGCCGCAAGGCGACTGGCAGACCAACAGCGGCGTCCGGAGCATCACCATACGAGACACCGAGCGACAGGCCAACCCTGCCTCAAGACTACACTATGAACTTACCTGCGGAAGCCATTGTGGGCCATGCCCCAGACGGACAACGCATTATCGAGCACCCCTGCCAGCTTGTCAACCACTGCAACTTGCCTGTTTCACGATGCACGGCAGGATTCGAGCACCTTCGAGAGATCGCGATCAACGGCGGCTGCACGCGGTTCCCCAGCCCACTGTGACGTCGTCCCGCCCCCCACGCTCCCCAGAGGGCCAGGAGTACCCGGCGACGATAGACGTTGGCATCAGGCCAACCTTCTCCACTACCCCGACACACGAAACGCCGCATGGACGGCGCCGTGGCGGGCTTTGTGCGTGAGGATGCTGAGCGCGGTGCGGTAGTCTTCGAGCGGAAAGATGTGCGTCAGCAGCCGGTCGGCGGGGAAATGGCCGGCCGCCATCAGTTCATGTACCACTTCGTACGTGTGACGCCGAGCCCCCTTCCACTCCTCCAGGCCGCGACCGTGACTGCCCATCACCGAGAGTTGCTTGTGCGGCAGGGGATCCCAGTCCACCCACCTCGGATGCCCCATCCCGACGATCATGACGGTGCCCTGCGGCCGGACGAGCCGCAGAGAATCCTCGACGCTGTTGCGGTTGCCGAGGGCATCGTACACCAGGTCCACGCCGCCCATCAGGATCTTCTTGCCGTACTTGCCGCGCACCACACGGAGGCCGTACATCTCGGCGAGACGGTCGAAGTAGTCGGTCTCCTTAAGGTCCTTTCGGTCCCAGCACTCGTCGGCCCCCAGATGCAGTGCCAGCATCTGCTGGAACCGGTACCGGGCGGCGGCGAAGATGCGGCCCTTGAACCCCAAGGCTCGGAGGAACGCGATGATCCCCAACCCCATCAGGCCGCACCCCAGAACGAGAACGTCCTGGTCCTCGTCACCCGGCGGCCGGCGAAGCACCGCGTGGACGCTCGCGGAGATCGGGTCCACCAGCACGGCCTGCGCGTCGGTCAGGCCGTCCGGCACGGGGACCAGTTGCGACTTGTGGGCGACGAACGAGTCGGCCCACGACCCGCCCACCGTGCCGCTGTGGCCGATCGAGAAGCCCAGGCCGTTCCGGCCCTCGGCCTGGTTGTAGCACGCGCAGAACTGCCCCGCGCGACACGACGGGCACGGGTCCAGGCCGCGCGCGGCACACGCGATGATCGGGTCCACGTTGACGCGCAGGCCCTCCGGCACGTCGCGGGCGCCCGGTCCGCGTTCGGTCACGATGCCCACGTTCTCGTGCCCCAGGACGACCGGCTCGATGATGAACGCCTTGGCGAACGAGTCGGGCGGGTTGCCGAGCAGGATCATCTCCAGGTCGCTGCCGCACACACCGCCCAGCAGCGGCCGCACGCGGACCCAGTCGTCGCCGGGCAGAGGCTGCTCGGGAATATCCTGGAGGCGAAGCGTCGAGAGCCGGCCCCAATACATGCTTCTGGCGAACCGTCCGAGGCCCTTGCACAGAATCCATTTGGGGACGCTGATATGGAACGTGATGGCTCGCATGGCAGGCCCCGGCCTCGCGGAATTGCACGTCGCCCGCCCATTCTAGAACCGCCGCGCGGCCGGTCAAAGGGAAACTCGCCGGCCGGCGCCGGCCGGGGTGTCAACGATTTCTGGCAGGGGACGATTTCCTGCGGCTTGGCCTCTGTGGTGGTTGTAGCGCCGGGGTTTATCCCCGGCGCATCCTGGCCGGCGCCGCCGCCAACGGCCGCCGGGCATAAAGCCCGGCGCTACAACCGCCTGCGCTCGCCAGAAAAACTTGCCACACCCCCGCCGGCCGGGGTGGCGCCGAGCAACCGGTCCGAAAGTGTTGCGCGGTGGGTGTCCCCACCCGCCGTGCTATGGGCTCTCCAGCGCTACTTCGCGCGGTAAGTGGCGCTGCAGGCCTAATCGTCGTTCTCGAAGAACTCCCGGTAGAGGGCGCGGACGGCGGCGGCGTTCTCGTCGGCCTTGACGCCGAACATCATGCTGACCTCGGTGGAGCCCTGGTTGATCATCTCGATGCTGATGCCCGCCCTGGCAAAGGCCCCGCAGGCACGGGCGGCGATGCCCACCACGTGACGCATGCACTCGCCGACGATCATCACCAGCGCGAGGCCCCGCTCGACCGACACGTCATCGACGTCCAGTTGCTCCCGGATACGGCCCACGATCATCGTCTCGGTTTCGGCGTCGAACTGCTTCTCGCGAACGATTACCGAGATGTTGTCGATCCCCGAGGGCGTGTGCTCGTAGGAAAGGCCCTCGTCCTCGATGATCTGAAGCAGCCGCCGGCCGAAGCCGACCTCCCGGTTCATCATGTATTTCGAGACGTAAATGCTGCAAAAGCCCGCGTCGCTCGCGATGCCGGCCACGCGGTCGAGCGCAGAGTCGCGGTCAACCACGATGCGCGTGCCGGGAGCCGACGGGTTGTTCGTGTTCTTGATGTGAACCGGCACGCCCGCATGGAAGACCGGTTCGAGCGCCTCCTCGTGGAATACGCCGAACCCCGCGTACGAGAGTTCCCGCATCTCGCGGTACGTCAGTTCAGCCAGCGGCCGCGCGTTCGGCACGATCTCCGGATCCGCCACGAGCACCGCGTCAACGTCGGTGAAGTTCTCGTACACGTCGGCCTTGACGGCGGCAGCCAGGACGGCGCCGGTGATGTCGGCCCCGCCGCGCGGAAACGTCACGACCACGCCCTCCGGCGAATAGCCGAAAAAACCCGGAAACACCGTGATGCCCGCCGCGTCGGCCAGGTGCGACAGCCGCTCGTACGATTCCGGCAGGACCCGGGCGTTGCCGAACTCGTCGCTGACCACCAGCCCGGCGTCGCGCGGACTGACGTAACGGGCCTCGGCGCCGGCGGCCGACAGGCACGCGGCCATCAGTTTAGCACAGTTGTCCTCGCCGGCGGCTTTCATCGTATCGAGGAAGCGTCCGCGGTCGTCGGCCGGGGCGGCCAGGCGACCTCTCAGGTCTTCGGCGATACCGTCCACGAGATCGTCCGCCAAGCCGACGCCGCGAGCGATCTCGGCGTACCGCGCCACGACCGCCCGGAGTTCCTCCTCGGCCGATGCGCCGGCCAGGCGGGCCTCGGCACACGCGATCAACAGGTCCGTGACCTTCGTATCGTCCGCACCTCGCCGGCCGGGCGCCGAGACGACGATGAGCCGGCGCTCGGGATCCGAGGTGATAATGTCACGGACTTTGCGGAACTGGTCGGCATCGGCCAGCGACGACCCGCCGAATTTGGCGACTTTCACGACGTGCCTCCTTCTCGTTTGCGTTCGCGTTGTTGGATCGCGGCCCGTCGCGATGACCCCCTGCTGCCGCAGCGTACGTCTTTAGCGCCCCCGGCACAACAGGGAGGGTGGCACGGTCACGCGGCAGTATGCGTGGCCGTGGGCCGGGTCGCGCCGAAGCCCGCACGGTCACGCTGCGCGTGGCCGCCGGCCACGGCACCCTGGCAGGGCGAGCCTGCCGTGGCTCGACCGCGAGCCGTATCCGTGCCAGGGTGCCACCCCGCTAAACACGTACTCCGCAGCGGGCTCGAACCTCTACGCCTTCAGGTGCCCACGCTGGAGCAGGATCTCGGCCACCTGGACGACGTTCAGGGCGGCGCCCTTGCGGATGTTGTCGGCCACGATATACATCGCCAGGCCGCCCGCGCAACTCGTGTCCTCGCGGATGCGGCCGACCAGTGTCATGCCCGCGTACTCGGGGTTCACCAGGTCGAGTTGCGTCGGATACGTCCGCATCCCCTCGCCGTCGGGCTCATCGATGACGACCACGCCCGGTGCGCCGCGCAGGATCTCGCGGGCCGCGTCGGCCGACAGTTTCTTTTCGGTCTCGATCCAGACCGCCTCGCCATGCCCGACGAAGACGGGCACGCGGACGGCGGTGGCGGAGATGCGGACCCGAGCGTCGCCGAGTATCTTGCGCGTTTCGTGCACCATTTTCCACTCTTCGCGCGTGTAATCGGCGTCGACGAAGCGGTCGATGTGCGGAATGCAGTTGAACGCGATCGGACGAGCGAACACGCCCGGATCGAACTCGATGTCGGTCTGGTTTTCGAGGGCGCCGGGCGTCTGCTTCCTCAGTTCCTGCGGCCCTTTCATGCCCCAGCCGGAGGTCGCCTGGTAGGTGGCGGCGATGATCCGCGTCAATCGCGCTTCGCGGTGCAAGGGCGCCAGGGCCACCACCAACTGGATGGTCGAACAGTTCGGGCTGGCGATGAAACGCGTGGTCTCGCCAATCGCGTCGGCGTTGACCTCGGGGACCACGAGCGGCACGTCGTCGGCCAGGCGGAAGTCGCGGCCGTTGTCGATGCACCAGGCGCCCGCTTTCTCGGCCGTTTCACGCCACGTGACGCTGGCGCCCTTGGCCCCTTCCTGCCCGGCAAACAGGACGAGGTCCGCGCCCTGGAAGACCTCGGCGCTCGTCTCCTGGACGAGCATCTTCTCGCCCGCGAGCGTCTCGGGACGCTCGCGCGTGGCGGCGACGCGCGGCGGCCAGTTGCACGGGAAGTTCCGCTGCTTCAGGCACGAGACGATCGCTTCGCCCACCAGTCCCACGCCCACTACCGTCACGTTGAGAGCCATGGCTCGTTGCTCCTTTTTCCGGGCATCCTACCAGTATCGTCGTTTTTCCGGTCAAAAGAAAAGGCCTTGCGGATTTCGTGGACCGCAAGGCCGACTCAAGGCTCCACGAGCATTCAGGCCTGGGGTCCCAAGGCGCGCTTCGTCTTCGGCGTGCCGGTGGCAGCCGGCATCATCAAGGGCGTCGCCTTGGTTCCGCTGGACCCGTACACGCTTTTCTCGCCTCCAGAGGCCGCACAACCATACGCGAAAGCACACCACCTGTCAAGCGCAGATGGCCGGAAACGGGGCGCCGGATGTGGCAACGATTTCCGGCAACCGGTTTGCGGCGGTGTGGGCAGTGTTCAGGCCCGCTCGCGGGCCTTTGCCCCGCAGGGGTCCAGACCCGGCCTTTTAGGCCGGGGATCGCATCGTGGAGGGCCCTTCCGTCCTTTTCCTTTCCCTCTCCCCGGGCCGCTGAAGCGGCCCGGGGAGAGGGAAAGGGGAAACAGAGGGGGGCGCCATTCCTGGCACCGGGGGTAAAACCCCCGGCCTACACCCCTGCAGGGCAAAGCCCGCCGAGGCGGG
>JAUVZF010000101.1 GCA_030602705.1 Planctomycetota bacterium
TTTCCTGCGGCTTGGCCGTAGCGCCGGGGTTTATCCCCGGCGCATCCTGGCCGGCGCCGCCGCCAATCCCGATACATCGGGACCGGGCATAAAGCCCGGCGCTACAACCGCCTGCGCTCGCCAGAAAAACTTGCCACACCCCCGCATCCCCGGCCGACGCGTCGGGCCTTGCCGCAACCCTTCGTCGCCGCCATAATGGCCGGTGACGGCCGACGATGGTCCGGGCCGCGGGTGTGAGTCGCCATGAACCGTCTCGTGTCATGTTGCCTGCTGCTGGCCATCGTCGCCGTGTGGGGCTGGGCCTTCGCGCTGATGAAGGAACCCATCGAGACCTACGGCGTGGTGTCGTTTCTAGCAGTGCGTTTCATCATCGGGTCGATCACCATCAGCCTGGTTGCCGCCGGACGGACCACTTGGCGCACGCTCAAGGTCGGCGGCTCCATCGGCCTCGTGCTGGCGGCGGCGTACCTGTTCCAGACGTTCGGCCTGCGCAACACCACGGCCACCAACACCGGTCTGATCACGGGCCTGTGCGTCGTCTTCGCACCTCTGGCCAATCGTATCCTCTTCGGCGTGCGGGCCCGGCTTGCCCTGTGGGGCGCCATCGGCATCAGCGTCGCGGGGTTAGTGCTGCTGACGGGCGCCGCGCGGACCGGCGTGGCCCTTGGCGACATCCTGACGCTGTGTGGGGCCGCGTGCTTCGGCCTCCACGTGGCGCTGCTCGACCGTCACGCGAAGCATCACGACGCGATTGTCCTGGCGCAGGGACAGTTGATGGCCGCGACGGCGGTCTTTCTGGTCGCGTGGCCGCTGGTCGCGTGGCTGCGGGTCGAGCCGGTGGCCTGGCCCCCGCCGGGATGGGGACCGGGCGACGTCTGGCCGGCGCTGCTCGCGACGGGGCTCATCGCCACGGCCGCCGGCTTCCTCGTCCAGACGTACGTCCAGCAGAGACTCCGTGCCGTGCAGACCGCCACGATCATCGTCACCGAGCCGCTCTTTGCCGCCCTCTTTGCCTATCTCCTGGTCGGCGACCGCCTGACGGGCGTGCAGATCGCGGGCGGTGTCCTGATGGTCGCCGCACTGATTCTGAGCGAAGTGTACCCCGCGGTCCGGAAAGCGCGGCAGGCGGGCGGCTCATCCAACGGTGATTGAGGAGCGGCCTGGTTAGCGCGGCTCGCCGCGGCCTCTTCTGAGGCGGCGGCGCTAGGGGCCGCCGGAGGAAGTCGCACGGATCTCGCGCGTCTGGAGCCGTTCGACGCGGATGCCGCTGGCGCCGTCGAGCGGGCAAACGTTTTCGCACGTGCCGCAGCCGGTGCACCGGTCGCGCAGCACATACGGCCGGGCGATGTGTTTCGATTTGGGCGGCATCGCATCGAGTTCCGCCCGCTCATCGGCCGTCAGCGACTCCTTGGCCTCGAGTTCCTCATAGCGATGGCGCTCAGGCTGAGGCATGGCCAGCCACTCGAGGTTCGCGACGTCCTCGTACCTGTGGGAGATAGCCTTGTCGGGCAGGGGGCACTGTTCCTCGCAGGTCAGGCACTCCTCGCCGCGTGCCCACGGCAGGCAGCGGCTGTGGTCGAAGACGGCGGTGCCGATCTTGTGGGCGATCTTCTCGGCGTGAGTCAGTTGCCGGATCGCCCCCGTCGGGCAGACCATGCCGCAGAGGTTCGCCGGTTTGTCCAGCCGTTCCTGCTCGACGTCCTCCTTTGTGATGCCGCAGAAGTATTCGCAGTAGCCGATGTTGAAAACGAACGTGGGCGTCCAGAGCCCGGCGATGCCGTTCTCGATCCCCGACGGGTGCAGGGCGTTCGTCGGACAGACCCGCATGCACTCGCCGCATCGCACGCAGGCGGACAGGAACTCCGTGTCCGGCCGCACGGCGCCCGGCGGGCGCAACATCGGATTCGTCTCGGCCTTGTTCCGCGTCCGCTGGTCCAGCAGCAGCGCCGGTGCAAAAACGGCGCCCGTGGCGGCCGAACCGAGAAACGCGCGGCGGCTCGGAAGGACGCCGGGCGCGGGGCGGACGCGCGGCGCTGCCGCGCCGACGTGGATCGCATCGACCGGGCAGAACTCGCGCTCGCACGCATAGCACGAGATGCATTCCTGGACGAGGCAGCGGTAACGCTCCTGGCCGTCGGCCGGCTCAAACGCCCCCACCTTGCACCGTTTCCGGCACGCGCCGCAGGCTACGCATTTGTCACTGACGCGCGGCCGCAGGGGGCTGACCGAACCGAGTAAACCCATCATCGCCCCGAGCGGGCACAGGTTGCGGCACCAGAACCGCTTCTGATACGCCTGCGCGAGCACGATCGCCACGAGCAGCGCCGCAAACGTGAACGACCAGGGGTATCCGATGCCGCGAGCGCCCTCCTTAAAGTTGGCGTCGCGGATGAACAGGCCGGCGCCGGCTGCCCAGTCGTAGATGTCCGCAGCCGCGCCGATGCCGCTTTCCTCGGCTGCCACCAGGGACGTCTTGGCGACGTGGTCGGCCATGGGATAGACGGCCACGCCGAAGGATCGCGTCACGATGCACAGCGGATCGAACCATCCGAACACGCCAAGGCGGAAGACGGCCAGCACCAGCAGGACGGTGAGCAAGGCGTACTTGACCTGCCGGAGCCGCGGCGCAATGTTCTTCGACCGGTCGCGCTTGCGGAAGAGGAGTTTGTCCACGATGTCCATCGTGGTGCCGAGCGGGCAGATCCATCCGCAGTACGCACGCGGGAGAACCAGCGACAGCGCAACGACCGCCAGCGCAGCCAGCAGGGCCGTCGTGAACGCCCCCGCCAGCACCATCCCCACGAGAATAAGCGGGTCGGTAATCAGGAAAACGTGCGCCAGCCACGGCCTGGCCGTGACGGCGGTGCCGAGCGCCGTCGAGACGAGCAGCACGAGGAACAGGCCGAAGAAAACGAGTTGGCTGATGATGCGCAGAACGTGCAGCGGATGCCGGGGCTTCTTGCGTTTAGCCATCAGGCGGCGACCTCAACGGAAAGCACGCGCCGCGCCCGCCGCCGCGGGCGTTGCCCGCTATGGCGGGTCTTCGACAAGCGCGGCGGCTAACTGCTTCGTTCGCCCGTGCGTCAGGCTGACACCTCAATCTTGTCGGCGTCGGCGGTGCCGAGGCCCGCCTCCGCGCCGCGCGCAACAAACTCGACGGCCGCCAGGTCGTGGTGACCCTTGGGCCACGGCAGGTTCGCCGGGTCGGCCGCCCAGCAATCGACCGTGACGCTGGAGGTGCCGACGACGACCGTCCTGGCGGCAACGACCTGGTCCTTGCGTCCGCCGCTCGGCCCGCCGGCCACCATCACCCGCGTGGCGTCGAGGATATTGAGCGTCGGCCTGATCGTCACGTTCAGGTCCACCAGGTTCTGGGCGAGTTCCTGGTGCATTTTGCCGCGGTCCCCGCCCTGCGTACCCATCAGGTTCTTCATGCAGAGCGTCACGTAGCACAGGTTGTGGGTCTTGGCAATGGCTACGTTGATAAGCACGTCGGCCGTCAGAACGTCCTCGTAAATCGGCCATTCGGTCAGGCGCTTGCAGCGCGGGTCGTCGAACGCGACCTTGCGGAACCGGTGGCGGGCACAGAGGAAAACGTCGGCCCCGGCCTGGCGTGCGGCCGCCTCGATGCCGCTGAACTGATAACACTTGGCGTCGGTGCCGACGCTGTTGTCGAAGACCTTGACCTTGGCGGCGCCGGCCTCGAGGCACAGCCCGACGACCGTCGCGACGACGGCGGGGTCCACCGTGGCGCCCATTTCGGGCACCTGGGCCCATCCGATGTTGGGTTTGACGACGACCACGTCGCCGTCCTTGACGAAGGTCCGGACACCGTCCTTGCCGCACAGTTTCTCGATGGCGGTCCGGGCGTTGCGTCCGGGGTCGTCGCCTCCGGTGGCGAGGCCGATCCGGTTCTTCCATTCGTCGGCCGCCGGATGCGCCCGGGCGCGGAATCCCGGCGCGCCGGGACTGCCCGTGTCCGAGGCGCATCCCGGCATCGCGATCGCGCCGCAGACCGTCGCGCCCGCCGCACGCAGGAAAGTTCGTCGGCTCAGGCGATGGACCATGATTCACGCCTCCCACACGCAAACGCAATGTATGTTACGAGTCGCAAGTGACAAATGACGAATGCCAAGTGACGGCCGTTCTACTTCGCATCCTCTATGCCGGCGTCGAGTTTCTCCATGAAGCCCTGGACGATCTCCACGAGGTTGCTGATGGCGAACGGTTTGCGCAGATACTCGTCCACGCCGTTCTGCTCGGCGAACGTCTGGTGCCGCATCCCTTCGTTGCCCGTCACCATGCAGACCAGCGGGCGCTTGCCCTTCATCGTGGGCTTGCCCTTGAGACGCTGGAGAACCTGAAACCCGCCGCGCCTGGGCAACATGAGGTCGAGGACCAGGATGTCGGGGTCTTCCTGTTCGGCCAGTTCGAGGGCGGCCATCCCGTCGGATGCCGTCAGGACCGTCTGGTTCAGGTCCCCGAGCGCCAGGCTCATGGTCGTGAGGATATCTGCGTCGTCGTCCACGACCAGGATCTTGTATTTGCTTTCGTTCTCGTCGGCCATAACAGGCTCCTCTCAAACGGCGTCAGGCGCACCTTGATTGTACGATACGAGGGTCTGCGGCGTCAACGAAACGTGTGCCGCCTGGATGCGGAATGGCGAAACCCGAATGCCGAATGGGACAGGAATGCCCGCTGGCCGGCGCCGGGCAAGGCAATGAGATCCACGCACGGGCCTGTGCCGGTTGTTCTGGCGGCCACCGTGACCGCCGTCGGACTATCCTCACCCCGGCTCGCAGCCGGCGCACACGAGGAGGATGGCGAGAAGCCCCGCCACGAGGACCGAGATGAGCCACCGACGAATCGAATCCATCCGCCTTCTCCAGTCGCTGGTTCCCGTTCAATACTACTTAACGGATAGCCCTCTGGTCAAGGCCGCGAGGGAAAACGGCTCACTGCGCTGCTGCCAACACGTTCTCCAGGCCGCCTATCCGCCAGACCAAGCCGGCCACGGCGATGACCGCCAGGCAGACGCCGTGCGTCAGGATGAAAGTCGCGTTTGCCAGGTCGCGGTTCAGGCCGAAGATGCCGCGCGGTGGGTCTCCGGACCCACCGCGCTGAAACCCCCGTTCCGGCAGGCGGCAGGGCCCTTTGCGCGGCGGGTCTGGAGACCCGCCGCGCAAAGTAGCGCGAGCGCTCGCACGTCCGGAGCCTACACGTCCACGACCTTCGTCAACCTGGCGAACTTGGGATCGAAAGTCTTCTCGCCCACCGTGTTGAAGCGGACGCGGACGACGCGACGACCGGCGGCAGTGCTGAATCGTGAGATACGGCCGAGGCCGTACGTCGGGTGCCGAACCACTTCGCCGACCGTAAAGCCGGTCTCCGGGTCGGTCTCGGGCCGGATCGTCCGGTCGGCGCCCGGCGCCCTGTAGCCGGGCCCGGAGCCGAGGGTGGCGGGGCTGGTGCCGGTCCTCTCGTCGGCCATCTCGGCCGTCTCTTCCGGGATCTCCGAAAGGAACGGGCTGCGTGTGTGCCGTTCCGGCCGTCCGCGGATGCTGCGGTAGCGGGCGTGCGTGAGCGTCAGGAACTGCTTCGCCCGCGTCATGCCGACGAAAAACAGCCGCCGCTCTTCCTCGAACGTCGCGGGGTCGTCGCGGTTGCGGGCGTGCGGCAGGAGACCGTCCTCGCAGCCGGCGATGAAGACGGCAGGGAACTCCAGGCCCTTGGCCGCGTGAAGCGTCATCAGCGGCACGCGATCCACGACGTTATCGTAGCCGTCCTGGTCGCTGGTGAGGCAGACGGTCTGGAGGAACCCTTCCAGGCCGCGCGGCAGGTCCGGATCGTCGGCGTCCGAGGCGGTGTCGCGGTCGAAGGCTGCGCCGAGGGTGACGAGTTCGTCGAGGTTCTCTTGCCGTTCCTTCGCGTCGTCGCCCCTCAGGCTGTCGGCGTAGCCGGTCTCGGCGATGACGACGTCGATGAGTTGCTGGAGCGAGTCCTGCGGCTCTGCCATCAGCAGGTCCATCAGTTGACGGAACGCGGCCAGGGCACCTCGGCCGCGCGTCGGCAGATCCGGGATGTCGGCCGCGTGAGGCAGGGTATCAAAGAGAGACACGCCTTCGTGCCGGGCCCATGCGGTGAGCGCATCGACGGTTTTGGCGCCGATGCCGCGAGCCGGCGTGTTGATGATCCGCCGCAGGTTCACCTCGTCGTGCAGGTTGTGGATCACCTCAAGGTACGCCAGGATGTCGCGGACCTCTTTGCGCTCGTAGAAACTCGTGCCGCGCACGATTTCGTACGGGATGGGCGGCCGCGCGCGGCGTAGGGCGTCCTCGATGGCGCGGGTCTGGGCGACCGTGCGGACGAAGACGGCGATGTCGCGGTGCGCCAGGCCGCGGCCGGTCAGTTCCCGGATTCGCCGCGCGAGCGTCAGCGCCTCGGCCTCCTCGTCGTCCGTGAGGACGATGCGCAGCCTGTCGCCCTGGGGGTTGTCGGTGAAGAGGCCCTTGGCCTTTCGGTGGCGGTTGTGGCGGATGACGCCGTCGGCGGCGGCCAGGATGGTCTTGGTGCTGCGGTAGTTCTTTTCGAGGCGGACGACGCGGGCGTCGGCGAAATCCTTCTCGAAGTCCAGGATGTTCGACAGTTGTGCCCCCCGCCAGCCGTAGATCGACTGGTCGGGATCGCCCGTGGCGCAGAGGTTGCGCCGCTCGCCGGCCAGGTCGCGTGCGATGACGTACTGGGCGTGGTTCGTGTCCTGGTACTCGTCGATGAGGATGTAGCGGAAACGGTCGTGGAGGGCCGCTCGGAATTCGGGATGCTCGCGCATGCCGAGGGCGACCTCCAGCAGCAGGTCGTCGAAGTCGAGGGCGTGCGATTCGGCCAGGATCGCCTCGTAGGCCTCGTAGATGCTGGCGAGGTTCCTGACCCAGAACTCGGTCCGCGGACTGGCGGCGTAGTGCCTGGCCCGTTGGAGGCGGTTCTTCGCGCGGCTGATGAACTCGGCACAGCGGCCCGGATCGAAGTGCGTCGGGTCGAGGTTCAGTTGCCCCAGCGCCCGCTTGATGGCCGCCTTCTGGTCGGCCGCATCATAGATCGTATACTTGGGGTCGAGGTCCAGCACGTCGGCATACTGGCGCAGCATCCGGGCGCAGAAACTGTGGAACGTGGTGACGAGCGGCGGCCGCACGCCGGGCACGAGCGCTTCGGTGCGCTCGCGCATCTCGCCGGCGGCCTTGTTCGTGAACGTGATGGCCAGGACCTGGCCGGCCGGGATGCCACGGCTCATCAGATACGCGATCCGCCGCGTGATGACGCGCGTCTTGCCGCTGCCCGCGCCGGCGAGCACCAGCAGCGGGCCGTCGACATGCGTGACCGCTTCAGTTTGGGCCGCCGTGAGACCGTCGAGTATATCCATCGAGTCCGTTTTTTGCTTCGGGTTCCTTGCGGGCGGGTACTATAGCAGGCCGGTGGAGTGGTGTCTACGGCGAGAGGGAACTCGGGAACGGGGCGTCGTGCTACTTTGTCAACTTCCCGCCGATGCAGGCAAGTGATAGCGCGGCGGTCAATCTGGGCCGCCGCGCGGTCCGTACGGACCGCGCGAGTCATCGCTACACAAGAACGTGAACTGCTCTAGCGGCTGCCGGTCGGAGTTGTGCGCCCTTTGTGCTTGCCCATGCACAGCAACCGGCCGTTGGTCATCGAAAGGTACAACCGTCCTCCGGCGGCAATCATGCCGTCAAAGACGGGAGGGGAATCGAGTTTCTGCTCGGACAGCGTCCTGCCGTCGGCGGCTGAATGAACGCGGAGGACGGCTCCCTTGCGGCCGTCGAAGGCGGCCATGGGGTCGTCCGGGTCCACGACATCCGGTGGACCGGCAACAAACAGGCGCTCGCCGGCCAGAACCATCGCACGGATGCGGACGGGCACCCACTGGTGCCACTGGGGGGGCTTCTTGCGCGTGAAGCCCCATCCCTTTGTCGTTTCGCGCGTCTCGTCGCTCAGCACGGGCTCGTTGTCGTTGATGTCTGCGAAGAGCAGGTAGCCTTTCTCACCCGGCGTAAACAGCGGGCTCTGCATGTTCCGATTCGGGTAGGCCTGCACGGCGTACGTTTTCCGGGGCCCGACGACGAGCAGTTGTCCCGTCTTCGCCCCGCGGTGAGCCAGATAGAAGCCCGGCCACGAGGTTGAGTACATCCAGTAGGTGCGGTTGTACCACGAGTCGTCGAGGAACCCGGACGTCGAGAACACGCGCAGCCCCATCCGCCGATGCCCGATATTGAAGCCGCCATGCTTTCCCCTGAGTTCGGCCACCAGCGGCCGCGCCGCGTTTTCCAGCCACTTGCGCTGATGCACCTCCAGCGGCTGCGTCTTGGCCACGTCGGCCGACACGAACGGCCGGCCCGTCAGGTCCAGCACCTTGACCTTCTCGCTCTTGCCGGGAACGACGTACGGCACCTCCTGTTCGGCGAGTTTGGCGTCGAGTTTGTACTGGCCCATATAAATGTACCCGCCCTCGCTGACAAGGACGTCCGAATGGCTCCCCTCCATGTGGTAGGCGGGGACGAACGGCTTGCCCACGGCGTCTTTGCGTGTTCTCGCCCACGTGTCCAGGGCCGCTTCGTGCAGGACCTTGCCCGTCTTCGGATCGAGCCCGAACACGCGGATGCCGCCGTCAAGGTACGTCGAGCGACCCGCCGTGCAATAGGCGACGCCGCCGGTCACCAGAACGCTTCCGTGTACGCGCCAGCGTGATTCCAACTGCCCGAAGGCAACGATCAACTCCTCCGTTGGCGCCGCCCGGAACCGCCATACGAGCGCGCCGTCCGACGCCCGCAGGCAGTAGACTCGCCCGTCCGTGCACCCGAAGAGGATCAGCCCTTCGCAGACCGTCGGGGGGGAATCGATTCGCCCGCCCGCGGTGAACTGCCAGACCTCGCCGCCGTCCTTCACACCCAGCGCGTACAGCGTGTGCTCATCCTTGGCGGCCACGTAGACGCGATCGTGAGCGACCACGGGCGGCGTCAGCGGGCCACGCAGACTCACCATCCACTGTAGCGAGACGTCGGCAGGTACTTCGCAGCCGGTCGCACCGGTCCGCCGGGCGTCGTGGCGATACGTCGGCCAATCGGCCTTTGAGATTTCAGATTTAAGATCTGAGATTTGAGATTTCGGATTTGAGATCGCAGAAAACGCCGGCCCGCGCTCGAGGCGTTCCGTCGGCGCTGGTGTCTGTGCATCGGCCGCCGCGGGCGCGAGCGCATTGAAGCCGGTCAACTTGACGCCGGGATAGCAGAAACACGGATGCGGGGGGGCATAAAGCAGGCCGTTGCACGGCATGATGCCGTATCGGCACGGACCACGAACCCAATCGTTCTGCGTATGCTCGGCGCCCGTGATACTGACGAACTCCACGCCCCGCCAGGGCGTGATGATATAGTTCTGGGTGGCCTTGCTCTGGTAGCAGCGCAGGTGATGTCCGGGGGTGAACACGTCGTCCGCGTTGACCGTCGTCTTGACCTTTCCCGTGGCCAGATCGTGCCCGACGAACTCGCGGCCCTCCCAACGCCACGCCTGCCCCTGCGCGACGAACAGTTCACCGCGGCCGCCGAGGCGCCCATTGGCCGTCCAGAGCGGCTTGCCCGTGTCCAGCGACACCGCCTTGAGGCTCCCCCTCCCGGCCAGTAGGATACGATCGTCGTGGACCAGGAGCAGCGAAGCCCTCGGCCCCCTGGCGGGCTTGCGCTTCCTGGGCGCCTTGCCCGCCGCCGCCTCGGCCGGCGCATTGCTCGCCGACTCGCCCGACGTCTTCCACCGTTCCTTGCCCGTCTTCAAATCGAGGCACGCCACGGCCTGGGCGACCATGTAGACGACCTTGCCGCCCTGGGCGGCCAGTGTCTGCGGCTGTGGGTTGTCCTTGGCCTGCCAGAGTTGTTTGCCGGTCTTCGAGTCGTAGGCGAGAAGGCCGCCCTTACCCTTGCGGATCAGGAGGACGCCGTCCAGGCAGCGGAGTTCCTGCGCCCCTTCGGTATCTTTGCAGGTCGCGAGGACCTTGCCCGTCGCTGCGTCGAGGATCGAAACGGGCGCGCCGAGCGTCAGCGGGAAGAAGACGCGATCGCCCTCGGCCACGAGGAGCCGGGGCACCGACGGCGGAATGCCCCGCAGCGACGAGTTCTTCCACTGGCCGGCCCGCCAATTGCCGATCCGCCGCCTCCATAACAGCACGCCGTTGAAGGCATCCCGCGCGATCAGCGTCCATCGCTCCGGAAGCGACGCAGGCGTCACGCCGGTCAGCCCCTCGTCAAAGAGGTAGAAGATGCGTCCGGCGGCCGAGACCATCGCGACCAGGCTCGACGTGTACTCGTGGCTGCGGGTCCACAGCGGGCCGCAGACCCACTGCATCCGCCGAGGTGGGCCAACCCGGGTGTCCCTCGCGACCGCGTTGTTCGATGCGTCGTGGAGGAAGTGCGTCCACTGGTCGATGGTCGTCGGCCACGGCTTCCGCTGCGTCGACCACTTGCCGCCGGTCTTGATGCGGGCCACGCCGCCCGGGCACAGCACGCGCAGAATCTCGTCCATGCTGACCTGGCCAACGTTCTCGGAAACGACGACATTCGCGAGATCGTCGGCGTAGGGCAACAACTTGCCGTCAAACTGCTCGACGGAAACAGGGCCGTACGCGCCCCTGGACTGAATCAACGCGCGTGCCTTGGCCACGTTCTCGCTGTCCGCATCCAGCCCATGGACCAGGTAGCGGTCACTCGCGCGCAGCGCGGCAGTCAGTTTGCCGTCGCCGCAGCCCAGGTGTACAATCAGACCACCCTTGACGCCCGTGGCCGACAGGGCCTTCTGAGCCAGAGCCTCGGTGTCACCGGACGCCGCAGAGGCCTGCCCTGTCACCGCGCCGAGAACCAGGGCAAGCGCAAGTGCGGAGCAACCCGCGCGGCGATAGCGCAGTTCCAAGGATTTTGTGTCTGCATGTGGTTCCCTGGGGACCGTCATGGGAAAATCCTCCACACTGGAGCCAGCCTGTCCGTGCTCTGCCGACGTGAACGCAGTCTAGCAGAACGGCTTAGGGGTGGAAAGCCAGATGTCGTCGCGGCCAGGGTGTACGGCCAGGTTTTGTTATGAGGGCGCCAGGCTGGAAACCGCCGAACACATGGCAGAAACCCTATCTTAAGTTCGATAACGAAACTGCGGCCAGACGAGCAGGGGGAATCCGTGGCTTCTCGGCGAAAAACCTTGAAATCTTGTTACAACCAGTTATACTGGCGGCCGGTCAGAGTCGGCAAGCGGCTTAAGTCCCTATGTTACAATAAGTAAGGCCAAACGGAGAGGTGGCTGAGTGGCCGAAAGCGACGGTTTGCTAAACCGTTGAGTGGGTTCACACCTGCTCCGCGGGTTCGAATCCCGCCCTCTCCGCCAGTGCCCTCAAAAGGGGCTTTTTCGGCCCCTGTTGCGGCTTTCTCGCACGTCTCTCCCTTCGGCGCTGCACGCTCTCTCAGTCCGTCAGAGTCCGCCACGTTCGCACTGCGCCCGCCCTCCGACGCCAAGTATTCCGCCAAGTGCGCCTTGCCGTCTGTGCCGGTCGCTCGCGCTTCCTGAGCCATCGTCTGCGACAGGTCCGGCAGCGCCGCCACGGCTTCGGATTGCTCCCCGATGTAGGAGTGCGAGTAGCGGTCCATCGTGAGCGTGATGGTGGAGTGGCGGGCCAAGGCCTGGGCCACCTTCGGATGGACACCGCCGTTTGCCAGATTCGTGATGAACGTGTGCCTCAAGGCGTGAAAGTCGGCAACTCGCTCCGACTCATCACGGTAGGGAATGCCTGCCGCCTTCAGGTCTGCGCGGAGCATCCTAGCCAGTTGCCCCCTGGGCAAACGGAAGGCGGGCGCAGCAGGTGACTTGCGGGAAAGGAACGCTGTCAACTCGGCTGCGGTATCCGGGCGAAGCGGTAGCACGTCCTCGCGCCGGTGTTTGGAGTACGCCGCTTCAACGGTCACGGTCGGGCGGACCGTATCCAGGTCAAACGAGGCGGGCGTTAAACTCCGCAGTTCTCCCAACCGCAGGCCGGTTTCTATTGCAACGCGATAGACC
>JAUVZF010000104.1 GCA_030602705.1 Planctomycetota bacterium
TTGGCGGCCCGGTTTGGGGGCTATCCCCCCTCCCCCAAAATTAACTTACGGGTGTTTTTCTTTGTTTTGGGGGGGGGGTCCCCCCCCCCCCCCGCGCCAGCGCTTGTCTCCCGAGCAAGCACCGCGTTGACCCTCAGTAAGGAGGTGGAAGGATGACAGACAAGAAAGTGACGCGTCGCCGATTCGTGCAGACCAGCGCCGTCGCGGCAGCAGGCGTGGCCGCCGGCGCCGTCAAGGTCGGGGCAGCCAACGTCGATAAGACAAAGCTCCTGAACTACAACGAAAACATGGAGTACCGCCGCTGCGGCAAGACCAGCATGATGGTCTCGGCGGTGTGCCTGGGCGGCCACTGGAAACGCATCAACGTGATGAAGCAGGACTTCAACAAGAACCGCCACGACGTCGTGGGCCGGTGCATCGACGTCGGCATCAACTACATCGACGCCTGCACCATCCAGGAGGTCAAGGCCTACAGCCGGGCGCTCAAGGGCCGGCGCGACAAGATGTACCTCGGCTGCTCCTGGTACCAGAAGGAGATGCGCAACGGCAAGTGCCGCACCGAGAAGGCACTCCTGGAAACGCTCGACTGGGGCCTCAAGGACGCCGGCATCGAGTACGCCGACCTGTGGCGCATTACGATGCACGAGCAGAGCATCAAGCACTCCGAGGCCGAAGTCGAGCAGATGATGAAGGCCCTCGAGAAGGCAAAGAAACAGGGCAAGGCGCGGTTCATCGGGCTCTCCTCGCACCACCGGGAACACATCAAGTCGATGATCGAGACGTACCCGGAGATCGTGGACGTCATCGTCACGCCCTACACCGCCAAGACCAAGGAGATGCCGGGGGACAGCCTCTTCAAGACGCTCGCGAAGCACAAGGTGGGCTTCTTCGGCATCAAGCCGTTCTCGAGCAACGGGCTGTTCAAGGGCGACTCGTCGCCCGACAACCCCCAAGCCGAAACGGACAATCGACTCGCACGCCTCGCCATCCGCTACATCCTGTGCAACACCGTCATCACGGCGCCCATACCGGGCCTCATCAGCATCCAACAGGTGGACAACGTGGCCAAGGCCGTCGCGGAACGGCGGAAACTCGACGTCGCCGAGGCCAAGGAACTCGAAGAGGCCATGGACGAGGCCTGGGCCAAACTGCCACCGGACTACCAGTGGCTCAAGGACTGGGAGTACGTGTAAGGTAAGAAAAAGTTGACGCACGGAACCTTCCGCAGCGTACGTGTTTAGCGTGTCACTGGCGAGCGAGCGAAGAAAAGTCGAGTCCCGGCGCGCCGGGATCGCCGTTATCCGTGTCCGGACAACGAGATTTCCTGCGGGCACTCGGGGTACAGCGCTCCGCTCGCCCTCGCCTTTGGCGAGGGCTCGGTCGAATTGTCTCGCTTCGAGAGCACGCTAAACAGGTACTCCGCAACAAAAGGAGGCGGCGTGAAGCAGTTGCTCCGGGCAGCGGTGATGGCAGCAGTGATCGTGACCTCGGGGTGCGATGCGGCGCGCAATGAGAAGCCGCTTCTCCTGGACGGCTCCGAGCCGCTCTTCCTTCTGGACCAAGGCAGCCCCGAACTGGCCAACCTCCCCCCGCCGAAGGGACCGGTGGCCAACAACAGCCGGTGCCACGTCTGCCACATGAACTACTGCCAGGAGGAACTGGCTGTGCTACACGCGAGGAACAACATCGGCTGCGAGAAGTGCCACGGCCCATGCGACGAGCACTGCAACGACGAGGGCAACATCACGCCGCCCACCATCATGTTCCCCAGATCGGTCATCCCCGCCGCCTGCATGAAATGCCACCCCGCCGAGAAACTCTCCGACAAGGAGCACCACTGGGACGTCTTCGCTCCCACCACCAACAAGACGCCGAGGAAGGTCTGCACCGACTGCCACGGCAAGCACCGCCTGACCCGCCGTACCTCACGGTGGGACAAGAAGACCGGAAAACTCCTTGTCGGAGGCTGGCAAGACACCAAGTAATGTAGGCCGCGGCGCGCCGCGGCTTCCACTCTCCACTGCCGCTCAACACGGGCTCGTGACCGCGGCCATCGACCGGTAGCAATGTAGGCCGCGGCGCGCCGCGGCCTACACTCTTTTCAATGCAACGCTATCCGGGCTGCTCAGTCGGCCGGAACCTCGACCCACGTCCCGGACTTGGCCGACTCCAGCACCGCCTCGCAGACCTTCTGGGTCGCCAGTGCCTCGCGGAAGGTCGGCGAGCACGGCTCGCCCTTGCCCACGGCGGTCATGAAGTCGGCCACCTGATGGACAAACGCCTCCGCGTAGCCGATCGCCAGCCCCGGCACCCACCAGTGGTCCATGTACGGATGGTCGCCGCCGTGGTCGGTGACGTGGATGGACCGCCAGCCGCGCAGTTTGCCCTCATCGCGATGGTCGAACCACTCCAGGCGGTGCAGGTCGTGCAGGTCCCAGCGGATCGAGGCGTGTTCGCCGTTGATCTCGAACGTGTACAGCGCCTTGTGGCCGCGCGCGTAGCGGGTCGATTCGAAGTTGCCCATCGAACCGTTCTCGAAGCGGCAGAAGAAGGTGCAGGCGTCGTCGATGCCCACCGGCTCCACCTTGCCGGTCTCGGTGTGCACCCGCTCCTTGATAAAGGTCTCGGTCATGGCGTTGACGCGCGTGATGGGGCCGTTGTGCCACATGGCCGTGTCGATACAGTGGGCCAGGAGGTCGCCGGTGACGCCGCTGCCGGCGGCCTTGACGTCCAGCCGCCACGTCGCCATGCCGCCCTGGGGCACCTCGGCCGAGATGGTCCAGTCCTGCAAGAAGACGGACCGGTAGTGGAAGATCTTGCCCAGGCGGCCCTCGTCGATCAGGGCCTTCGCCAGGGTCACGGCCGGCACGCGGCGGTAGCAGAACGAAACCAGGGTCGCCACGCCGGCCTTTTCGACGGCCTCCACCATCGTGCGGGCCTGGGCGACATCGAGCGCGAGGGGCTTCTCGCAGATGATCATCTTGCCGGCCTCGGCGGCGGCGATGGCGATCTCGGCGTGCACGTTGTTCGGCACACAGATGTCCACCACGTCGATGTCGTCACGCTCGATGACCTGGCGCCAGTCGGTGCAGTGCGACTCGTAGCCCCACTGCTTGGCGAAGGCCTTCGCCTCATCCTCCACCAGACCGCAGATCACCTTCAGGACAGGCTCCTGCGGCACGTCGAAGAAGTTGGTGACCATGCGGTAGGCGTTGGAGTGCGCACGCCCCATAAACCCGTAACCGATCATGCCGACGTTCAGTTGCTTGGCCATTTTGTGTGCTCCCGTTGCTCGAGATTCACGTTTCGCTGCGACCAAAACGGCGAACAGCGTACCTCACACCAAGGCGCAAAACCGCAACGGCGAACGGCAAACCTCACGCAAAGACGTAAAGCCGCTAGAACAACACGTATTAACCTATTAACTTTACTGTTCGCGCCTTGGTGCCTTTGAGGCTGGTGCGCAATAACCCCTTGGTGAGGGTAAACCTAGCTGCTGGAAGCTTGGGAATCGCCTTCGGCCGCCTCCCGGGCCGCAGGTGCCGCCGAGGCACAGATCCCACGTTTCGGGCCAGAAACCCATAACTGGCGGCCTCTAAAGGAGTTACCGACCGCGTTCCACACTGCGCACCTGCCTAGTCTTTCCAAAGACCGTCATCAAGCATGTTCTCGATGTCACGCTTCCATGCTTTGTCTACGTCCTGTTGGCCTTGAAAAAACTGTGCTACCTTACTCAGGATGCCACGAAACTTTTCGTAAGAATCCACAATCCATATACTGCTTTCTGCGACTACATCGCCATGGTCGCCGGTAAGCCGGTCCCTCAGATAGCTAACTTTAGCTTCTCGCTCCAATTTAGGATAGCGCTTCTCGATTTCCCCCGCGGTTCGTGGCGTCTTATCTAGAACGCCACCGGCTGGCAGCTCGCCGGTCTTGATGAGGCATTCCATGGCGCGCTTATTCGTAATCCCTTCCTTCTCACGCAACATGGGCCAAATGCGTTCCCTTATGGCGGCGCTTAGAGGCACAGTAGGGTCTTTAGAAGCGGAGGCCAACAGATTCTCAATCTCTGACCTGAGATGGACAAAAGCGCATCTTTTCCGGACGCCAGATGCTACAAGACTGGCCCAGTGGTCGACTTCTGCCTGCACACCGCCGGAGAAATTGGTCTTACCCCCGTAGAATGGACGGTAGACAAGGAGCCCATCGCAATGCGCTACGAAAAGGTGATCGCGGGACGAAACCTGTTCCGTTATCCTCCCTGCCAAGACACTCGTGGCATTGCGGAGGCTTGTCAAAACAGGTTCTTTGAACCTCTTGCGACTTTCCAAACACCTTTTGGTTGAGTTATAGAATCCAGGATAGAGCGTTTCGCAGTAGTGAGGAGCCTGACCGCCTTGAGGCGGTTGGTAAATGACAGGTTCTCGCGCTGTGTCTTGCGGTAAAGGCCAACGCTGTGATAGCCTTCCAGAGTACTGCAAAATGCCCCCTGATCCAGCAAATCGATATTCGTCGATGCCCGTTGGCATTATGCCCACGAGCGAATGCTTAAGCAACAACAGCTGAAGGGCGTTAATCTCGTCTATGACATCTGGCCAACACCTAGTCCTTTTCTGCTCCTTCCTCGGCCCACTGATTGGGTGTGAGACGTAAACAGAAGGTGAATTAGTATTGGCAAACCATTCACGCATGGCGGACAAGCGCTGTTTGGCGGCAAAAACCATGAGGCGATCAATCCCCAACTGGATTGCCAGGTGTGCGGCCATTACGATTTCGAGGCTTCGCCATGCCAACAGACGGGTAAGGGAGTTCAACTTCCATGACAAGACCAAGGTGAGGTTCTCCGTTTTGGAGAGTTCGGGTATGCTTATGTCATGTTCCCCACAGGTCATCTTGAGGAAGTCGGCAATTCTGTTGTCGCAGAAGAGCTGGCCGGATGGGCGCAGGCGTGCGAACATGTCATAAACATCATCTATTAGGACCGCTATTGCGCTAGGGGCTAGCTGGTCGGTTTGGGCGGAAGAGCCTTGGGGCTTTAGGACCTTGGAGTCGACAGCGGAGTAGAACGTATTGCGTCGACCGCTGTAATAAACCATGTGCCCAGCCAGAACCTTAAGCGATGCTGAACTAGCCTGAAGGTCTGAAAGGCACTGTTTTGCGCTAGAACGCCAAAGTTTCACCACCTCGGGGCGGGGCAAGTAGTAGATAATGTCCTCCATTGTGAAGTCGTCGCGGATCTGCGGATATGCAGTGCGGAGCTTATCTTTCGTTTGGTGAGCACGTTTGAGTGTCTCTTCTATGTCTTGGACTGCGCAGTCGGGCTGACACTGAAGGTTGTCGACAGCGGCAGAGAGACCGCTGCCAACCGGCGAGAACAGGATGACATAGTCGCCCATTAAAGGCAGTACCTAAGACGGGTCGGGCCGTCATTCCCGCGCTGCGGTCTTGGCTTTGGCGAATCTTTCAATCTCATCAATGCCCTTGTAGGTACGGCCGTTCAACCTCGCTGCAGGGGCGTTTACCTTGTCAGTGGTGGTCCTGGTGACATGAAACCCCGCCTTCTGCAACACGCGCATTGCAGTCTTGCTCTCACGTGAGGAGTTGACACAGAGCCTCACGATATCCTGGGATTTCTTCTCCGACTGCCTCAAGGATTGCCGTGCGGTCATGCTATTTCCTTTCTTCTCAGGTTCTCAGCGTGCTGATCGAAAGCCCCTCATGCCAGACTCTTCTCATGATAAGGGGGCTTTACCCCGAACTTCGCTGTAAACGCGAGATCAGAACTCAGCCCTTTGCGTAACTGCGCTGAAGCCTTCACCGTAGTCCTACACATACAGTCTCTAGCCCGTTTGTCAAGAAACGAGTGCTTTCCTTGGGAGGGCGACGGAGTCGCTCATGGGACGGAGTGAACCATAGACCCTACCATCCATGCGCTCTTCCAAAAGGTGAACTCCCAAATTTGCTGTAAACAGGTCGGCCGGATCAGGCCGCGGGCTCGAGGTGGCGCACCACGTAGCCGTCGGGCCGCCGGGCTCGGATGTATCGGTCCAGTCCCTCGCGCTCCAGCCTCCTTTGGCGCCTTTGTGTGAGGTCGCTTTGTCGTGTTTACTCAGACCAGCCGTGAGCGTCGCGGACCGCAACCATTGCGGCAAGGATGTCGTTCCACGTCTCGGGCTGCATCATGACGTCGTTGGGGAACATGCAGCCGTCCCAGCAGACGTGGCGGAACGCCTTGGTCGGTTCGCCGTCCGCGCCGCGCAGCCAGAGGCCGGCGTGGCGCGGGATGTCGAGTTTGCCGTTCGGGTCGTTCGGCAGGCAGTGCCGGCCGGTCTTGTCGTGTGAACCCGACCCGCGCACCGTCCCGTCATTCTGGGCCACGTGGAAGTCGATGGTCCACGGCCGCAGCGCCCCGGCCAGCGTCTTCAGGCCCGCGTCGAGGACGGCCACGTCGTCGAGGTCTGCGCCTTCGGGCAGAATCCGATCGTCGGGGGCATTGTAGCCCAACAGGTACAGCATCGTGTGGGCCATGTCGCACTGGAAGCCGAGCGTCTGCGGCCGGTCGACCAATTCGAGCAACTTGACCATTTCTTTCCAGGAGTGCATGGCGCCCCAGCAGATTTCGCCTTCCGCCGCGAGGCGCTCGCCGTGTTCCTCGGCGATGTCGCACGCCTGGCGGAACGTCTCGGCGATCTTGCGGGTGTTGCCTTCGGGGTCCTCGGCCCAGGCGCCCGGATCGCACGCCGAGTCGATGCGCACGATGCCGTTTGGGCGAACGCCCAACTCGCGTAGGGTCTTTGCGATGCGGCAGCCTTTGCGGACCTGCGTGAGGAACTTTTCGCGCTCCTCGGCGTCGCCCATCGCGCTGCCGCCGCCGGTCGGCGGCCAGACGGGCGCGACCACCGAGCCGATGACCAGGTTCCGCGCCCGGACCTTATCGGCCAGCGCCTTCAGGTCGTCGTCGGTCGAGTCAATCTCGACGTGCGGCGCGAACAGGAACAGGTCCACGCCGTCGAACGTGACGCCGCCCACCTCGGCCGCCGCCGTCAGGTCCAGCATGGTGTCCAGGTCGATGGGCGGCTCTCCGCCGTCGCCTTTGCCCACAACGCCGGGCCAGGCCGCGTTGTGCAGTTTCGGGAAGTTGTTGGGATGATTGTCGCTCATGACTCACTCGATCCTTTCGCTGGAGGCGCGCGGCGGCCAAGGCCGCCGGCTAACACAGCACACGCGAGGTATCGCAAGCCTACTGCTTTGCCGCATCGCCGACGTTCGGGGCGTCGGGATTCACTTCCGGCCCGAAGTACCGCAGAACGACCAACGGCTCGGTGGCGGAGGTGTTCTCGTAGACCACGCCCGCTTTCGCCGCCGCCTCGGTCACGAAGACCTCGTCCTCCGTCAGGTCGTGGAAGCGGATCAGTTTCGGGCAGGCGAGGCGCAGGTTGTTGATCTTGCCCTCGCCCTGCACCGTGATGAGGCCGTAAGCGCCGTTGTCGGGAACCGTGACACGCACGCCCGGGTCAACCGTAAGTTCCTTGGCCGAGACGAACTGCCAGTCGTTGATGCGGCCGTAATCGATCCACAGGTCCATGTAGCCTTCGCTCGCCGTGTCGGCGACGGGGATCGGCTCCAGGTAATGGTTGGCCTTGAAGTTCGGGTCGGTGTTCTGCTCCCAGTCGAGTTGTTCGACCAGGTAGTCGAGGTCCTGATGCTTGTCGGGCGGCACGTCCTTCGTAAGCAGCGACCAGGGGACCTCGCGGCCCTCGACCAGGCTCTGGTACATTCCAAACACGTCGGAGCCCCACTGCGGCTCCCAGGTGCACAGCGACCCGGGGGCGTGCAGGATGCACGGCGGCACGAGCCAGCCCGTGCCGACCTTCAGACGGTACGCCTGCGCCAGGTCCAGGATGCCGTTGTCGCCCTTGTTCCAGTCCTCCAGACACTTGCGGACCTGGGCCTTCGTGGTGCCGGGGCAGAAGCCGAAGAACGTGTACGGGAAGTTGTTGCCGACGTTGTTCTGCTGCGGCGGGAAGTAGTACGACTCGGGCTTGCCGTCCTGGCCGACCTTGGCGGCCTGCTCGTCGTTCTGGTGCATGTGGTGCGGGATGGGACCCATGTTGTCGAAGAACTTACTATATACCGGCCAGCGCTTGTACTTCTTCCAGATAGCGTCGCCGACGATGCCCGCGCCCGCCTCCTCCACCGCATCGCGCAGCAGGACCCGCTTGTCTCCGAAGACGACGTAAGAGAGGCCCTCGTCGGGCACGCGGCCCTCGTTGGCGGCCTCGGTGGTCGAGGCGAACCACCGCTCGTCGATGCCGCCGCGGTCCAGCCCGTAGGCGTAGAGGTCGTCGGGGTGCAGTTTCAGCCGCTTGCCCGGATGCAGGAAGGAACGCGGCACCCAGTTGGGCGAAAGCCTCAGGCACCCGGCGCCCTCGTCGATGGCCGCCTCAACGACGGGCTTGACGTTTTTGCTGACGGTTTCGAGTTCCTTCACGGATTTGGCCGTCATGGTTGCCCTCCCTGCAATGGCTGGACACGAACGCGCGGGGCAAGCCCCGCGGCTAACGGGTCATCGTCGCGCGATAACACGAACGCGCGGGGCAAGCCCCGCGGCTAACGGGTCATCGTCACGCGATAACCCTAGCGCACGACACAGGCGACGTACGCTACGCCGTGACCAGATCGATCTTGCCCATGTCGCAGGCGCCGAGGCCCTTGGCGCCGGCCGTGAAGACGCACACGGCGCTGCCGCTCTCTTCGAGCCCCTCCAGGCCCATCTTCTTTCGCTGCGCGTCGAGCATCTTCATGCCGACGTAATCGATGGCGACGGTATCGGTCGAGGCCAGGATGGCCTTCTCGGCATAGGTGGACTCCGCGCGCGCCTGCGGCCCCTTGTTGGCCACGGGCAGCAGGGCGTCGGCCACGATGAGGCGGGTCTTGTTACGGATGAACGGCAGGGCGTTGAGTTCCGCGATGAACGGGTCGCACATGCCGCCGTGGACCTTCCGGCCGCTTCGGCCGCCGTGGGCGGCGCTGGCATTGTGGAAACTGCCGAAGTGGTTCTTCATCGAGAAGGTGATGCCGGACAGGACGTGGGTCTTCAGGACCGGCACGTTCACGAGGGCGGTGCACTTCTGCGTGAGGATCTTCGCGAATCGCCCGTCGCACGTGTGGAACCTGGTCGGCTCGTCTTCCCAATCGCCGTCCACGCCGGTGTAGGTGACGCCGTCGATCTTGCCGACCGAGTAGCCGCACTTCTCAAGGTCTTTGCTCGTGCGGTCCCAGACGATGATGTTGTCGGCGGGGACGCCGGCCATTCGGATACCCTCGACCACCGCACTCGTCACGCACGGGTGCGTGCAGGCGCCTTTTCCGAAGAGGCAGTTGATCTTGACGGCGACGACGTCGCCGGGCTTGACGTACTGTTTCCAGGCCTCTGCGGGGGTGCTTTTGCCGGCGAGTTTCATGACGACCGCGTGGACCATCTTCTTGACGACGGCGGGGTTCGGCTTCTTGCCGGCGACCGCATCGTTGCGCACGGCCCTGACGACGACCGACTTGCCGCCCGACGCCTGCCCCAGCGCCGCCTTCCGGCCGAGCACGGCCGCGCCCGCGCCGGCCGCCACCGTCCGGCCGACGAACTCACGCCTCCCTATTTTGCCACCCATATGCGATCTCCTTTAACCGGCCCTCCGCCTCAGGCGGTGCGGGCCATCTCTTTCACGCTTTTGCGCGGTGGGTCTCCCGGCCCTCCGCCTCATGCGGTGCGGGCCATCTCTTTCAGGAACTTCAGGCCGTCCTTCGCCAGACCGTCGGCCGACTCGTAAATCGGCCGCCAGATGCACGCCGCCGCACACAGGTCCACGATGCCGATGGCGAAACTCTCGATCGTGATCCAGCGGTCGTACTCGATCTCCTTGAGCGCCTGGAACACCTCTTTCCATCGCACCTGGCCCGTGCCCGGGACGCCGCGGTCGCTCTCGGAGGCGTGGAAGTGGCCCAGGTGCTCCTTGCCAACGGCGCGGATCGCCGCCGCCGTGTCCTTCTCCTCGATGTTCGCGTGGAACGTGTCGACCTGGACCGTGAGGTCCGGGCTGCCGATTTCCTTGACCAGTTTGAGGGCGTCGGCGTTGATGTTGAGAACGTACGTCTCGAAGCGGTTGAGCGCTTCGATGGCCAGGAAGATGCCGGCCTTCTTGGCGTGTTCGGCGGCAGCGCCGAGGTTCTCGACGCACCACTTCCACTCGTCGTCGGTCCGGGCGAGGCCGGTCATGTAACCGACGGGGGAGTAGAGCGGACCGGCCACGGCCTCGCCGCCCATCTCGACGGTGATGTCGATCATGGCCTTGAGCCGCTCGACGCCGGCCTTGCGCTCCTCCGGCTTCTGGCTGCACGGGCTCGTGCCGGGCATCATGATGCAGCAGGCCGTCATGCCCATCTTGGCCTTCTCGAGCGCCGCCCGCGTGGCCTTGGCATCGAGCACGCTCAGGTCGTTGAAGGGGATCTCGACACCGTCGTACCCCATGTCGGCGACCTTCGGAATAAGGTCGAGTTGGTCCTTCGAAAACGTCGCCGTGTACACCAGTAGGTTGAGACCGTATCGCACGTTCAAGGGCTTACCTCCCTTCCTGTCAGGCGTTTCGGTTTCGCAACCGGCAAGGGCGGCCGCCCCAGTGGCTAGCGCTGCCTTGCCGAGAAAGCCCCGCCTCGTCAAGCCGTCTCGCGACATCGTCTGCCCTCCACCTGAGTGCCGAAATAGGTGTAAACAGCGGGGACAAGCAATACCAGCGCGCGGCCGCGCGCCTGCACACAGCAGGCGCACACTCCCGCCTCGCATCAGACCAGTTTAGGCTTCATGGAGTTGCCGGTCAAGCAAATGGTGGGCGCCCTTCGGCACGGGGCGTGGCAACGATTTCTGGCATGGGACGATTTCCTGCGGCTTGGCCGTAGCGCCGGGGTTTATCCCCGGCGCATCCTGGCCGGTGCCGCCGCCAACGGCCGCCCGTACGGGCGCTACAACCGCTGTGGTGGT
>JAUVZF010000122.1 GCA_030602705.1 Planctomycetota bacterium
TCTTGTCTTCTCTCCCGCTGTGGCCCGCCGCAGGCGGGCCACAGCGGGAGAGAAGAAGATGGGTCTGGAGCCCCGAGAAGCCGGGGCCAAAGGCCCCGGCCTATACGCCGCTTCGCGGCGGCAAGGCGGCTGGAAGCCGCCTCAAACCAGTGCCGGCAAATCGCTGCCGGAAAAACTTGCCACACCCAGCGCATGCGGGCATTCCGCCCGACGCGAAGAAGGCTTGCAGGGCGGCAGCCCGCCGATTAGACTGGACGTACGTGTTTAGCCGGGTGGCACGGCCACGCGCAGCGTGACCGTGTGCTCCTCGGCGCGACGCGACTCACGGCCACGCATACTGCCGCGTGACCGCCAGCCACGGCACGAGCCGCCGGCCACGGCACGACCGCAGGCACTGTCATTTCGACCGAGCCCCCGCGTGAGCGGGGGCGAGCGGAGAAATCTCGCTCTTGACCTGGCGGAGAACGGAAAACGGCGATCCCGGCGCGCCGGGACTCGACTCGCTTCGCTCGCTCGGAATGACACGCTAAACACGTATGACTGGACGAATCGACCCGACACGGGGAGCAGGTATGGCTAAGCGCGGGAAGGCTCGCCGGCCGCGGCCGGACCTGGCGTATGCTCGAGACGTGCTGGCCGTCGAGGCACGCGCCCTGGACGGACTCATCGGACGGGTCGGCAGAGACTTCGCCGACGCCGCACGCATGCTCTACGGGTGCAGGGGCAACGTCGTCACGAGCGGCATCGGAAAGGCCGGCATCATCGCCCGCAAGATCAGCGCCACGCTGGCCAGCACCGGCACGCCCAGCCTGTTTCTTCATGCTGCGGAGGCGGTCCACGGCGACCTCGGCCGCGTACAACCGAAAGACGTCGTTCTCATCCTTTCATACGGCGGCGAGACGGCCGAGGTCACAAGGCTGCTGGGGCAACTCGAAAAAATGAAAGTCCCCATCATCGCAATGACCGGCAACCGCGACTCGACGCTCGCACGAAAGGCGAGGGCCCTTCTTTGGATGGGGCAGATCGACGAGGCGTGTCCGATGGGCCTTGCCCCGACGGCGACCACGACCGCCATGCTGGCCCTCGGCGACGCGCTCGCCCTGACGGTGCTGAAGATGCGCCAGAAGGAGGGCCGCTTCGACCGTGAAGCGTTTGCTCTCTACCATCCTGCCGGCAGCCTCGGCCGCCAACTTGTCATGGTCGAGACGCTGATGCGCAAAGGACCCGACCTGCCTGCCGCACGCGACAACCTGACCGTCCGGGCCGCGCTGGCGAGCCTCAGAAAGATGCGCCGCCGCAGCGGGGCCGTCTGCCTCGTGGACGCTAAAGGAAAACTGACCGGCATCTTTACCGACGCCGACCTGCGGCGGCTGCTCGAATCGGGCAGCAACGATGCCCTCGACCGGCCCATCGCCGACGTCATGACGGCGGGCCCCAAGTTCGTCCGCGTCGGCGATACGGCCGGCGACGCCATCTGCATCATCAATCGCTACTTCATCGAGGAACTGCCCGTCGTGGACGATCGCGGGCGCCTCGTCGGACTTGTGGATGTCCAGGACCTCCTGGCCACAGGCGTCGGCCTGTAGGAGACGTGGGTGCTCGATTCCATCAGCCTTCTCGTGCTTGACGTGGACGGCGTCCTCTCGGACGGGCGGATCGTTCTGGACGCGCGCGGCAGCGAGATCAAGACATTCCACTGCCTCGACGGCCAGGGCATCAAGTACTGGCTCAGGGCCGGACGCCGGGCGGCGCTGCTCTCGGGCCGTGCGTCGAAGGCCGTCTCGAAGCGCGCGGGCCAACTGGGCATCAAGGCGGTTTACATGGGGGTCAAAGACAAACTGCCCGTGTTCGAGAAGATCCTGAAACGCTTTCGCGCCACCGCCGAGAATGCCTGCTACATGGGAGATGACCTGGTTGACATCCCTGCGATGGCACGCGCCGGGTTTGCCGTCGCCCCGGCCAATGCGGTTGATGAGGTCAAGCGAGTGGCTCACTACGTGACGGTGGCCGGCGGCGGCGCGGGAGCCGTCCGCGAAACCATCGAACTCATCCTCACCTACCAGGGGCTCTGGGACCAGGTAACCCGGCGCTACCAAGACCAACTTCCGGGCGATCTCGCGACCATGCGGAATCCGTGGAGGCGCCGCCCGTGACCTTCAAACGCGTCATGTTCGTGGTCCTGCCGCTCATGGCGGCGATCTTCGTCTTCACCGTCCTCTGGTACATCTATGCCGACTGGAGAGCCAGCCTGACGGCCTATGAGCCCGTGGCCGGCGTGGGCGCGCGCGAGATGCCCGCCGGCGGCCACGAAATGGCGACCCCCGGCGGGTTCCTGCACGAGCGCACCGAAAACCTCAACCTGGTCCGCAAAGACGCAACCGGCCGCATGGAGATGCGATTCCTCGCCGACGTCCTCCAGCACCACACAGACAAGACCGCCGACATCGATCGGCCACGCATCCAGTTCTTTACCAGCGGCGGCGAGATCATCACCCTCCTGGCCGACAAAGGCCTTGCCGTGACCAAGGGGTCGCTGGAGAAGGTTTCTGATATCGAGTCCGGCCGCCTGTGGGGAAACGTCGTTCTGATCCACGACCGCGGCACGCCCGATGACAACGCCGACGACATCTTCGTAAGCCTTGAGGACATGGAGTTCGACAACAAGACGTACGAGATGTCCACCGACGGCCCCGTCGTCATGGCGGGCGGCGAGATGAGCCTGACGGCCTCGAAGATGCGGATTGCACTGGACCGCGAGACTCGCCGCATCGACACGATGACGTTCTTCAACGACATCTTTATCACCCTCGAGACGAGCCGGCGCATGAACTTCTTCCAGGGCGACCGGAAGCAGGGGAAGACGCCGCCGACCGCCGCACCCGCGGGCGCCCGTGCCGCCGATTTCCCCGCTGCCGCGACCTCGGAAGAGAAGTCAGGCGACCTCTGGCGCATCGACCTGGCCGGCGACGTTGACGCACGCCAACACACCCAGCGCCTGCGCTGCGAGCACCTCACCCTCTATAACAGGCAAAGCCCGGCCGAGAACGAAACGAAGCCTGAGACGGAGGCAGGGATGGCCGAGGACGGCAAGGGCGCCGAGGACAAGGGCGGCGAGAAAGCGGAAACCGAGACCGACGTCAAGCCCTTGCTCCTCGTCGTGGCCGACGGGCCGCTCATCATTACGCCCGTCGGTCAGGCCGAACAAAAAGCCCTCGGCGACAAGCAGCACCAGGTAACGGCGACCGGTCCATACGGACCCGTACCGGGGCGGCCGGTCCGCATCGAGGACGGCGAGACGCTCATCCTTGGCGATGTTGTCCAGTTCAACCAACAGACGGGTGTCGGCAGCATTATCGGCAAGGACAAGCCGATACTGCTGGAGCAGGCCGGCCGCTTGCGCCTCACGGGCCGCCGCCTCGATTTCGACCGCAACCGCCTGCCTCCCACGGTCGAAGTCACCGGCGAGGGCCGGCTTCAGGCCAAGGTTCGGACGGCCGGTCTGACCGCTTCCGCCGCCGCCTCCGCCGACGAGACGGCGACGCCCGCCGAACCGACCCCGCTTGATGCTTCCTGGAAACGCAGCATGAGCCTTGAGTTGTACCGCCTTCCCAGCGACGAGACGGCCGGCCTGGGAGAGATCAAGTCGGCCGCCTTCCGCGGGCAGGCCATCATCAAACAGGCCGGTGGCATCCTGAAGGGCGACGACTTGCTCATCGATTTCTTCCCGACCGCGCCGGAGCAAGGGCAGGCTGTCCGGCGCCTGGTCGGCCACGGCGACGTGTACCTCAAGAATGCCGAACCTGCGGCAACGGACATGGCGAAGAGCGAGGCCAAACCGACGATCGGCGACATCGCCTGCCAGGACCTGGAGATCCAGTTCGAACGCGATGCCGCCGGCGCGACGCAGCCGAAACGGCTCGAGGCTCAGGGCGACGTGGCCATCAACGATCCACAGGGCAAAATCCGGGCCCAGAACCTGACCGTCGTCTTCGGACGCAGCAAAGAGGGCAAGGTGGAGGCACGGTTCCTCGAAGCGTTCGGCAACGTCAGCATCGACCGCGACGACCTGCACGCCGAGGGCGAACACGTCCGACAGAACAAGGCAACCGGCGCCCTGTTGCTGGAGGGCAAGCCCGCCCGGGCACGGCGGCTGCACCAGATCACCACCGCCGCCGGCGAGAAGGTCCACGCCCGGTCGCGCATCGTCGGACCGCGAATCGCGTTCTCAGAGACCGCAGGCAAGGCCCGCGTCACGGGGGCCGGCGAACTGGAGTTGCCCGCAACGACCGACCTCCAAGGCCGCCGTCGCGAAAAACCCGAACCGCTCGTCGTCCAGTGGACCAAGAGCATGCTCTTCGACAACGGCCGCAACTTCGCCCACTTCGACGGCAACGTCAAAACCACCACCGGCGGCAGCCGCATGAACGCCCAACGCCTCTGGATCTATTTCGTCGACCGGCCGCAGACCGAGAAAGGCGCCGAGCCGAAGGCCGACCAGCCCGAGCCCGCCGGCGGCGGCATCGCCGACCTGTTCGGCCAGAAGGACCTCGTCCGCATCCTGGCCGAAAAGGACGTCCTGGCCGTCGAAGAGCAATTGGCCGACGACCAAACCCTTCGCCACCGGATGGAGATCATCGGCGATAATCTCACGTATCTCGAACGGAACCGCAAGGCCTACGTGCGCGGACCGGGCCGGCTTCGCATCCTGACGCGCGAAAGGCCGCAGGCCGGCGAGCAGGCCAAGCCCGGTCTGCCGCCCGACAAGGCGGAGGCGTATTGGAAGAACGCCCTCCCGGACGGATACGCCCGCACCGAAGTCGGATGGGTCGAGAGCATGGCCTACGACGGCACCGGCCAGAGGGCCTACTTCAGCGGCGACGTCGATGCCACACACGTCGGCCGCGGCGTGCCGGGTGAAGGCGAGACCCGGCGCCGCCTTCCCACGACCACGCGCATCACCAGCCGCAATCTCCAGGTCGTCTTCGTCGAAAGGAAACCGCCCGCTGCCGCGATAGCGCCGCCCGCCGAGCCGCCCACCGAGCCGCCCGCCAAGCCGCCCGCCGAGCCGCCCGCCACGCCGCCCGCCAAGCCCGATACGCCCCTCGAGCGGCGTATGACCGTCGCGAAACTCGTCGCCGACGGCACCGTGCTGCTCTGGGTGGACGACCGTCGCGGCAGCGCCGCGCGGCTGCTGTACCAGCGCGACCCCGAGATGATTCGTCTCTACCGCGGCCCGGGGCCGGACGAGTGGGCGCGGCTGTGGCAGGAGAACGAGGCCACCCAGGAGTTCGGCCTCATCGCCGCCCGCACCATTACGTACAACCCCGCCACCGGACGCGTCGACGTTGTCGACCAGCAGGTCATGACCGTCGCGCCGAAGCCGGTGCCCGGACTGAAGCCCCTGCCGAAACTCGTGCCGGGCACGAAACCGTAGCGGGCGCGACGTTGACAAAGTAGTATTAGCACGACAGCGCCACTTCCCGCGCGGCGGCCTTCCCAGGCCGCCGCGCCAGGGGCGTCACCCCCTTTCCTGGTGGTCTGGGAAGGCCACCAGGCGGCATCAAGAAGCGAAATGGCGCTATAGTATTAGGAGCAAAATGATGGACGCCCTCGAAGCCCTTCGCACTCGCCGGTCGTGCCGCCGTTTCGCCGCCAACGATGTCGGCCGCGAACCCATCGAGCAGATCGTCGATGCCGGTCGCCTGGCCGCCACCGCCCGAAACGAGCAGCCGTGGGAGTTCGTCGTCGTCACCGACGGGGCAACTCGCAGCGAGATCGCCGCCATGACCGACTACGGCCCGTTCATCGCCGACGCCCCCGTCTGCATCGCCGTCCTGGCGACCGACACCAAGTACTACCTCGAAGACGGGTCGGCCGCCATGCAGAACATGCTCGTTGCGGCCCACGCCCTCGGCCTCGGCGCGTGCTGGGTGGCCGGCGACAAGAAACACTACGCTCCGAAGGTCGTCGCCCGCCTCGGCGCTCCGGCCGACCTCAAACTCGTTGCCCTCATGGCCGTCGGCCGGCCCGAAGGCGACCTGCCGAAGCCCAAGAAACGATCCCTCGAAGACGTGATCCACTGGGAGACGTTCTGAGCATCCGGCATCCGAGTCAGGATTCTCCCTATGCTCGAAAGCGACCCCGTTTCAGAAAGGAGTAGTGCCATGAGAAGACAACGAGTACGCCTGTTTGCAAGTGTGGCCATCGCAATCATGGTCCTGGCTGGATTCGGTCTGGAGAAACGATCCATGGCCGGGCAGAAACAACGCGACTACACCTCGCGCGTGCCGAAGTACACCTTCGCCGACACGCTCCAGGAGCAGGAAGCACAACTGAAAACCAACCCCCTCATGCAGCGGCTTATCGCGTCGCGCAAGTCGATGGCAGGCGATCCGTACCGGCCGATCTACCATTACGTCAACCCGGAAGGCCGGCTCAACGACCCCAACGGCCTCTGCTTCTGGAAGGGCCGCTGGCACCTCTTCTATCAGGCCTATCCGCCGGAAGACTCGCGCCAGCACTGGGGACACGCCGTCAGCGACGACCTTATCCACTGGCGAGACCTGCCCTACGCCATCTACCCCAATCCGGAGCACTGTTGCTTCTCCGGGGCAACGCTGGTCGAAGACGACCGCGTCATCGCCATGTATCACGGGACGCGCGTCGGCAACATGGTCGCCGTATCCAGCGACCCGCTCCTGTTGAACTGGCAGAAGGTGACCGGCAAGGCCGTCATCCCCGCGAGGAACCCGGACGGGTCGCCCCTGCCTTACCGGGTGTTCGATCCGTGCATCTGGAAGAAAGACGGCCTGTACTACTCGCTGTCGGGCGGCACGCTGCCCGGACCCGGCGGCAAACGGGTCCGCGCCAACTTCCTCCTGCGCTCGAAGGATCTCGCCAAGTGGGAGTACCTGCACCCGTTCGTCGAGGGCGACCGCTTCACACTGGTCGGGGATGACGGGGCGTGTCCGTATTTCTGGCCTATCGGCGACCGGCACATCCTCCTGTTCTTCAGCCACATGAGCGGCGGACAGTACCTCTTGGGCGATTACGACAAGCAGCGCGACAAACTTGTGGCTACCGCAGGTGGCGACTTCAACTTCGGGGCGGCAGCCCCCGCAGGCGTCCATGCGCCCTCCGCGGCGCCCGACGGCAAGGGCGGCGTCATCGTCATCTTCAACATGAACCCCGCCAAGGCCACCAGGGGCTGGAACCAGATCATGACGCTGCCGCGGCGCCTCACGATGGCCGGCAAGGACCAACTCCGCATCGAACCCGCCGGCGACGTCGAATCGCTCCGCCGCAGCCATCAGCACGCCGGCGCGATGAAACTGCCGGCGAACGAGGAGGTCGTGCTCGAGAAGGTGCGCGGCAACGCGATGGAGATCATCGCCGTAATCGATCCGAAAGGCGCGCAGATGGTCGAACTGAACGTCCTGCGTTCCCCGAACAAGGAGGAATACACACGCATCGCGTTCTTCAAGAACCGGGGCTACCGGGGCAAGAGCCTCATTACGATCGATTCATCGTATTCGTCGCTCCTTCCCGACGTACGCTCGCGAGCACCCGAAACGGCACCGATTTCCATTGGACGCGGCGAGTTGCTCACCTTACGCGTCTTCATCGACAAGAGCGTCGTCGAGGTGTTCGCGAACGGCAAGCAGTGCGTCGCGCTGCGCGTCTATCCCGGCCGCCAGGACAGCATCGGCGTCTCGCTGCGCTCCCAAGGCCAGGACGCCGCCCTCAAGTCGCTCGACGCGTGGCAGATGCAAAACATCTATGAGTAACCAACGCCCGACCCATCGTGCCGGACGGGTGGCACCTATGACGGGTGGCATGGTCAGCCCGAAGGGTGACCATGGTTCACCCCGTAGGCCGGGGCATGCCCCGGCAATCATGCTGCCCGGCCCGAAGCCGAAGGGCAAAGGGAGATAAGGGCTATGTCACACGGAAAACCACGCCGCTGCTCGACCATCCGGAGACCCTGCTCGGCCGCACGCTGCGGTCGCAGAAGCCGGGACCGCAGCCTGAGAGGCGGAGGAGTTAAGTATA
>JAUVZF010000093.1 GCA_030602705.1 Planctomycetota bacterium
TCGCGCGCAACAGGTGTGCCTGCTGGGGTTCGCGCGGCGGCTATCCGAGCCGCGACTGTAAGGGAGCGGATGTCGGCGCTGATACGTTCGGTCGCGCGCAACAGGTGTGCCTGCTGGGGTTCGCGCGGCGGCTATCCGAGCCGCGACTGTAAGGGAGCGGATGTCGGCGCTGATACGTTCGGTCGCGCGCAACAGGTGTGCCTGCTGGGGCTCGCGCGGCGGCTATCCGAGCCGCGACTGTGAGGGAGCGGATGGCGGCGCTGATACGTTCGGTCGCACGCAACAGGTGTGGAGGCGACAACCCGCATGACAGGAATCGGCGACTTGATGGGCATGATGCGGAACCTGGGCGGCCTCCAGGCCAAAGTCCAGGCCGCTCAGGACGAACTCGCCGGGCAGATCGCCGAAGGGTCGGCCGGCGGAGGGATGGTCGTCGCCAAGGCCAGCGGCCGGATGGAACTCGTGGACCTTAAGATCGAGCCCGAAGCCGCCGGCGACGACGTCGAACTGCTCGAAGACATGGTCAAGGCCGCCGTCTGCCAGGCGATGGACAAGGCACGGGATCTGCAGCGGCAGGAGTTCTCGAAACTCCTCGGCGGGCTGCCCCTGCCGCCGGGGCTTGAGACCTTGCTGGGGCAATGATACGCAGGCTGTGCCAACTTGCGGACGTGGGCAAGGAGCTTACGTGGGTGACGACGACGCACAACCAGGGCCTGAGGACCTCGGGAGCATCTTCAGCCCCAAGTGGGTTGATTACATGTTGCGCCAGGCCATCGCGTTGTGCTGGGCCACGTTGCCAAGGGAGAGTAGGACGGCGACAGAACTTCAGACGCAGGTTTGGCGCATCGTGGAACGGGCTTTGCAGGATCAGCGGGAAGATGCTGATGTATTCGGCACGGGCAGGGCGCCGTAGCGAGGTGGGCCATGTTTGTACGGACACACTCCGGGTCTCTTGATGACATGCCAGATGGGATGCGCCAATTGATGGGGCCCCTGACGGTCGATGACATAGTGCGGCAGGCCATTAAGTGGTGCTGGATAACCGCTCCCGGGGAGGTGGCGCAACTCGAATACGTTGAGCAGGAAATCCGCCGACTGACCGAGCGGGCTCTGAGCGATTTCGGAGAGAACGGCGAGGGGTTTCAGATGGGTGAGCCGCCCGCCTTTGACGAGTAGCGTGCGGCGCGACGCCGTGTCGCCGCCTCCGCTCAGGGACTTAGGAACTCAGGTACTCGTCATGGACGCTTACACCGAATCGATGCAGCGACTCATCGCGGCGCTGGGCAAACTGCCGGGCATCGGCCGGCGGACGGCCGAGCGGCTGGCGTTTTATCTTCTCGACGCCGACGCCGGCGAGACCGCCGCACTGGCCGAGGCGCTCGGCGACATCAAGACCAAGGTCGGCCGCTGCTCGCAGTGCGGCGGCATGGCCGAGGGCGACACCTGCGCCATCTGCGCCAGCCCCCGCCGCGACCGCTCACGCCTGTGCGTGGTCGAGAAAGCGAAGGACGTCATCCACCTGGAGGCCACGGGCGGGTATGACGGAGTGTATCACGTCCTGGGTGGACTCATCGCACCGATGGATGGCGTGGGGCCGGAGAGGCTCGACCTGGCGCGTCTTGAGCGCCGCGTCGCCGGAGGCGAGGTCCAGGAAGTCATCCTGGCCCTGAGCGCGACGGCCGAGGGAGACGGGACGGTCCTTTGCGTGGCCGACCGGCTCCAGGGCGCGGGCCTCAGGATCACGCGCCTGGCTCGCGGTCTGCCGACCGGCGCGAGCCTCGATTACGCCAATACGGGCATGTTGGCCGACGCCCTTCGGGGCCGCCAGGACGTAGGGTCGTAACATGCGGTTCGATACATCACTTCAGCAGCGGCTCGAACAGCGGATGATCCTGGCCCCCCGTATGATCCAGGCCATGGAAATCCTGCAACTGCCGCTCATGGCCCTCCAGGAACGCATCGACCAGGAACTCATCGCCAACCCCGTCATCGAGATGCGCGACGGCGACGGCGACGCGGCCCCCGCCCGGACTGAAGAGACGTCCACCTCGGCCACCGACGCCGAGCGGGACCTGGTGGTCCAGCAGGACGGCGGGCCGGAGGACTTCGAGCGGCTCTCCACGATGGTCCAGCGCTGGGAGTCTCACTTCGAGGAGACAGGCGCGTGGCGCCGACGCCCGGTCTCAGACGGCGAGGATCCCAAGGCCGAGGCGATGGCCAATACGCCCGACGCTGGCGAGACCCTTCAGGAGCACATGCTGAACCTCTGGCACCTCGAAGACGTGCCCGCACGACGGAGCGAACTCGGCGAACTCGTTATCCGAAACCTCGACGACAACGGATACCTCCGCGCGACGCTCGAGGAACTCGCCGACCAGGCCGAGCCGGTGGCCACCCTCGAAGAGATGGACGAGGCACTGCGATTCGTTCAGGACGTCGGGCCGGCCGGCGTCGGCGGCCGCAATATCGAGGAATGTCTGCTCCTTCAACTGGCTGCCGACGCCGTGTACGGCGGCGGGCCGGGCCGCCTGCCCGAAGACGCCCTCGAGGTCCGCATCATCCGCAACCACCTCCGCGACATCGAGGCCAACCGCTACCCGCAGATGTCGAAGGCCCTCGGCATAGCGGTCGAGGAGGTCAAGCAGGGGGTCGAACGCATTCGCCGCCTCAACCCCAAACCCGGCGCCGCCATCAGCCCCCACCGCACGCCGTCCATCATCCCCGACGTGCGGATCGTATGGGACGACGAACTCGGCGATTACGTCGTGACGATCGAGAAGGGCGACACGCCGCAACTCTATATCAGCCGGGCGTATCGCCGACTCGTCAAACGCCGCGACCTTGACGACAAAACCCGCCAGTTCGTCGCCAAGAACATCCGAAGCGCACGCTGGCTCATGGACGCCATCCAGCAGCGGCGAGACACGCTGTGGCGGGTCACCGAATCGATCGTCAAGTTCCAGCGGCTGTTCTTCGACGACGGGCCGGACCACCTCCAGCCGCTCAAGATGCAGCAGGTGGCCGACGACGTCGGCCTGCACGTCGGCACGATCTCGCGGGCGGTCGCCGACAAGTACGCCGACACGCCGTGGGGCATCTTCGCCCTTCGCAGTTACTTCCTGGGCGGCACCGAGACGGCCGAGGGCGAGCGGGTCAGTTGGGACCGCGTCCGCGTCCGCCTCAAGGCCATCGTGGGCGCCGAGGACAAGGCCAAGCCGCTCTCCGACGAAGCGATCGTCGCCCGGCTTCGCGGCGAGGGGATCGACATCGCCCGCCGCACCGTCGCCAAGTACCGCGAGGAACTCGGCATCCCCTCCTCACGCCGACGACGGCAATACTGACCGAGCCCGCTGCGGCAGCAGCGGGTCACCTTCGTCGCCGCGTGCCCCAGCGGCCGAACCGAGCCCGGCCCTTCCGAGCCCGGCCCTTCCGAGCCGCGACCGTGAGGGAGCGGTCACGTTTTCCCGCGCTCAAGTCTTCCGTATCTCGTATACTTGTGTGGCGCCCTTGGTGGGGCCGTTCGAATGAGCCTCACATACGTTCCTGGTGGCCTGGGAAGGCCACCAGGCGGGTGCAAAGATCGAAGTCGCGTGCGGTCTTAGGCAAGGAGCCGCCGCATGGACTCCCTCACCGCCGGCCTGAAGTCCGTCCGCCGCCGCCTGGTGGCGGTGCGCGCCGCGGAAGCGGGCCTGGTCGGCGCGCTGCTCGGCGCGGTCGCGGGTGCCGTGCTGACGCTCCTTCGCATTTTCGTGCCGCAGGTCCTGCCCGTCTGGGCCGCCCATCCGGTGCTGCCGCTCGTCCTCGTTCCATTCGGGTTCGTGGACCTTTTCGTCATCCGGCTGCTTGAGGGCACGTCCTTACGGGATGCGGCGCTGGCGGCCGACCGGGCGGGGCGGCTGAAGGAACGTCTCGCCACGGCGCTCGAAGTGCGTGATGGCTGCCGGCCGGGGTTGCTCGACGGTCGCCTGCTGGACCAGGCCCGCGAGGCGGCCGAGCACCTGGACGCCCGGCGTCTGCCGCTTGCGACGAGTCTCGGCCACCGCGGGAAGGCCGTGCTGCTGGCCGTCCTGGTCCTGGCTGCGGCGGCGTTTGTGCCGCCTCTGGCCGGACCGCCTCTTGAGCCCCGGGCGGCCGAACGGGCGGCGCGGGCGCTGGAGAACCTTGCCCGCGACGGGACAATCGCTCCGACGATCCGCGAGACCCTCGAGCGGACCGTCGCCCGGCTCCGGGACGCCGGCGTGCGGAAGGGCGACGCACAGCGGGCCACGTCGGCGGTGTACCAGTCGGTGGCCCGGGCCGAGGGCGCCCGCCGGGAAACGCTTCGCGCCGTGGCCGAGATCGACGACCCGGACGTCCGGCGGATCGTCCGCGCGGCCTCAAGAGGGGACTCTTCCGGCGCTGCGGGCGCAGCGGCCGCCTTGGCCGAGCGTGTGGCCTCGGATGCCGCCTCGGGCGGCATGCCGCCGGAGGCACGCCAGCGCCTGGCCGACAGCCTCACCGGCGCCGCCGCAGCCGCAGGACGGGCGGAACTGACGGACCTTGAGCGGGCCCTGGCCGCCGCCGCCGATGCCGTCCGCAAGGGCGACCCGAAGGCGGCCGAGCCGCTCGGCCGTCTTGCCGCCGCCCTGACCGACGCGCTCGGCAAGGAACGCTCGGTCGGTGTCGCGGCGGTGGTTGCGGCCGTCGGCCAGGCCCGGCGGACGCTGGACCTGGCGGCATCGGTCCCGCCGGCGGTGGCCGAGGCCGTCGCGGGTCGCGCCGCCCGGCCGATTCCGGTCCCGCCGCCGGCCGCTGCCTCAAACGGTGTAGGCGCCGCGACGGGGGCGGGTGGCGTCCAGATTCCCGCCGGCGTGCGCCCGGAAGACCGCGAGGTGGTGCGGCGGTACTTCGGCGGATGAGTAGGCGGTAGGTGGTTAGCCGCCGCGCTTGCGCGGCGCGTTCACCGAAACAGCGCCGTGCCGACGCGGACGATCGTGGCGCCCTCCTCGATGGCCACCTCGTAGTCCTGTGTCATGCCCATCGAGAGTTCCGTGAGCGGCTGCGGCAGGTCGGCCTGGCGGTTCAGTTGCTCGCGAAGTTCCCGCAGCGCCACGAACAACGGCCGCACGGTCTCGGCATCGTCCACGAACGGGGGCATCGTCATCAGGCCGACGAGGTCGATTCCATCCAGCGCGGCGACCTGCGAGGCGAGGGCGGCCGCATCGGCGGGCGTGACGCCGGTTTTGGCCTCCTCGCCGCTGACGTTCACCTCCAGCAGGCACGTGGCCTGCACGCCCCCGGCCTGGGCGCGTTTGCTGATGGCCTCGGCCAGCCGCAGCGAGTCCACGCTGTGGATCATCGTGCACATCGGCACGACGTACTTGACCTTGTTCCGCTGGAGCCGGCCGATCATGTGCCAGGCGACGTCCGTGTCGGCGAGTTCGGCGGCCCGGTCGCGGATCTGCTGTGCCCGATTCTCGCCGACGTCCTTCTGTCCCGCTTCGACGAGTACGCGGATGGTCGCGGGCGAGACCGTCTTCGTGACGGCCACGAGGCAGACGTCGCTTTCGGTCCGCCCGCTGTTCGCCGCCGCCTCCGCGATGCGGTCGCGAACGGCTCGCAGGTTCGCCAGGACGCGTTCAGGTTGAAGGTCGGTCATGGTGCGGCACCTGCCGGCGAGACTTACCGGCTGTAAAGCCCCGTCAGTTTGGCTTCATCCAGGATGTGTCCTTCCATGGCGGCCAGCAGGGCCTTCTTGTCGGCGCCGGGGGCGAGGTCCAAGGTCGTGTCGAGTGCGCAGAGACGGAAGTGATAGTGGTGGACGCCGTGGCCGGGGGGCGGCATCGGGCCGCCGTATCCGATCTTCGGCCAACTGTTGTTGCCCTGGCAGGCGCCGCCGATTTCGGCCACCGTCTCGGTGGTCGGGATGCCTTCGGGCAGGTTCCGCCGGTCGGCCGGGATGTTCCAGATGAGCCAGTGGTCCCACGTGCCGACGGGTGCGTCGGGGTCGTCGCAGATGAGGGCCAGGCTCCTGGTCCCGTCCGGCGGATCGGCCCACTCCAGCGGCGGCGACGAGTCGGCGCCCTCGCCGGTGTGCTGTTTCGGGATGCGCTCACCGCTGGCAAACGCCGGGCTGGTCAGCGTAAAGGTCATGGCGGTCTCCTTCGGTTTCTGCTTGCATGCGGCCGGGGCCAGCGTGACGGCCGCAAGGCCGATGGCCAACAGAACGCGGGAAACGGTCGCGTTCATGGTCGCCTCCTTCAACGTCCATGATGCGCTGCGGGTCGCAGCGCTGCAAGGCTAAAGGCGGGAACCGCTCCCTCACGGTCGCGGCTCGGATTGGTCGCGGCTCGGATAGGTCGCGGCTCGGATTTGGTCGCGGCTCGGATAGGTCGCGGCTCGGATAGGTCGCGGCTCGGATTGGTTGCGGCTCGGATTTGGTCGCGGCTCGGATTTGGTCGCGGCTCGAATTGGTCGCGGCTTGCTCTGTTGAAAGGATGGTCGTTTTGCCGATAAGGCTTGCATGAGCAAGACAACCAAAGATCCGATCGCGTTGGCGCGGGTGGCCCTGGAGGCGGGCAAGGAGGCGTTGCCGCCGTATTCCCACCCCAAGAGCCCGCACAAGTTCACCCAGCCGCAGTTGTTCGCCATGCTTGTGCTGAAGCAGTTCTTCAAGCTCGACTACCGCGGCACGGTCGAATGGATCGGCCACTGGGCCGAGCTGCGCCAGGCCCTTCAGCTGGAACGTGTGCCGAACTACTCGACGCTCTGCTATGCCCACGGACGCCTCCTAAAAAAGGGGGCGCCCAGCGTCTGTTTGATGTGACGATTCGGCTGGCCCGACGACGGGGCCTGATCGGCGAGAGGGCTGCCACCGGCGCCGTCGATGCCACCGGCCTGGAATCCCGGCACTGCTCGGCCTACTACGTCCGGCGTCAGAGGGGTCGAGAGGGTCATTTCAGGCATCGTTGGCCGAAACTGTCGGTCGTGGTCGATGTCTCGACCCACCTGATCTTGGGGGCCGTGGTGGACCGCGGCCCGAAGGGCGATGATATCGAGTTTCAGCCCGTCGTCCGCCAGGCCCATCGACGGCACCCGTTCGACGTCCTGTTGGCCGACGCCGGCTACGACGCCGAGGACCATCACCGGTTCCTACACGACGAACTGGGGGTCACCGGCATCATCCCACCCATACGCGGACGGCCGTCGAACGACCCGAACCACCTTCCCGGCGGCCCTCACCGCCGGGCGTTGGCCGAGGATTGGCCCGCCGACCTCTACGGCCAGCGGTGGCAGGTCGAGACGGACTTCTCCATGCTCAAACGTCTGCTCGGCTCGGCCGTCCGCAGCCGACGCGACGATGCCATCGACGGCGAAATCCTCTTGCGAGTCCTGACGATCAACCTGATGATCATCTGGCGTCTCTACACAAAACGCTCTTTTCAACAGAGCAGTCGCGGCTCGAATTGGTCGCGGCTCGGATTGGTCGCGGCTCGGATTTGGTCGCGGCTCGAATTGGTCGCGGCTCAGCATTGTGAAATCGTTGCGTGGCGGCGCGCCGGCGGCTATCATACGTCGAGTGAGTACGGCGGCGAGGGGCGCCGGCCGCGCGGGTGGAGGATAAGCAAGGGAATCTCTGAGGAGGATCGTGATGCGGCGTTCCGTGTTCATCGCATTGATGCTTGTGTGCCTGGCGACGGTAGCGCTGGGCTCGGATTGGCCACAGTTTCTTGGTCCCAACCGCAACGGCGTCTCGCCGGAGAAAGGCCTGATGCGTAAATGGCCGGCGGGCGGCCCCAAGGTGCTCTGGACCGTCGATGTCGGCCGAGGTTACGGCGGGGCGGCGATCCGCGACGGTAAGGTCTACATCCTCGACCGCGTCGGCGAGGAGCAGGACGTGCTGCGCGTCCTCGACGTCGCCACGGGCAAGGAGGAGTGGCGCTTCGCCTACGACGCTTCCGGCCGCGCCAGCCACCACGGGTCGCGGAGCACGCCAACCGTTGGCGACAAGTATGTTTTTACCGTCGGCCTGTTCGGCCACTTCCACTGCATCGACAAGGCTACTCACAAGCCTGTCTGGAAGAAGCACCTGCTGAAAGACTACGGCGGAAAGAAGCCGCAGTGGGCCGTGGCCCAGTCACCACTGCTTTACAAGGAGGTGGTCATTGCCGCGCCCCAGAGCGGGTCCGTCGGCGTCGTGGCGTACGAGAAGGCCACGGGCAAGGAACTGTGGCGGTCCGAACCGTTCGGCAGCATGTACTACCACTCGCCGTTTGTGACGACCGTGGGCGGCGTCGAACAGATCATCATGCAAAGCACCAGGAACGTCGTCGGCCTGGATCCCAAGACCGGCAAGACCCTGTGGACGTACGGGTACCGCGTTCGCGTGGCGGGCGTCCCCGCCCCGACGCCCCTCCCCGATGACCGCTTCTTCCTGACGGGCGCCTACGACGCCGATTCTGAGATTATCCAGGTTACGAATCAGGGCGGCAGCTTCTCGGCCAAGAACCTTCACACGTTCGAGCAAGTCGGGTCGCACGTCCAGCAGCCCATTCTGGTTGACGGCTACATCTACGCCGTCTGCAACACGAACTCCAAGGCCAACGGCATGGTCTGCTTCGGTCTGGACGGCCAGATCAAATGGAAGACCGAGAGGCATCCCTACCTGTGCAAGGGCAACACGCTCATGACGGGCGACGGGGTGTTCTACCAACTGGACGGCCGCGAGGGCGATCTGCATATCGTCGAGCCGTCGCCGGCAGGGTTCAAGTCGGTGGGGAAGGTCAAACTGCTCGGCGGCAAGGAGATCTGGGGCCCGATGGCCCTCTCGGACGGCAGACTCGTCATCCGCGACCAGCGCCAGATGAAGTGCCTCGACATCCGGGCGCAGTGAGCACTGGCGGGTTATTGAATCCTGCAAAACCGATGTCGAGGCCTCCGAATTCACGGGTGCCACGGATTGCTCGCAATCCGTGTTCCCGGGGCCGGCGCACGGTTTGACAAGCAAACCGTGGCACCCTCTTTGCCACATTGGTTTTGCCGGGTTCAATAGTACTACTACGCTACCTGGTGCGCGGCAGGCTCAAACCCGCCGGGCAAGCCCGGCGGCTAACCAAGTCGCTTCATTTCGCGTATCGCATAACGGTGAATATTCCCGCGCACCGAGCGTACTGCTGGTAAACCCATCGATGCGACCGCCACGCGCTGCGGCTCTTGCGTTGACGGAGGCCGGCGCGTCGGTATAATCGTAATCATACGCCGCGAGGCGCGCGGCAGGGGAAAGGAGGCGACTCATGGGTGGCTTGGCTTTGGGTGGAATGGCGATGATCGTGTTCCTTGTCATCGGCGGCCTCGCGCTGCTGGTGGTCGGGTGGCTTGTCCTGACGTACAACGGCCTCGTGCGCCTGCGGAACGGGGTCAAGAACGCGTGGGCGCAGATCGACGTGCAACTGCGTCGCCGCTACGACCTGATCCCGAACCTCGTCGAGACGGTCAAGGGCTACGCCGCCCACGAGAAGGAGACGTTCGAGAACGTGGTCAAGGCGCGGCAGGCGGGCATCGACGCCTCGAGCATCAAGGAGCAGGGGCAGGCCGAGAACATGATTACGGGGGCCCTGCGCAGGCTGTTCGCCCTGTCGGAGGCGTACCCCGACCTGAAGGCGAACACCAACTTCCTCTCGCTCCAGGAGGAACTCGCCTCGACCGAGAACAAGATCGGCTTCGCCCGCCAGTACTACAACGACGCCGTCCAGACGTTCAACACGCGGCAGCAGATGTTCCCGGCGAACATGGTTGCGCGGATGATGGGCTTCGAGCCGAGCGACTTCTTCGAACTCGAAGAGGCCGAGATGCGCGAGGCGCCGAAGGTCGAGTTTTAGCGCTTCCCGGGCAGTTTGGCGGCATACTCGGTCGCGCGGTGGGCAATCTTGCCCACCGCGCATCGCCCAATGCCGCGCGGTGCCTCAAGCAGAGGGCATTGAACCCGTGCCCATGACGCCTCGCCAACGTTGGCTTGAAGGTGATTGACCGATGGCCCAATTCGAACAACTCATCGCGGCCAACTTCAGGGCGTCCTGGCCCACGAACTGTCGCACGTCAAGAACCTCGACATCCGCTTCATGACGCTCATGGCCGTTCTCGTCGGCACGCGGCCGAAGCGCATCGAACCGGGCGTCACAGAGTTTCTCATGCAGCACGATTGGCCGGGCAACGTGCGGGAACTCGAGAACGTCATCCATCGCATCTTCACGTTCGAGCGGGGTCACCGGAGCCTGTTGGTGTCGAACCTGATGGACCATGTACCTGTCGGCGAGGGCAGCGCGGCCGGGCAGTCCGCTACGGCCGCCTCGCTCAGCGAAGCCGACATCATCCCGTTGGACGACCTGGAAGCGATGGGGCAATGGATGGACCGCAACAGCGACTCCATTTATGGAACGTCCCCAACCCCGTCCTACGTTTCTTCATCATCACTCCTTTACCTGGCCGATGAACCGGTTCTGCTTCGTTACTGCTGAGTTTCTCCTCCATAACAAATGACTTTCCCATTCATGAGCGAGAGGAAGAGCTTGTTGTCGGCCGCGATCATTCCGTCGAAGACGGGCGGAGCCTCAAGATCGACGCAATCCAGGCGGCTGCCGTCTCTTGTGGACACGGCCCACAGCGAGCCGCCGCTGCGGCCTCTGAAGGCCTCGGTCTGTTGGGCGGCTCTTCGCTTGAGCGTGGCGTCGTCCGGGTTGTGCCAAAGGGCGACTTCGTCGATCACGTCCGGCGGGCCGGCAAGGAAGAGAACGTCTTTGGTCAGCACCATGGCACGGACCTGAATCGGCAGGTCGGGCTTGATCCAATGATACTTCAGCGCCGTCAACTGCTCGGGCTTGTACAGTCTGCCGCGGCTGAGCCACTGCGTCTGGTTCCATTCTCTTTGGGTATGCTCGGAGGCACTTTTCTGCATGCGAGCCGGTCCGTCGGCGGCGGGACGCCGGTCGGCCTTGTACAGTTGGTATTCGATGGTCGGCGCCTGGGCCAGGAACTGCGGCTTGCGGGCGAAGCCGTAGATCACCTCGTCATCAAACGAGAGGATGCGGCCTGACGGGGCATGCTTCGCCGCCTCGAACCACACGCGCCAGCCGTAGACGGCCGTCACCCCGTACATCCAGTAGCTGCGATGGTGCCAGGCGTCGTCGAGAAGTCCGACGGGGCTGAAAAGGTGAGCGTCGTCGCGATCCTGCCGCTTGACGTCCAGGTCGGGCGCGATGCGCAGGCGGTTGCCGTCAAGGTCGAACGGCTGGCTCCGCATGAAGATACGTTTCCCGTTGCTGCTGAGAATGTCGGCGTTGGCCACCGGCATGGTCAGGCCGAGCCATCCGCCCTGTAGTTCCTGAAGGTTTTTGCCGGTGGCCGGGTCGTTCTCGTCGATCTTGCTCATGGCGAGCAACTCACCCGTTTCGGCCTGGAGTTTGTAGAAGCGAAGGCCGCCGTCGAGAAACGCGCTGCGCCCGGCGACGCAGTAAACGGCCTCGTTCATCACCAAGACACTGCCGTGGACGGGCCACACCGATTCGACCTGGCCGTAGGAAACCATGCGCCGGCGATTGGGGGCAGCCAGGAACTTCCAAACCAACTCCCCGTCGCTCGCTCGCAGACAGTACACGTATCCGTCGTGCGACCCGAAGATGACTTTGCCGTCGCACAAGGTCGGTGGTGAATCAACGCGGCCGCCGCAGGTGTATTTCCAGATCCGCTCGCCGCTGCCGGCGTCCAGCGCGTGGACCGTATGGGTTTCCGGCGTCACGGTGACGACCATGCCGTGTGCCGCTACCAGACTGTGGAGTCTGCCGCCAACGCCCGTCGTCCAAAGCATTCTCCGCTTCGCGGGGACGGATATCGGTGCGTAACCGCTGCGTGCCGGGTCGTGTCGATACATGGGCCATGCCGACGATGTGTCGAGGCTCCGGCGGGGAACGTGGGCATACGCCGGGCCCTGCCGGCGGCGATCGGAGTCTGCTATCTCCCCTGGGGCGGCCCCGCTCCGGCGGGCCGGCGCCAGCGCGTTAAAGCCCGAGGTCTTGGTCTCCAGAAGGCAGGCGCAGGGATGAGGACCTGTGTAGATAAGTCCGTTGGCCGGCATGATGCCGTAGAGGCACGGACCACGCGTCCAATGGTTGACGTCGACCTTCTCGTTGCGGACGTCGACGACTTCGATACCGGTCCGCGACGCCAGGAGATACCGCGAGGTCCCCTTCGAGCGGTAGCAGCGGGGATGGAACCAGGTCATCTTCGGCGGCGCGAATTCCGACTTCACTTCGCCCGTATGGATATCCTTGCCGATAAACTTGTTGCGGCCCGTGCCGGCCGACCAAACCAGGCCGCCGATGACCAGCGCGTCGCCCGGCGATACGTGGCCCGACCGTGGATGAGACGACTTCCAGAGCAACTCGCCGGTCTCTCTGGAATACGCGCTGATTTTCGCGAGGTGTTGATAGAGGAGCACGTCGTCGTAAGAGACCACCGTGGGCGGGTAACGCGTATTGAGCGAATTGAATTTGCCCACGTTGTCTTGCCGCCATCGCTCTTCGCCCGTGTTACGCTTAAGACACGTCAGATGCTCGCCGGTGTGGAAGTAGACACTGTCTGCGTCTACGGTGAGTGTGAGCCGGGCAACGGGCGACTCGACGCGCCATAGTTTCTTGCCGGAACTCGCGTCGATGGCCGTGACGTACTGTCTGTCGCCGGGTTTCCATCTTCCAATCACGCCCATGGCCCGTGCCGACTCGGTCCAGCAGTGTTCGTTCTGGGGTTTGAAGACGTCCGGTTTGAAATCCTCGTTCACGCGCAGATACAACACGCCGTCGGAGACGAGAATCTCTTCGGTTCCTTCGGTACCGCGGTAGGTCTTGACCGTCTTGCCCGTGGCGGCGTCCAAGGCCGTCACCGGCGAGTCCAGACCGAGCGTTACATACACCCTGTCGCCCACGGCCACCAGGCGACGCGGTATCGTGGCGGGCCCGGCCTTCAGCGGCCAGAGGTGGGTTTGCCATAACGGGATCTCGCGCCGCCAGAGGACCACTCCGTTGAAGGCGTCGCGGGCGACGAGTCTCCACTCGGGCGGCAACTGAACGGAGCAGGTGGGCCCCTCGTCCATAACGTAGAAGATCCGGCCGGCGGCGGAGACCATGGCATTCATGCCCGACATCTTCTCGTGAGAGCGCGTCCATTTGGGGCCGCCGTTCCACTGCAATCGGCGAGGCGAGTCGACCACCGTATCGTCGGCCACCGCGTTGTTGTCGGGACCGTGCATGTAATGGGTCCACTCGTCGATCTCGTCGGGCCACGGCTTGACCGTCTTCGTCCACTCGCCGTCAGTTTTCACATACGCCACACCGAGCGGGGCAAGCACCCGCATGACCTCGTCCTTCGCCACACCGCCTGAGTTCTCCGACACGACGAGGTTGACGGAGTTGTCGATGTACGGCAGCTCCTTGCCCGACCATTGCTCGACCGACACCTTGCCGTAAAGCCCGGCCGCTTGAATGTGCTCCCGCGCCGCAACGACCTTCCTCGCGTCGGTGTCCCCGGTACGGCCCGCGGCCCGAGCCGCTTTACGGCCAGGGGTCCGTATGGAGAGGCCGTGCACGAGGTAACTTTCGTTGGCATGGAGCGCGGCCGTCAACCTCCCATCCCCGCAGCCGA
>JAUVZF010000020.1 GCA_030602705.1 Planctomycetota bacterium
TGACGATAGCACATTGCCATCATGCGATTGCCCCCTGTCCCGGATTTCCCTGTATACTTAACTCCTCCGCCTCTCAGGCTGCGGTCCCGGCTTCTGCGACCGCAGCGTGCGGCCGAGCAGGGTCTCCGGATGGTCGAGCAGCGGCGTGGTTTTCCGTGTGACAGAGCCCTTATCTCCCGTTGCCCGTCGGCTTTGCTCGGGCCAGCCTGCGAGACGAAGGGCCGACGGTTCCGCAACCGGAGCGAACGCTACCCTACCCGCGCATCCTACCCCCACCCCTCCCCCGAGGCAAGGGCGAAGGGAAGAGTGTGGGAAGGCCGAGCCCGGGCGGACGCGGGAAGGAGGGAGAGGAGGGAGAGGAAGGCGGGTAGACGGCTGGAAGAAACCCGCTTCAGAACCGCTTCCGACTCCGGCAGCGACTTGCTCATAGATGGTGTCCCCGGAACCGTCCTATGGTTTCATGGCTGACTCGATTTATCGGCGCCGCCTCTCGTCCCGCTCTGTCCCGCATGCATGGAACTTCTCCTTCGGGTAAGTATCTCCTGTCGCCATGCCACCTCGTCGTATACATGGTCTACACCGAGGGCACGAACCAGCATCTCTCTGGCGATATCTCTTAGAGGTCGCGTTTCTGCCTCGCCCATTTTGCCAAGAACTTTCAGCCTACCAATAGTAAGCCCCTCAAAAGTCGGGTACTCCCCGCCCCGCGTTTCCGAAAGGAATTGCGTCACGGCGAAGAGAACGGCGCCACTCGCATTGGGAGGAAGGTTTTCCAGAATCCGGGCAATCACTGCCCTGCGCGTATACCCCCAAAGTTCCGGAAATTCAAATTCGGCTGGCATGGGGGCGTCAATCACCTGCAACGCCAGCTCGTCCACCAATGCGAGCACTATCCAACCTTCCGCCTCAGGAGCCGTCGCCAACTTCTCAGCGGCTGTCATCCTGACCTCGATATCCCGCCCCTCTGCCATACGGCACAGGTCAAAAAGCCGTTTGGCTTGGTATGATGCGCCAGTACGAGGCGGGACGCCTTCGCCGCCGTTGCCCTCGTGCCAATAGTCGCACCCGGCGAGCGAGGCTGCGCCACAGAATAGACTCAAAGCGGCCAATGTCCTCTTGCCAAACATTCTGATCTCCTATCACATAGGAGGAAAAAGCCACTGCCATATGTTTCTCTTGTCAACGACCTCGCAATTCCCGTGCATATATAGCTCAAAGTGATACGCGTCATCACTGGGGGAGTTCCGGTAACATAGACCTTATCTCCCTTTGCCCTTCGGCTTCGCACCGGGCAGTTCCGGGGAGGCAATGCCCAACTCGGCCAGGACGCAGGCCCGGAGATCGTTCCCATCGTGGGTATACAGTAATCCCGGATGCCATGCGCGTCAAGGGGGAGGACATGCAGGAACGTCCGGAAATGAACGGCGAACAGCCTTTAACGCAGAGGACGCGGAGAAGACAGAGAGAACGCAGAGAACGGCGGTGAGTTGGTTGACGGCAAAGCATGATTGCCGGGGCACGCCCCGGCCTATGTGTGAACGGCAAACGGCGAGGCCCGTTCCAATGCGGAATGAACGGCAACGGCTTTGAACGCAGAGGACGCCGAGAAAACAGAGAGAACGCGGAGAACGGAACGGATTTGAGTAAAGGCGAACGACAACGGCGAGACCCGTTCCAATGCGGAATGCGGAGTGCGGAGTGCGGAATGAACGGCCACGGCAACGGCGAGACCCGTTCGAATGCGGAATGCGGAACGCGGAATGCGGAATGAACGGCCACGGCAAACGGCGAGATTCCTCCGCTCGCTTCGCTCGGTCGGAATGACAGACGAAAGCCGCCGCACGCCGCGAGCCATAGCCGCGAAAACGTGCGGCGCACACACCGGTCTGACGGTGTTCAAGGAGGCACCGGGCCACTGATGGGCGCGCACACGTTTGGCTTGACAACATCACGGTGGTGGTTGTAGCGCCGGGGTTTATCCCCGGCGCATCCTGGCCGGTGCCGCCGCCAACGGCTGGACCAGACCACCAGGAACAGGCATAAACTGCGTTCGCGGCGGCCTGGGAAGGCCGCCGCGCGGAACGTGGCTTGACAACATCACGGGCCGGGCCTAGTTTCAACGCCGTGAAGCAAGGCAGCAGGTCAAGAACAGGAGCGAAGCCATGAGCAGCGATGGTCGAAGAAAAGTGTCCCGCCGCAGGTTTATGACCGAAACCGCCGGCGCGGCTGCCGCGCTGGCGATCGTGCCGCGCAGCGTCCTGGGCGGAAGGGGCCACGTGCCGCCCAGCGAAACCTTCGGCGGCGCCTTGGTGGGGTGCGGCGGGCGCGGCAGATACACCTTCGGCGGCCTGGGGCCGAACGTCGTGCGGCTGGCGTCGTGCGACGTCAAGTTCCTCGATAAGGCGGACAACAAGGAGGTGTACACCGACTTCCGCCGCGTCCTGGAGCGCAAAGACATCGACGTGGTGGCCATCGCGACGCCGCCGCACTGGCACGCCCTCATCTCGATTGCCGCCATGGAGGCCGGCAAGGACGTGCTGTGCGAGAAGCCGCTGACGCGGTTCATCGCCGAAGGCCGCGCGGTCGTCGAGGCCGAACGGCGCTACAGCCGCATCTTCCAGATCGGCACCTACGGCCGCTTCAGCGCCAGCCGCAGCCCCGGCAACATCCTGACCCACAAGATCATGGCCAGCGGCCTGCTGAAGAAGTGCGAGGCCGTGCACATCAAGCGGAGCGGCCTGAAGGTCCAGCAGTGGAGCGGCATCGTCAACGCCAAGCCGCAGCCCGTCCCGAAGAACCTCGACTGGGACATGTACTGCGGGCCGTCGCCGCTGCGCCCGTATCACCCGCACCGTACCGGCGGCACGCACCGCGGCTACTGGGACTACGAGGGCGGCGGCATGGCCGACATGGGCCAGCACCACTTCGACTTCGTCCAGTGGATCTGGGCCAAGGACGACACCAGCGCGGTGGAGATCGAGGCCCACGCCCCGCCGGCCCATCCGGAGGCGTGCGCCATGTGGGGCTGGGTCGAATTGAAATACGCCGACGGCCTGACGTTCGTCATGGAGAGCACCGAGTGGGGCAAGCCGTACGACCGCAAACGGCCGCGAGGCATCAGCCTGGGCGACCTCTCGGAAGGGAACCGCAGGAAGGTCGAGGCGATGCCCGACCCCGCACCGCTCGTGGACTTTCCGACGGCCATCCGCACGCGTCAGAGGCCGGGCGGCCACGCCGAAGCGGCTCACCACAGCGCGGCGATCCTGCACCTGGCGAACATCGCCATCCGCGTCGGACACAAGATCCGCTACGACCCCGTGACCGAACAGGTCGTCGGCGACGATGAGGCCAACCGGCTGGTCAACCCGCCGATGCGGGCTCCGTGGCACCTCTAATCCGAACCCGTTTACGAAAGGACACAACCATGGCACCTTCAGGTCAACTCAAGGCGCTCGTGGACCAGATGCCCGACCCCGACGAGCGCGGCATGTACTGCACGGACATCGACAAGGAGAAGATCGAGAAGGCCGTGGCCGCGATGCACAAAGGCGGCCGCAAGGCCATCGTCGGCCTCATCGACATGCTCGTGGAACCCTTGCAGGGCGACGACGTCCGGCCCGTCAAGGCCAAGTACGCGCTGCACTGCCTGGCGCTGGCCGTGTGCAACCTCGCGGACGAGGGGCCCCGCAGCGAGTTCTCGCTGACACTGGCATCGCAACTGGGCGGCGACCGGCCCAAGGCGGTCCAGGCGTACCTGGTTCAGGAACTCCAGACGGCCGGCGGCAAGGAGGTCGCCGGGACGCTCGGCACACTCCTGGCCGACGACGTTCTGTGCGAACCTGCCGCCCAGGCCCTGGCCGCCATCGGCGACGGCGCCGCCGAACAACTGCGCAGCGCGCTCGGAAAGGCCGCGGGCAAGCGCCGGCTGACGATCATCCAGAACCTCGGCGTGCTCCGCGATGCGACGTCCGTCGCGGCGCTGCGAGAGGCCGTCGGCGACCCGGACGCCGGCATCCGCCTGGCCGCAGGATGGGCACTGGCGAACATCGGCGACCGGGGGGCGGTCGATCTCCTCTTGAAGGCCGCCGGCGCCGCCAAAGGATGGGAACGCATCCAGATGACCAAGGCATGTCTCCTGCTGGCCGAGAAACTCCAGGCGCCGGGCAAACAGAGCGCCACGGCTTGACCCAGGTTGTGCGCGGTGGCTCAGGAGAGCCGCCGCGCGGCCACCCAAACGTTAATGGCTTTAGTCTTGCGCGGTCGGTCTCGGCACCGGACAGGTTTTTAACGACGCCAACGGCGTAGCGGCAAGGCGCCGGGTGGGCAAGTAGCAGCATCCATAGAAGGATAAGATGGCATGAAGACGTACAGAAGACAGACGGCGCAAAGGCTGATCGTCACGGTTCTGTTGCTGGCGCTTCCGATGAACATCTATGCATGGGAGCCCAATACAAGGGATCGGGATGCGGCGATCAAGAGCGGCAATCTTGATGCCTATGTGGCCAATCTTGGCAAATGGGTGAGTCAGAAAGTGCCCACGTCCATAACGAAGAAGAGCATCGATGCTCTGTTCAAGGATCCCAAATTCATGAGCGCTGTCATCGAGCGACGTTTCATCACGAGAGTGTGGGGGCCGCCGAGTCTGGGAGACTGGGCAAAGGCAAATCCCAAGAACGCGAAATTCGTGAGTTGGGTCATGAGCAACCCCAAGATCATGGATATGGCGCTGCTGACTCGGACCCCCTCTGTGGGATGGGCCCGGGTTGATGATAGTTGGAGCATTCACATCGCCGCCTTGAAGACATGGCAGGAGATTTACTATGCAGATTCGGCTTCGAGGAAGGGTCTGTATTTGCGGTTAGCTGTCGCATGCGCTCTTCGTCCTCCCGGAACGGGCAACCGCGGCGCTGGTCAGGCGAAGGAGCAGAGCAGTTGTTTTGACCGGTACATGTATTATCACAAGGCGCATGCCGCAAAAGAACTGTTTCCAAGCTTCGATACGCTCACTACGTGGGAGCTAACACACGTGGTGTCGTCTCCCGCGTCCAATTTGGACCTGTCCTGGGGCAGAGAGGCTCTAAATACCTGGAATCCTGGTTTCAGGAGGAACGAGAATGTTGTTGCGATGGTGAGCCAGGTCTGGCGCCGGGGTTCGCAGGTCCCTTACCATGACTTCAGTTGCGTGGCGGCGGGTGGCGGGAAATGCGGGCCACGCTCCTCGTTTGGCGTGTTTATTAATCAGGCGTTCGGCATTCCTTCCATCGGGGTCGGCCAGCCTGGCCATGCCGCGGTTGCCTGGAGAGGGAGGGATGGTAACTGGCAGATTGGCTATGGTCGAGGATGGAACGTGTCGAAACTCTTTGACCGGAACAAGATGTCGGGATCCGAGTTTGTCGCGATGACCAAGGAGCGAAAGACGCCCATCTTCGCCTGGACCGAACATCTGCGCTGGCTGGCGGGCACGCTTGAGAAACCGGACGGGGGCTACCTGCCGCCGGCCAACAGACAATACGCTAACCCTCGTGCAACGGCCGTCTATGCTCTGAGGAACGCGGTGCCGGCAGTTTACGGCAATATCAAGCGGGCCAAGGCGGCAGCGGCAGCGAAATCCGACTTCAAGCCGGAACGCCCGATCAAGGTGGCGCCCGGTGTCATCCACGTTGAGGCCGAGGATTTCTTCACCAAGTCTAACGTGGGGGTCGAGAATTGTTACACGGGCGGCAAGCAGGTGTATTATCCGGCTCTGACGGCACATGCCATGTGCGGCTACAAGATGAACGTTCCCAAGACCGGGACGTATGGGTTTACGGCGCGAGTGGCGGTAATAAACTGGGGCCAGAGACTCTATATCCGATCGTTCGGTGCGATGTATCCGGTCAAGTCGGCCAAGGCGGCCAATGTGTTTAGGAACCAGCAGGAAGTTCACGGGCCTGGGCAGGCCATTGATCGTGACCTGACTACGCGGTGGGCCATGGACTTCGGCAAGGATAAGGGCTGGATTGAGCTGGATCTGGGTCAGCCCCGGAAAATCAGTAAGATCATTATCGACGAACGGGCCTTGAATTACATTAAGAAGCATCAGATTGATTACAGGGTTGGCGGCGCGTGGAAGAAGCTCTTGGAAGGTGACTATATCAAGAACTACGTCAAGTCATTCCCTCCGGTGACGGCACGGTATGTGAGACTGTCCTCGTTTGATACCGACGCACCGACCGGTGGGCCGACAGTTCGGGACTTCAGCGTGGGCAATGTCTTTGACGGCAACGGCTTCGTTGACATTCCTTGGGCGCCTGCTATGGAGAAGGACAAGAAGGGCGGGATGTCCGGGCGATGGCAGACGACGAAGCCGATGGATATGTATCTGGTCAAAGGCGAGCAGAAGATATGGGTGTGCACGCAGACGTTGCCGGGGCAGCGGAGCGTGGCAATGAGGTGGTTTGAACTGAAACCCAAGCGAACGCAGTTTATGCCTGTTCCTGGTGGCCTGGGAAGGCCACCAGGCGGATAAAAAGGCGAAGTAGCGTTGTAGGATTAGGCAGGAGCGAGAAAGTCTTCCCGAACGGCCGTAGCGCCGGGGTTTATCCCCGGCGCGGAACCGCCGGCGGCCTGACCAACGGCCGCCCGTACGGGCGCTACGTTCCGCGCGGCGGCCTTCCCAGGCCGCCGCGAACGCAGTTTATGCCTGTTCCTGGTGGCCTGGGAAGGCCACCAGGCGGACAAAAAGGCGAAGTAGCGTTGTAGGATTAGCCGCGCACGCGGGCGGCGATGGCCGACAGTTCGTCGAATACCGGCCCCTGGACCGGGAGACTTGCGTGGAACACCTCGGCGATGACCCGCGTCCAGCCGTGGATGAAGTACAGCCAGCCGTCTTCAATGCGGAGGTTCCGCTCCCGCTGCCGGGCGCGGGCCTGGTCGAGAAACACCAGGTCGCCACGGTAGTTGAAGTCCCAGGCGATGCCGCCTTGGGGGAAGAGGGCGGCGTCGGTTATCGGCGACCCCGGCCAATCCTTGCCGAGCCCCGTCGCGTTGATGACGAGTGAGCCGGCCTTGAGGCGGCCGACGATGGCGTCGCTGAGTTCGGGCTGCGGCGTGTGATGATACTCGGTCGGGAAGTCGGGGTCGAAACGCCTGTGCAGCCTCTCGATCTGCCGGAGGCGCGGCCTCGTGCGGTTCGCAACGATGATCTTCGACGGCCGGTTCGGGCCGTGCTCGGCCTTCATCAGGTGCCACGTGATGGCGATGGACGAGCCGCCGGCCCCCATCACGAAGACCTCCGCGCCGGTCGCCGCCCAGTAGCGGTCGGGCAGGAACGCTTCCAGTGCCAGGCCGCTCGTGATGGGGTCTTTCGCGTGGCCGATGAGTTTGCCGCCGCGCTTCGAGATGCTGCTGACCTCTCCCAGCAGTCCGGCGTACTCGTCGAGGTGGTCGAACTGGTCGCGGCAGGCGTTCAGCAAGTCGATCTTGTGAGTGGTGACCAGCGCGCCGAGCGAGAGGGGGTCGGACTTGATGTGCGCGACGACCTCGCGGTAGCGTTCGGGCCGGTCGTGCTGCTTCAGGTCGATGCCGCGGATACGGCAGTCGCCCAGGTCAAGGTACGCCGCCCACTCGGGGAAGACCTTCATGATGGAGGATTTCGCGGTGGTCACGCCGATGAAATACATCGTGGGCCGGTCGGCGGGTGGGTAGGCCGTCTGGGTCATGGTCCGTCCTGTTGCTTCAATCGCGTGGAACCTGCGTCCGCCGGAACGCCGCACGGGCGTTCAGTCCGCCGGCCAGTATCCGAGCATGTGGTCGTAGAGGCGTGTGAACTCTGCCAGTGCGGCGTCGTACGTTTCGCGATTCTCGGCGCGTGGCCGGATGTCCTTTCCGGCTGCCCGCCGCTGGAGGGCGACCTTCGCGGGATCGTCGATGAGGCCGGCGCCGGCGGCCGCCAGCAGCGCCGCCCCTTTCAGGCCGGCCTCCGGTTCGTCCGAAAGCACCAGAGGCACACCGAGGACGTCGGCCTTGATCTGGTTCCAGAGTTCGTTTCGAGCCCCGCCGCCGACGCAGAACACCTGCTCGACCTCGACGCCCAGGCTGCGGAAGATGGCCAGGTCTCGCCCCATGGCCAGCGCCACGCCCTCCATGACGGCCCGGACGAAGTGCGGCGCGGCGTGGTTCAACGTGATACCGAAGTATCCGCCCCTGGCGGCGGTGTTCTCGCGGCGGCGCTCGCCCAGCATGTAGGGGTAGAAGAGCAGTCCGTCGCTGCCTTCGGGGGCGCGGGCGGCCATCTCGATCATCGACTCGAACGAGACTTCCTCGCCTCGCAGGGAACTCGCGAGGTCCTTGCACCATTTCATGCTCAGGCCGCCGCAGTCGAGGATCGTGAACGGCACCCACCCATCCACAACGTGTCGCAGGTTCTGCACGGCCGGATGGATCAGCGGCTCGGGCGCGTGGGTTGCCAGGAGCGTGCTGGTGCCGGTGACGTCGGCCGTGATCCCCTGCCCCACGATGCCGAAGCCCAGCATGGAGGCGGGGAAGTCGCCGCCGCCGGCCACGACGGGTGTGCCGATGGGGATGCCCGTCAGGCGCGACGCCTCTTCCGTGACCGTTCCGATGACCTCGCAGGAGGCAGACACCGGGGCGAACCGGTCGAGGTCCACGCCGACGGCCGCAGCCACATCTTCGGAGTAAGCGTCGGTGCGCCAATCCCAGAGGAACGACCCGGAGGCCTCGCTCGGGTCGGTGGCCGCCACGCCGGTTAGCCTGAAGTTGATGAAGTCCTTCGGCACGAGGAACCATCGCGTGCGGTCGTAGACCTCGGGCTCGTTGTCCTTGTGCCACCGGACCTTGAGGCCCGTCCAGGCGGGGTTGATCGGATTGGCCGCCACGGCCGACAGTTGCACCTCATCGCAGCGGCGGCGCAGGTCTTCGCACTGGGTCCGGCACCGCTTGTCGCACCAAAGTTGCACCCACGGGGTGGTCACGTCGCCCTTCTCGTCGATGCCGACGGGCCCGCTCATCTGGCCGCACGCAGCCACGGCGGCAATCGACTCGGGGCGGGCGCCGGTGTCGCTCAGCACGCTGCGGATCGCCTCGCAGACTTGAGTCCACCACCCGTCGGGACGCTGCTGCGCCCAGCCGGGGTGCGGGCTGTCCACCTCGTGTTTGACCTGCGCGATGCCCAGGACGGCGCCTTCGTGCGTGACGACGGCGGCGCGAGTGCTCTGCGTGCCGATGTCCAGGGCCAGGATATTCGTGTTCATGGGTCGGTTCTCGCCGGGCTCTCGTGCATTTTGAGTTTCGGGTTTTCGCGCGGCGGGTCAGGAGACCCGCCGCGCACATGCTCTGATGCGCGGTGGGTCTCCTGACCCACCGCGCAAGACCTGTTCCGGAACGCACTATGCGGTCTTACGTAAGTCTTTTGCTGTGGCGAGAACGGCACCCGCTCGCTTACGCTCGCGGCTAGTTACACTCGCGCCTGACCAGCCCCGTGAGAAAACCAGCCGCGCACGTAAGTAAGCGGCGCAAGCCCCTGGGCTGCCAGCCCAATCAGGTCTCGCCACGGCATGCACACGCAAACGTGGGCATGGCACCCGACGGCAAAAGACTTACCTGGCCCCGTTCAGAATCGCAGGATGGCCTTGATGACCTGGCCGCTCGCGACCGCATCAAGGGCGTCGCCTATCTGCTCGACGGTGAACTCGTGGGTGAGAAAATCGTCGGGGCTGATCTTGCCTTCGCGAATCCACTCGCACAGGGGTTCCTGTGCGGCGCGTTCGCGGCTGCGGGTGGGCCACTGGTGCATGGTGAGGTTGAAGTTGTACGGCCCCCTGCCCTTCTCGACCGTGATGGACGATTCGGCGATGACGCCGTAGATGCAGATGGCGCCGCCCATCTTGATGAGCGGCAGGGCGGCGTTCACGATGGCGGGCAGGCCGACGGCGTCGATGACGGCATCGAGCGGGCCCCCGCGCGCGGCGGTGAGTGTCTCAAGCGCCGGGTCGTCGGGCGCGAAGACGGCGTCGGCCCCCATGGCGAGGGCCTTCTCGCGTTTGTGCTCCAGCGGATCGACCATGCCGATGTACCCCAGGCCGAGCAGTTTGCCGAACACGAGGAAACTCAGGCCCACCGGGCCGGCGCCGAAGACGAGGATGTCGTCGCCTTCCTGCAAGTTGAAGTCGCCGAATCCGCCGTAGACCTCGCGCCAAGTGCAGAGCATGGCGGCCGCCTCGACCGAGATGTCGGGCGCGACGGGGCGCTGAATCTCGTAGCACTCGAACCAGCCGTGCTCTGAGTCGGCCACGCCGTCGGCGACCATGGCGTCGTGGTCGTTGGCGAGCGTGTAGTCGCAGAACCCGCCCCATCCGCTGGCGTATTGGGGGTCGCCGAACTCGAAGAGGAGCCCTCCGATCGCGCGGTCGCCGACCTTGAAGTTGCGGACCTTCTTGCCGACGGCATCGACGATACCGGCCCCCTCGTGCCCCAGGATAAGCGGGTAATCCTCGACGCCGGGGAAATGGCCGGCCACCAGTTTGCCGTCGGTGGCGTTGCACAGAACGGCCGCCTCGGTCTTGACGCGTGCCTGATACGGTCCGGGTGCCGGGTCGGGGAGGTCAACAACCCGGACCTTGCCCGGTTCGATGACGGCGACTGCTCTCATGACAACGCTCCTTTGTTCTGTGCCGGCACTGTCTCTCGCGTCGCGGCCGGAAACTTACGAACTGATGGCGTTTCCATACGACACGATGACGACACCCAGGATCAGCACCGCCAGGCCGGCGAACAGCCAGCGTTTGCTCGCGGTGCTGGCGCCTTTCCACTCGCCGGTGAAGAATCCGAGGCCGTTGCCGATGAGAAGCGACCCGGACTGGAAGATGGCAAAGCCTACCGACGTGCCGAGGACCCCGAGCGTCCATCCGCCGATGCCGTAGAAGAAGATGCAGGCGAAGTGGGCCGCCGCCATCAGGAAGGCGAGCAGGAGGTTGCGGCCCGACCCCACGCCCGCGAAGCCCTTCCACGTCTTGTTCTTCGTGAGCATGAGAAGAGAGAACCCGACGCTGGAGATCATGCCGCCGAGGAAGATCAGCGTCCACGTGGACAGGCCGGCCACCCATGCAGGATTGCCCAGCCCTTCGGAGATCTCGGCGATCTTGCCGATGTTGTTGCCGATGTGAAAGGCGATATTCAGGCCGGACGACAGGACGCCGGCCAGCACGCAGACCATGAGGCCCAGGGCCATGCGCGTCTTTTTCTTGGGCTCGCCCTCCGCTTCGCCGCCGACCTGAGACTTCTCTCGCTGCATGCCGGCGTACCCGTTGACGGCCACGCCGAGGATGCAGACGAGAATGCCCCCGATGACGGTCATGCCGCCGACCGTCGCGATCATGTCGGCACTGCCCAGGAAGAACGGCACCATCGAGCCCACCAGGGCCATCGTGCCCATCGTCAGGGAGTACCCCAGCGAGAGGCCGACCATCGACAGGCCGTACCCCCAGCAGCAGAATCCGCAGCCCCACAGGAAACTGAGGCCCAGCACGCCGAGAATGACCGCCCAGGAGACGTCCGCGTACGTGTCCCAGAGGCCGTTGACCGCCAGCATGGCAACGCCGACCGGGACGACCAGCATGGCGAACAGGAAGAACGCCCCCCACGTGTTCTCCCACGCGTAGTTCTTGACGTACTTCGACGGCAGGGCAAACGTGCCGAGAAACAGCGCGCCCAACATGGTCCAAGCGATTCCGATCATCGTATCCATAGCACTTGTGTCCTTTCCTGTGTGTGCCGGTCGAAACTGCGCTCACCGCCCGCCGCGGCCGTGCCTGTCCTTGCGCCGCGCGTGTCCTCACCCGTACGTGTTTGGCGTGGTCGTCATTCCGATCCTTGTTGATACCGGATGCGTACGCAGCGACCGCGGCTTGAGGCGCGGGAGTCGAGGAATCTCGCCGTTTTCCGTTCTCCGCCGGCCCAACAGCGAGATTTCTCCGCTCGCCCCCGCTCGCGCGGCGGCTCGGTCGAAATGACAGTGCCTAAAATCCACGCTAAACACGTACCCTCACCCACCGCGCCAAGTGGCCTTGTAGGCTCAGTCCGCAAGCGGAATCACGCATATCGTGTGCGGTGAATCGTGCTTCGTGTTGACCTTGTCCGGCCCGGTGACCACGTCGAAGCACGTGACGATGAGTTGGCTGCCGCGGACGATCGGCTCGCCCGGCTGGTCGAGCAGTCCGTCGGCGCCGTCGGTATCGCCGTTCCGGGCGAGCACGGTTATCTTGCCGCTCGGGTCCACCCTGGCGACGGCGTTGTTCGAGAAGTCGGCCACGTAGATGTTGTCGTCGGCGTCGATGCAGATGCCGTCGGTCGTCCGCATGGCGGCCTTGACCATCATCTCTTTGAACGCCGGGTCTTCCATGGGGGTGTTGAAATCGGTCTTGGCGAAGACGGTGGTGCCCGTCACGTTGCCCTCGGCGTCGAAGGTGATCTTGTGCAGGGCGCCGTCGCCGAAGTTCCCGACGAACAGGTTGCCCTTGCTGTCGAAGACCAGGCCGTCGACGCCGTACTGGCAGTCGGGGTTCAGGGTCTTAAGGAGGACCAGCAGGTTCTTGTCGTCGCGGGTGTTGGCGACCTTGACGTCCTGGTCGTCGAGCCGGAAGCGATAGACGGCGCTCGCGAGTTTGCCGTCGTCGTGCTTGATCTTCGGCAGCATGCTGACGGTGGCGTAGACGTATCCCTTGTGGACGCGGACGCCGTTGGGATGGCTGATGCCGCCGGCGACGACGGTCGTCTTCTCGACCACGCCGTCCCTGACGCGGAGGCGCAGGATGCGTCCCTGGTTGATCTCGCCGTCGTCGCCGTTGCCCGTGGGCCAGTTCTGGTTGTCGGAGACGTACAGGTCGCCGTCGGGTCCGAAGGCGATGCCCATCGGACAGGCGCGGCCGGTCTCGGCCATGACGGGGCACTCGAACCACTTGCTGACCTTGTTCGCCTTGTCGATCTTGATGAAGACGGCCGGCCTGGCGGGCACCGTCGCGTCGGGTGGGTAACTGCCGTAGTTCGGACAGGCCACGACGATATTGCCGTCGGCGTCGATCGCCATGCCGTCGGGCGTGGGGCAGAAGTCGGGCAGTGTGACGAGGAGCCTGGCGGTTTTGAGCGCCGTGTCACCGGCCTGCTCACCGGCGGAGTCGCACCCCTGAGCCAGCGCCAGCCCCGCGACACAGACCGCCGCGACGAGCCATCCGCGAGAGCGGAAGCCTGCCGCCGTTCCATCGACTCGATGCGTCATGGTTACTCCTTTCGTCTCGGTTGCATCCGGTGCTACGTCGTCAACTCTTGGCAACGATCCGGCACGCGCCGAGCGCGGCCGGCTCTGTCCATGCTACATGCCGCTTGCGCTAAGCCTGCTTGCGACCTTCGCCGGCTTGGCGTCGCAGCCCCAGACCTGGACCTCCGTAAAGGCGCACCAGCCAAGGGGCTCGTCCTGGACCAGGGCGGTGAACTTGAGCCAGACGGCCGTCCGCTTCTTGAACGTAAAGGTCTGCGGGTCGGCGGTCTTGGCGATCTTGATCTTCTCGCGTGTGCCGTCGGCGAACTCGATCGTGGCGGAGTGCCAGTGTCTGTCGTGCGGGAAATCGGCCCGGATGTAGAGGACCACCTTGTCGATCTCAACCGGCCGGCCGAACTGGACTTTCCACCAGAGGTCCTTGCGTTTGTCGGGTCCCCAGGACGGGAACCTCTTGCCGTGGCCCTTGTTGGCGGTCGCCCCGTCGATGGCGCAGCGTGCGGCAAAGCAGGGCTCGCCGCGGCACTCGCTGTTGCTGGAGGCATGGGGATAACTCTTGGCAGTGCCCCGGACGTCGCCGGGGTTCAGCGCGACGTTGCGATAAGCGGCCTTGCCGGCGTCGGAGACGCCGGAGGAGACCGGCCGGGCCTTCGGATCAAACCTGGCCTCGATGTTCTCGCGGTCGAGTTCGTCCATGCGGTCGCGTTTGGCCTGGTAGCGGGCATACTTCTGCTTCTCGGCGTCGTTCCAGGCGTTGGCCTCGAGGTAGTCGCCGCAGAACGGCACCAGGAGGTCGATCCAACAGGCGATCTTGGCCATCTCCTCGCGGTTGAGGCGAACGTCGTTGTGCCCCTTCTCGAGCATCGCCATCAGTTCGCTCTTGGCAGCGCCCGCGAAGTACGGCGGCAGCATCGGAGGGATGGACTGGGCGTTCAACCAGTTGACCAGCCGGTTCGGCTTACCGCGCTGCGTCAGCACCAGGTAGGAATCGCTCCACATCCGCTTGGCCCCCTTGTCCTCGGTCCGCTCGTCGAGCATGCTGAAGGCCTTCTTCGCGCCCTTGGGGAGGGCGGCCACCTGGGGCTTCGGCGACGGCGCCGCCTTGGCGGGCTTCGTCAGGATGCCCACGTCGATGAACTGCCCGCCCGTGGTCTGCCGGCAGTGGACGGCCATGACGTTCGGGCCCGGCCTCAACATGCCGCACTCCATCGGGGACGCCTCGTACTTGCTGATGTGCCCCTTCGTCCTGGCCACCCGGACGCCGTTGACGTAGACGGTCATGTCCTCGTCATGGCAGTAGACCAGCGCCATGGTCTGGCCGGCGCAGGCGAAGGTGTCCGGGAGCGTGAATGTCCGCCTGAGCCAGATCTCCGGGGTCTTCCAGTGGGTGTTGACTTTGCCGCCACCCCCCGTGCCGAATCCCGCCCTGCCCCTCTTCCACTTGGCGCTGTCGAAATCGGGCTTCTGCCACTTGCCGGTTGGTTTGCTCGTGGTGTACTGCCACTGTCCTTGGATGGGCACGAGGGGCTTCATGCCCTTCACAGACAGTGCCACCTTCTTCTTGCCGCCCGTCGACACGGCCGACCGGTCGTTGTGGCAGCGTATGCAGTGCTTGTTCAGGATCGGTTGAATCTCTTTTGGGAAACTGAACCCCCTGGGCGGTCCGTAGAACGGTTCCAGCGGCCTGGCGCCGCGGCCCAGCGCAATAGCGACCTTGCTTTTCGGCGCCGAGACATCGCTCTTGTGCTCGTGGCAGCCAACGCAGGAAAAGGTCTCGCCGGGCTGAAGCGTAGACCACGATCGCATCGTCTGGACCACGTGGTTCTTCTCGTCGAGCAACTGGAAGTAGACCGGCGTGCGAGCCGGCACGGTGAACATGGCGGAGCCGTCCTCGTAAACCGGCGTCGAGCCGAGCACCCGCTTCACGTCCCACGTGCCGTTGCGGATGGAGACGGGCGTGCTGACCAGCGCACCGCCGGCCGGTCCGCCGTTGCCGTTGCTTCCGACGCCCGCCGCGCGGTACTCCAGCGCGACGACGCGCAGCCTCTTGACCGTCCCGCGTTCGATGCCCTTGAGCCCGGGGCCCACATACACGTCTTTGACGTAATAGACGCCGGTCTTGCGGCGCCAGTCCACCTGCGACGGCCTGAGATGCGGTCGCTTGCGGACGGTGAGCGGCACGGGCTGGTTGCAGGAGATCTTGGGGTCCCAGGCGAGCAGTTCGCGGCGGCCGTCGACGTCCATCCAGTAGATGCCAAACGCCCCCTTGTACCTGCGGTTGCCGCCCGGGTCCGGGTGGTAGGTCACCAGGAACTCGGTCTCGCTTATCGGGTACGGGTACTGCCACTGCTCGCCGCCCTGGCCGTAGGCGTCGATGCGTACGGCCTTGGTTTCGCGCACCGGAGCGATGAGTTGCACGCCGTCGGCCTCCTGGGTGCCGAGCGCCCGGTCGATAATCGCCAGTTTGCCCCGCTGGTGGCTATGGTGCCCCGAAAGCACCGCGATGACCTTCTGCGTGCCGGGGATGCCCCGCGCGTGCATGATCGTCGTCGGGAACCACGAATTGTTTCCATAGAACTCGGTCTGGGCCGTACCGTCGGGATTCATCTGGAACAGCGGTTGGGGGTAGAGTTGGCCGCGGTCGTTGTAGTCCCACCGCGTGTAAACGACGCGCCCGTCGTCCATGACCTGCGGGTAGTTGGTGTGGACCTGGTCGAACGTCAGGCGGCGAAGGTACTTGCCGTCCTTGTCGCAGGCATAGAGGTTCGACACCTCGGTCCACCAGCAATCGACGATCTGCACGCAGCGGGTGGAGTTGAAGACGATGTCGCCGTCGGGCAGATACGCCGCCTCGTAATCGGCGTAGCCCAGGCCGGAGGTCAGTTGGCGGATCTTCCCGCTCGCCGCATCCATATCGTAGAGGTGGTAATCGTCCTGGCGGTCGGACTTCTTCCAGGCAAACAGGATGCGTTTGCCGTCGTAGGACACGTCCGGGTCGCGGATAACGCCCTTGGGGTCCTCGATGAGCGTTCGCATGGCTGCCCCGCTGCTGTCGAGCGTCAGCAGACACAGGGCCGTGCCGGCCCTGAAGTGCCGCTCGGCCTGGGCGTCGGACTGCCCCTCGGTGTAGGCGTAATGGCTGCCGCCGAGGTTGTAGTGCTTGGTGAAGACGATCTGCGGGAACTTCTCGACGAGGCGCTGGAGGCGAATCCTGCGGCGATGTTCGCAAACGCCGGCGTACAGGTCTTTCCAGCGCCCGTCGCTGCCCGGCGCGGCGGCCTTGACGAGACGCTCCAGCGTCTCGCGGTACATCTTGGCGGCGGGGCCAAGTTGCTCGAGCGCGCGGGTGACCATTTCGGCCTCGACCCGGGCGCCGCTCTTGCTTGTAAAGCACTCCTTGGGGTCTTTGCCATGATCCTGGAGCATCCAATCGTGGAGAACGGCGCTGCGGGGCGCGGCTTCAGCCGCCTGGCCGCCCTCGGCCGCAGGCGGCAAGGAACTCGCGGCCGTCAGGCCCGCCAACACGAGAGCAAGAGGAAGTGTGCGTTTCAGCCCCATGTTCCTTTACTCCTGCCTGCGCGGTCCACCACACGGCCGCCGCCGTTTCAACAACCCTGCGGCCCACGGGTTTCCCGGAAAGTGCGGGCCGCCGGAGTGCCGCGACGGCCAGCGGAGTATACACCGCCCGGCCCACCGTTGCCAAGTGTCTCGCAACAAACCGCCAACGCGAAGTATTGAAAAGGCCGTCGTCCTCGTTAGGATGCCGAGTGTGCGCGGCAGGCGTCCGCAAACCGCGCGGCGGATGTCCTTCTGTTCTTTCCCCCCGTTGCACTTGCGATGTGAATTCGCCAGGATTTTTGGCGCGCCCGGGAGGATTCGAAGCTCCAACCTTCGGATTCGAAGTCCGAACTCCCACGGTAAAGACGGGGAAAACAGCAGCGTAAAGGGCACCTCAGAGCAAGGGAAACCAACGAGAATCGCGTTACAGCGTTACAGGAAGCGTTACAGGCGCAGAGCCGCCGTTATCCCTAACATACATAGGTCAATTCACGTTCGGCTACAGCGAGGATGGCGTTCCCCTTTGCCTGGGCTGGCTTCTTCGCCGTCTCTCTGAGCAGAGCAACATGCAGCGTGACCTTGGCGGCATGCTTAGCCCAGTCGGAGTATTCCGGCACTTTGACCTCCAAAGGAATCTCCTCTTGTTGCACCATACCTGTAAGGCCAGTGGCGACTCTCGCTCCACCACCGTCTATGAACTGCCCACCCACCCGCTCCTCTTGTTGACCGTCAGGTGTATCAGGTGCAGTGAAGCGCGCCGAAAGCCAAACCCGCACATGGGCGGGACGTTCGTGAGGAAGCACGTAGGCATCAACACGCGCCTTGAATGCTTTCTTGTCCCCCACATGCAGAACACCGATGTTGCCTTTGATCGCGATCTTGTTTGTTCTCGATTTACGTTGACGCACAATAGCGGCGCAGTCGCGCGCTAGATGCAACGGAACTGAGTTCAGCGCTATGTGCGCAATCTCGTCGGCAAACTCTTCGAACTTGAACGGTATATGAGTGACAGCTCCAGCGTTGCCAAGACGCGCAGGCTTCAACTCCTGTGGCAGCTCCTTCGGAAAAACGGGATCGACAACAACCAGTTGGAACCCCCCTTTACGGTGCCGCTCGATGATGCCTGCCCTTAAGTAATCATCACGCAGGCTGTGGCCGATCACAATGAGCACCCTCGCGGCCGAAAGCGCAGACAAGAAATGGGAATAGAGGGCGAAGAAATGCTGCGCGTAGATGTCCTTGAAGCGCGTGGGGAATATCACGAGCCTGTCAATGTGCTTCCCCGCAGGATTAATGTTTGCGCTTGCGTAGAGCTTCTCAATAATGCCGTCTTCATCAGCATACCAGGCGACCGACCCATGCAGTTTGACGAGGGTCAATGCGTTTCCTAGGGGAAAGTGGATGTCCGGATTCCATAGGTGCCGTTGTCCGCGTTGCACAAAATTGTCCTGTACCTCAATGTAGCTTTCCTGTGCAACGTGTTCGAGGGCAAAATCGTAGTTGGTCGTATAGATGGGATAGCCCTTCTCTGACACCGCTTTGACGAGTCCGCCAAAAGTGTCGCAGGCCTTCTCCCGAGAGAACTCGAAACACGTTTTAGACATGAAGTTGAGAATCCGACTCCGAATTGCAACCACTTTCGCGGTATTCTGGCTGAGGCTGGTTCTGTAATTACGAATGCGCAGCCCTCTCCTCTGGCCGGACATTGCCTCTTCCACAAACGATGCCATGCACGAACTATTGAATTCGGCAATTGCGTTCGCCGCGAGCAAGAATTCTTCAAGATCCTCCTCCACTCCAAGTTCCTCTGTGAAGAAGCGGCACGTCTTCTTCTCGTTGGGCGTAATTCCTGACTTTGCTTTTTTTAGAAATGCTCGGTATATCCCGCGCATGGCCGGAATGCCGATGGACACAGAGAACCCGGCCCCTGTCAGAAAAATCACTTCTGATGTGTCGTCTCTGCCATTAGATTTCATACGTTCTCCGCGCGTTCTGCACGAATCCGGCCACGGCCAGTTGCACAGCTAGTCTCTTGCTCAACAAGGATTATCTGGTTCCGCATGAAACCCGCCGTCGCCGCCGTCACAGAAAACCGCTGCACTCTAAACATACACCGACGGCACGAGATTGTCCAGCAGGTTTTTTCGATTGGAGAGGTGCAAAGACTGGTTACAATAGACCTGTTGGCGGCGGGGTGTTCTCGTCGCCAAGAATAGGTGAGTTGACTGGGAATGGAACCTAAAGACCGAAGGCGAGTGATTCCACCGAAATGCCAGAAAGACCACTTGAGAAAGCTTCACACGGTCTTTCTCGACGTACTGAGGCATCGAGAACAGGAGGTCATACGGTACGCCGCCATCCTGCTCCCAGCTGTCGGGGGTTTTGTGTACATTGTGGTGAACGAGAGATTAGACGAGATGCTCTTCTGTGTGGCATCAGTAGCACTGTCCCTGCTCCTCTTTCTTGGCAGCCTCTACACACTGGCTCTGGGGTACAACTACCGCTACCTCACGCTCTTGGTTGCGAAGATTGAGTGCCTCATCGGTGTCGAGCCTTACGTCCTCCGGTGCTGGCCAAGGCATCCACGCAAGTTCATTGAGAACTGCAGAGTGGCCTGCAAGGACGGCCGGCTAAGGAAGATCCCGCTGGTAAGGAAGCACTTGCCGCTAGGCTACTTGCTGCCGCCAGAAATCATAAAGTGTTATTTTTTCGGGTGCACAGGTGGGATAGCCTTCTTCGCCATAGTCACCTGCCTTCTGACCGAATCATCGTGCCCGTCACGCACTGCCCTGGCTATCGAATGGACGGCGTTCGGGTTTGCTCTCTTAGCACCGTTCCACTACGGAGCGAAGTTCATCCACATGTGCGAGGGCGAAGAGAAGGACTGGCCTTGCGAGGAGAGTGAGGAGTAGAGCTAGGGGGGCCCCGCCGCCGTTTCAACAACCCTGCGGCCCACGGGTTTCCCGGAAAGTGCGGGGCGCCGGAGTGCCGCGACGACCAGCGGAGTATACACCGCCCGGCCCACCGTTGCCAAGTGTCTCGCGACAAACCGCCAACGCGAAGCATTGAAAAGGCACCCGTCCTCGTTAGGATACCGAGTGTGCGCGGCGGGTGTCCCCAAACCGCGCGGCCCGTACCCGGTACGGGTCCGTATGGACGGGCTGCGCCGCAACTTCTGAAACGCCTGAACGACCATGAGCATCCTTGTCGGCGCCCGTAAGTTAGGGGATAATGTTGCCTGACGGCCTGCGGCGGTCGCGGGCGGATGCTCACGTTGAACGTGTCGGATAAGTCATCAACCATCTGGTGAAGGAAGGACCATGCGGGTCACCGGCTGAGGGAATGGAGCCATGAACAGAAGGCAGTTTCTCAAACGGTTGGGGGCGGGTGTGGCAGGTGCGTGCTTGCATGGCCTGGGCGGGGGGAATCTGCCGGCGGCCGGAACGGATGGCGGCAAGAGCAGACACCCCAACATCCTGTTTATCGCCATCGACGACATGAACGACTGGACAACGCTGTTCGACCCCGGCAATCCGATCCGCACGCCGAACCTCCAGCGCCTGGCGCGGCGGGGCGTGCTCTTCACTCGGGCTTATTGTCCGGCCCCGGCGTGCAACCCGTCGCGTGCGTCGATCATGACGGGCTATCGGCCGACGACATCCGGCGTCTACACCAACGGGCACCCGTTTCGCAAGATCATGCCCGACGCCGTCACCATGCCCCGGTACTTCCGCCGCCACGGCTACACGGCCAAGGGGGCGGGCAAGATCTTCCACCACGGCGGCGCGGCGCGCGGCGACGACCCCAGCGGGAAAAGTTTCGATGAGTTCTTCAAACTCATGCACACCCGCGCACCGAAGCCGAACTACAACGGCTACACGAAGAAGCAGCAGCGCCACCTCGCCAGCGTGGCCTGGGACTGGGGCGAGCACACCCGGAAGATGATCGACATCGACACCGTCGAGTGGATCGAGAACGTGATGGAGGCCGACTGGGACAAGCCGATGTTCCTGGCGGCAGGCATCTTCAAGCCGCACCTGCCGTTCTACGCCCCGCCCGACGTGTTCCAGCGCTACCCGATCGACGCGGCCAGTCTGCCGCCCATGCCACCGGGCGACCTCGACGACGTCTCCGAAGTGGCCAAGCGGATGGCACACCGGGAGTTCTTCATTTACAGCAATACGACCCGGCAGGCGCCCGGCTCGCCGGGCAGTCTGAAGCGAATGGTCCAGTGCTACCAGGCCTCGGCAGACTTCGCCGACTCGATGGTCGGGCGACTTCTCGACAAACTCGACGCCACCGGCAGGACCGGAGACACCATCATCGTGCTCTGGGCCGACCACGGCTACCACCTGGGCGACAAGGAAAGTTGCGTGAAGTTCACCCTGTGGGAGAAGGCCAACCACGTGCCGTTCATCATCGTCGCGCCCGGTGTAACCACGCCCGGCACGCGGTGCGACCGGCCGGTGGGACTGGTGGACATCTACCCAACGCTGTTGGAACTGGCCGGCCTGCCCGCCAAGGCCGACCTGGACGGCAAGAGCCTCGTGCCGCTGCTGAAGGACCCCAACGCCGGGTGGGATCGCCCCGCGATCATGACCATGGGCCGGGGCAACCACGCCGTCCGGACCCAGCGCTGGCGCTACATCCGCTATCAGGACGGCTCGGAGGAACTTTACGATCACGACAAAGACCCCTGGGAGTGGACCAACCTGGCTGCCGATCCGGACTGCGCCGACGTGATCGCGCAACTGAAACCCTATCTGCCCAAGGACAAGCCCAGGTAGTGCCTATCCCAAGTAGACCGTATTTTGCCGACGTATCCTGTGGCACACGGGCGTGCCGATCGGGTCTGCTCGAACCACTTGCGCACGTCGGCGTCGTTACTTCGTGAATAATCCGGGCTAAACACGTACTGTACGACAAATCGCCCGGCGGTGTAGCCGGGCAAGGTTATCCGGGAAATCCCGATTGAATCTTCTGAACGCAGAACTTCTATTGGGACAGGTTGAACCGTGCAGCCGAACGCACAGGACAGAGAAAGGAGTTGTCTCATGAAAAACAAGGGAATCTCCCGCAGGCAGTTTCTTGGTGCTGGGGCCGCAGCCGGTGTTGCGATCGCCGCGCCCTATATTGTCCCGGCCTCGGCTCTGGGAAAAGAGCCCGGCAAGGCGGCTCCCAGTGACCGGGTCGCCATCGCGGGCGTCGGCTGCGGCGGCCGGGGCTCGTACGACCTGGACCGCCTTGTCCGCTACGGGGGGCAGGTCGTGGCCGTCTGTGACGTCAACAAGAACAACCTGACCCGCGCCATGAAAAGATATAAGGTTGCCGCGTCGGCCGCCGCTTCGGATTTCCGCGAGATCGTCACGCGCAAGGACGTGGACGCGGTCATGGTGGGCACGAACGACCATTGGCACGTGCTGATCGCCCTGGCGGCAGTGAAGGCCGGCAAGGACATCTACGTTGAGAAGCCCGTCGGCAAGAACATCAGGGAAGGCCGCGTGCTGCTGGAGGCGGTCAAGAAGAGCGACCGCATCTTCACGGGCGGAACCGAGTCGCGATCCATGGCAAGCACGCGGCGCATCTGCGAACTCGTTCGCAACGGCCGAATCGGAGAGGTCAAGAAGATCATCACCGCGTGTCCGGGCGGCGTTACGTCGGGCCCGCCGAAGATCGCGCCCGTGCCCGACTTCCTGGATTTCGACACGTACACGGGACCGGCGCCCAAGCGGCCGTACGACCCCAGGCGAATCAGCACCCGGTACTGGTTCCATATCAGCGACTACTGCAGCAGCGGGTTCATGGCCGGCTGGGGCGTGCACGTGCACGACATTGCCCACTGGGCCATGGGCCTGGACCATACCGGTCCGGTCGAGATCGAAGGTACGGCCAAGTACCCGCCCAAGGGCGACCTGCTCGACTGTCCGCTGACGTGGAAGGTCGAATACACCTACGCGGACGGATTGAAGATGGAGTTCGTGGACGGCAAACAGTGGCCGCACGGGCACGGCAACGGCGTCCGCTTCGAGGGCACCAAAGGCTGGATCACGACGCATTACGGCGGGGCTGCAAAGGCCAGCGACCCGAAGATTCTGGCGTCGAAGATCGGCCCGAACGAGGTCCACCTGTACGACGTGGGCAAGGGCGACGACAACTTTAACTTCATCCAGTGCGTCAAGTCCCGCAAGCAGACCTGCTCGCCCGCAGAGGCCGCGCATCATTCCGCGGCCATCGGGTACCTGGGCGAGATCGCCTGCCGGCTCGGCCGCAAACTGAAGTGGGACCCGGCCAAAGACGTCTTCGAGAAAGACGACGAGGCGAACAAACTCGTCTCTTGTCCGATGCGCCCTCCCTGGAATCTGGAGGGGTAGGAAGAACCGGCGACATGACAAAGGTCTGGATCGTGGTAGGTCTGCTGGCGGCGACGATACCGTTGCTGCCGCCGGCGAGGGCGCGCCAGCAGCGGCGCGAGGAAAAGGCGCAAACGCAGGAGGGCAAAGTGAGGCTGGAGTTGCAGCTTCCCAAGCCCATGTTCCTCGGCACACCGAAGAATCTAAAGAGCGCCAATCTCGAGGCGCCCCGCAAGGCGCAATACCGACCGCCGTTCTACGTGCCGGCGGGTGTTACGAACGTGGCCCGCGGCAAGAAGGTCACCGGCAGCGATGCGGAAGCGATTATCGGCGAACTGAAGATGCTGACCGACGGCGACAAAGCCGGCGAGGAAGGCTCCTACGTGGAACTGGCGCCCGGCAGGCAGTACGTGCAGATCGACCTGGGCGCCACCTACGCACTGTATGCCGTGGTCGTGTGGCACTTTCACAACCAGCCCCGCGTCTACCGCGACGTAATAGTGCAGTGCTCCCACGACCCTGATTTCAAAGAGAACGTTCGAACGATTTTCAACAACGACTACGACAACTCGGCGGGGCTCGGCGCGGGAAAGGACAAGGAATACATAGAGACCTACGAGGGCCGCCTGATCGATCCCAAGGGCGCCAAGGGGCGATACCTCCGCCTGTACAGCAACGGCAGCACCGCCGGCGACATGAATCACTACGTCGAGATTGAGGCTTACGGCCTGCCGGACCCGCTGGCTTTCATGTCGTCGGCAAAGGAAGAATACCGGTTCAACACGGGGATGCTTCGCGGGACGCTCAGACGCGGCGGCAGATCATTCGGCCTGTCTTCACTGACACACGTGCCTTCCGGGACCAGGGTGGATGGGGCTTCGTACGGCATTTTCAGCCACTACCGTGTCTTCACCACAAACAAGCGCTACGGACACGCGGCGTGGGATTGGCCCAGCACGTCGAAACGCCTGGGCAACGGGGGCGTGCAGGTCCGCTGGCCGGCGGGAAAGGACCACCCGTTCGAACTGACGGCGCTCTACCGCTGGAGCGGAGCAAACGTGCTCGATCTCACGACGATGGTCACGGCCCGGAAGGATCTGCCACAATTCGAGGTATTCCTCGCATCCTATTTCCACAAGGACTTCCCGGCGTCATTGGTCTATGTAAAGAGCGGCTCGAACACCAAGGCAAGGCCGACCCTTCAGACGACGGAGAAGTCGTTCGGAATCTGGCAGATGTTTCCGCGCAGCAGGAAGGTGGTGCCGCTCATTCAAGACGGACGATGGCGGCAGGATCCGAGCCCGGTGAATTGGTCAATCCGGGACGACCTGGCCGCACCGATCGGGATAAGGCGCGGGAAAAAGAGCGGCCTCGCCGCCATCCTGATGGCTCCCGGCGAAGACTGCTTTGCACTGTCCACGCCATATGAGGGAGAGGGTCATTTCTCGCTTTATCTGTCATTGTTTGGCCGCCACGTCAAGGCGGGCCAAACGGCGGCTGCCCGTTCTCGACTGGTTATCGCCGAATCGCCGACCGAACAGCAGATCCTGCGATGGTACAAAGAGTATATGAATATGAATTGGGAGTAGAGCCTGTCGCACAAATCACCGGCGCCGCCACTGGTTGCGGAAGGAGCCGTTATGAACCGGCGTGATTTCCTCAGCCTGGCGGGACTCGGCGCGGCTGCGATGGTCATGCCGGGTTGTACCGGGCAGGCTCGCGGTGCGGCAACTTCGCAGCCGGCAGGCAAGCCCAACTTCGTCATCCTCTTCACCGACGACCAGGGCTACGCCGACGTGGGGTGTTTCGGGTCGGAGACGATTCGCACGCCCCGCCTGGACCGCCTCGCGAAGGAAGGCCTGAGACTGACGAGTTTCTACTCCCAGCCGGTGTGCGGGCCCGCCCGGTGCGCGCTGATGACGGGCTGCTACCCGCCCCGCGTGGCCAGGCAGACCGGCGGATGGTCGCTGTCCACCGACGAGGTCACCGTGGCTGAGGTGCTCAAGCAGGCTGCCTATTCCACGTGCTGCATCGGCAAGTGGGACCTCTCGCGGCGTCGATACGTCGAAGACCGCGTGCCGAACTCGCAGGGCTTCGACCACTACTTCGGTACGCTCGGCGCCAACGATCGTGGGAAGGTCAAACTGTGGCGCAACCGTAAAGCCCTCCGCGAAACGTCCGACATGGGCGAACTGACCGGCCTGTACACCGACGAGGCGATCGCGTTTATCCGGGCAAAGAAGGACTCGCCGTTCTTCCTCTACCTCGCCTACACCATGCCGCACGTCAAGATCGACGCGTCGGAGGGATTCCGCGGCAAGAGCAAGGGCGGTATCTACGGCGACGTGATCGAGGAGATCGACCACAACGTCGGCCGCCTCATCGATACGCTCAAGGAACTGGGGCTCCACGAGAAGACCATCGTCCTGTTCACCAGCGACAACGGTCCGTGGCTGAGCTATGGCCCGCGCGGCGGCAGCGCCAAGCCGCTGCGCGACGGCAAGGGATCGAGTTGGGAAGGCGGGTTCCGCGTGCCGGCCATCGTCTGGGGGCCGGGCCGGGTGCCCACGGGCAAGGAGAGCAACGCCATGATGGCCACCCTCGACGTCCTGCCCACGTTCGCAGCCCTTGCGGGCGCCAAGGCGCCGTCCGATCGCGTTATCGACGGCGTTGACCAGAGCGCGTTGATCACCGGCAAGGCCGACGCGGGCGCACGCGAGACGTTCCTGTACTATGTCCGCGGCGACCTGCACGCCGTACGCAAGGGCAAGTGGAAACTCGCCCTCCCGGACCGGCGCAGATCCTACGGCTATGTCATCGACAAGAAGCCCGTCACCAGGCCGGAACTCTACGACCTGGAGGCCGACGTGTCTGAGACCCGGGACGTCGCCGAGGCGCACCCCGACGTGGTGGCCGACCTTCTCAAACTCGCAGACCATGCCCGCACGGACATCGGCGACGTCGACAAGCCGGGCACCGGTGCGCGCAACGTCAAGCCGCCCAATCCCAGGAAGCCGGCCACGAAGAAGAAAGGGAGATGACGAGCCTGCGCAGACGCCACTTCCTCAAGTATGCGGCGTTCGGCGCGATGCGCCTGAACGCCGGCCGGGATGACCTCACGCTCCGGGCCGTCGATATCCCCGGCCGGGCCGTCATGGACGTCCGCTACGTCGTCCTCGCCCTGCTGAACACCCGGTGAACGACCGGCGGTGTGCGGCAAGCCGCCCGGTTGCAGCGCCGGGGCGGGGATCGGAACATGGTCACCCTTCGGGCTGACCATGCCACCGGCCAGAGGCATGACTTCGCGAAGGCGCGTCCCCGTCCTGGAATCCCGATGCGTCGTTGACCTTGACGTGCGCGGCCTTTCGTGTTAGAGTATAGGCATGGCACGGTTGGTGTGGGCGGACCGCTCGAAAAACAGTATTGCGTCCCTGAAATTCGGGTGCTGCGCGTGACGACTGGTGCTGAAGAACCTCTGTTGGGAAGGCCCGAAATGGCGATGACGGCAAAGCAGGTTGACATAACACCGGAACAGGTTGCGGGCCGAAGCTACGTTCCTACATGCATGGCGTCGGAGGTCGCGGCCTCAAGTCTGATCATCCTACCCTATGACTCCTGGCCCGGACACGACGGCCCCGTCTTCCCAGCAGGCACGACTGAGCTTGCTCAGTTCCTCCGGAAGGAGCTCTCCCCGGATGTCCGCCCCTGCGTTCCCGTGTCTGAGGAGCAATACGAAGAAATAGCGCTGTACTCGGCGCTGGTGATCATCGGGACCCTCTTAGTTTCCGCGCTAGTCCTCCCGACAGTTGCCAGCGTCTTGTCTCACTTCATCATCAAGAAGATGGAACGCACGTCCTTGCGGCCCGAGGACACCGATGTGAAGCTCGTGCTCATCATACGAGAGCCCGACCACTCCATTGAGTTTGCATACGAGGGGAAGGCCGCCGCGCTCTTCAACGCCCTGCGAGCCGCGAAGAAGACGGACGGGATCGTGAAGGCCCTTGAGGCTCTCTCGCAGGACAGCGACGGGTGAGAATTTGAGTCAGAGCACTATACCCAAGCCTGTCCGAAACCTCGCCCGCAATGTGGCCCGCAACTGGGCGAACCGCCAAACAGATTGGGCGTTTGAGGCCCTTGCTCGTACGAAGGCCGCTGCCGTGGAGGAGTCAGACGAGGAAGGTGCGAAGCGGTGTTGGATATATGAAACTATCGTTGAAGCCCAAGACCACTTCATCGACTTTTTCATGAAGGCGCGCGAGAAGGCTTTTTATGATGCTTGGCGAAGCCTTGAGCAGGCAGAGCTATCACTTCTCAGGCTAAAGCAACATCATCCGCTTGAAGAAGCATACTGTCTTGGCCTTATGGCGAAGCTTATCCCGCAATTCCAGGACATCTTCCCTTACGCGGTCTTCTTCAGCCCGGGCCTTGTCATTCGGAAACGCAAGTGCAGCATCTGTGGGAGGGTGGTCTCAGCCGTCCAAGGATGCGGCCATCGCAAGGGATACATCTACCAGGGCCGCTTCTGCTGCCATATTGTCGAGGACGTCGAACCTCTTGAGATCAGCTTCGTCAAGAAGCCCGCGCAGCGATTCGGCGTCCCTTTCAAGGTCAAAGAAGATGGTTCGGCAGAGGATCATTACAACTACGCTGGTGTGGACTACGTGATATCTGGGCTCAGGTCGCCTTTTTCTGATTGGTCCTACACCAGGACCAAGCGCAGACACCCACACTCTCGGTATACGGATGTGAGCCCGAATGCCCCGTGCCCTTGTGGATCAGGAAGCTCGTATGAGGAGTGCTGCTTGCCTAATAAGGAGGGAGTGCTCAGGCCCCACATAGATATCGTCTTTTCGGAGCAGCCGCCAGCTTCACTGCCTAGACAAGCGTACTCCGACGACTGGTCACCTTCGTCAGCCGGGCATGCAAAGGTCCTTAGCAGACAGCGAAATGTGAAGCCACGCGCGAACCTAGACCCTGACATGTGAGGTGTGGGCTCGGGATGATGTCCCTGCTGGAAACCTGAAACCTGCCATTGGTGCCATTGGGTGCCATTGGGGACGGTACCCACGTTTTTGGCCGGTCCTCAAGGCGCCGAACCTTTCGCCGTCAGGGCTGCCGGGATCGGAGCCAGGAATCGGCCGCTCAACGGCTGGGCGCCCACGAAGCGGCAGACGACTACGGCCGTCAGCCCGAAGGGGCGCCAAGACAGTAGCCCCGGACAACGCCGGGGATGGTGTGTCTCCCCCTACTCCTCCTTCCCCTTCGGCGGTTCGATGATCGTTACTTCGATGGCGTCGCGCTTGGCCCAGGGAAGGTTGATGTCGAACCATTCGATGTGGCTGTTGTACTTCGTGCGGACGTGTTTGGTGTAGTTGGCCATGCCGCGCGCACCGTAGCCCGCGTTGTCGGCCAACCGCTTCGCCTTCTCGGGCGCGAGCAGCCGGAGGCGGCGGTCGATACTGCTCTTTTCCACCTCCTCAATGACTGCCTGCCCGCGTGCCTCAGCCGTTCTGCAACGAGGCGGCCACCATCTCGGCGACGCGACAGCCGGACAGGAGCATGCCTCCAAAGATGGGGCCCATGCGTGGTCCGGCGAACGTCGTGCACACGCTCATACCGGTCACCCAGAGGCCCGGGAAGACCTCCGCCACGTTCTCGACCACGAAGGCTTCCCCCGCGGAAGCATCCATAGGCCCTTCGCCAGGCCGCTTGGCCGCAGCGGAATCGTCGAGCATGCCCCGCTTCCGGAGCGATTCGACCACAACCGCACCATGCCCTGTCGCATCGACGACGGCCTTGGCCGCAAACGCCAGGGGGTCCACCGGCATGGCTCCGGCCACGCCCGTCCGGTTAGCCACGACCCCCGTGATGCGTCCCTCGCGGAGGCAGACGTCCTCGGCGGTCATGAGGTTCAGGACGACCGCCCCCGCCTGGATCGCCTTCAGACAGAGGGCAGATGCCAGTTCCATCGTGTCCACAACGTACAGTCCCCCTGGCGCGGGCTCCGATCGGCAGCCGATCTCCTTGAGGACGGAGAGGGCTTCTTCCTGGACGACCGCCACGTTCATCGCCATTCCGCCGCCCCAGATTCCACCGCCCGGCGCGAGGCGCTTCTCAAGCACCGTGACCCTCACGCCGCCGGTGGCGAGGAAGTAGGCGGCGGTCAGGCCCGATGGCCCCGCTCCTACCACGAGGACGTCACTTTCGAGCCGTGCGGCAATGGTGCGCAGATAGGTTTCGACGATCGCCTTGGAGATCGCCGTGTCGGCGAATTCACCCACGGTTTGGACCCCTTTCCGGAACCGTCTTTCGGCCGCCGCATCCGCCTCGGAGGTGGCCGCCTCAATCCGAGACGGGGTTCCTCGCCCCCCCGACCGTCTCCCACTGTGGCCGGCGGTTCGGGATGCATCAAGTAAAAAACGGGGGAAGAGTGTCGAGGGGTGTGCGGCGTGCACCCAGGTCCGTAGCGCCCGTACGGGCGGCCGGATAGTCAGGCCGACCCGTACGGGGGGATAAACCCCGGCGCTACGGCTGTTCGGAAAGACTTCCTCGCTCCTGCTTAGCCAGCCAAGCGGCCGCCCACCGGGGATGAGTCGCCCGGTTGGGCCTTGACATTTCTTGGCGAATTGGTAAAATGACCAAGGATCGAAGCAAGGAGCAGAACCGTGAACACAAAGGAACGTGCCCGCTACGAAGCGCGGGCTCGCATCATCAAGGCCCTGGCGCATCCGACGCGGCTGTTCCTGGTGGATGAACTGTCGCGCGGCGAGCGGTGCGTGTGTGAACTCACCGAGATGGTCGGCGCCGACATGTCCACCGTCTCGAAACACCTGGCGGTGCTGAAGGCGGCGGGAATCGTCGCGGACGAGAAGCGCGGCAGCCAGGTCTTTTACGCCATCCGCTGCCCGTGCGTGCTGAAGTTCTTCGAATGCGTCGAGACGGTGCTGAAGACAAGCGCCCGTGAACAGGCGGCCCTGGTCCGCTGACCCTCATGCGGCGGCCAGGCAGGGGCCGCCTCTTTTCCGGCCGGACGCTTGGCGAATGGGCCAAATGGCCATGACAGCCCGGCGGGTTTCAAGAGAAGGTGGCGGATGAAGAAGGAACTGAAAATCTTCGCGGCGTTGGTGGCCGTCTTCCTGGTCGCCTACTTTCTGCCCCTGGGCAGCGAGAAGGTCCGCAGCGCCATCCTGGATGCGTTTGGGCTGCTTCAGTGGTACGCGATCCACCACACGCTGGCGTGCGTGGTGCCGGCGATGTTCATCGCGGGGGCCATCTCGACCTTTCTCTCGCAGGCCTCGGTCATGCGCTACCTGGGGCCGACGTCGAGTCGTCCGCTGGCCTACTCGGTGGCCTCGGTGGCGGGTGTTATCCTGGCGGTCTGCTCGTGCAGCGTCCTGCCGATGTTCGCCGGCATCTACGCCATGGGGGCGGGGCTGGGACCGGCCAGTGCGTTCCTGTACTCCGGTCCGGCGATCAACGTGATGGCGATCTTCTTGTCGGCCCGCGTGCTGGGCCTCGACATTGGGGCCGCGCGGGCCATCGGCGCGGTCGTCTTCGCGTTTGTGATCGGCCTGGCGATGGCCTTCATCTTCCGTGGCAGCGAGAAGAAGCGGGCCGACGCGGCAATGCAGATGCCTGAGGCACCCGCCAGCCCCCGGCCGCTCTCCAAGACCGCCCTCTTCTTCCTCTGCATGATCCTCTTTCTCGTCTTCAGCGACTGGTTCAACACGAACGACGTGACGATGACCATGAACGACGGGACCGTCATCAAGGCCAACATCCGCTACAGCAGGCGGGACACGATGGACATCCAGCAGTACCAGGCCGATGGCCGCCTGGGGTCGGAGATCCGCCGCCTCCGGCGCGACCAGATCCGGCGCATCGAACGCGAGCCGGGCTTCGTCACGACGGTTCACGGGGTCAAGTGGCTCCTGGCGGGCGCGATGGGCCTGGCGGTGCTCGTGATGGTCTGGCGGTGGTTCGGCCGCGACGAGATCCGCCAGTGGATGCGGGCGACCTGGGACTTCACCCTGATGATCGTGCCGCTGCTGTTCGGCGGCGTGTTTATCACGGGGTTCATCGGGGGACTGATCCCCGAGACGTACGTGGCGGGCCTGGTGGGCGGCAACAGCATCCTCTCGAACTTCGTGGCCTCGCTGGTCGGGATGATCTGGTACTTTGCCACGCTGACCGAGATCCCGATCGTCGAGATGTTGACGCGGCTCGGCATGGGACGCGGCCCTGCCTTGGCGCTGCTTCTGGCGGGGCCGGCCCTGTCGCTGCCGAGCATCCTGGTGATCTACAAGGTCGTCGGCTTCGCCAAGACGTTCGTATTCTGCCTGCTGGCGGTGGTGATGTCCACACTGGTGGGCTGGCTGTTCGGTATGCTGGTCGGATGACCGCGGCAGAAGCGGCCCCGGCCGGCCATGAAGCGGCCGCTGGCGGGGCACCCGTGAGGTTCGGCGATGCGAGTCGTGACAACGTTTGCAGACCGTGAGGAATTTGAGAAGGCCCACGTGCGGCTCGATGCGCACGGAGTGCCGTTCGAGATGGTCTCGCCCGACCCGGGATACCGCCTGGTTGGCGTGCCTGCCCTGGTAACGGAAGCCGAGGGGCGGGTGGCCCTGACGCCGAGAGGCGCCGCCGAGGTCATTTCGGCCGGGTGGGTCGAGTACCGGCCCGCGCGAATCGCCGTGCCCGAGGCAGAGCCGCCGTTTTACGACGAGGACGTCTTTGGCGAGGCTCGGATCATGGTCTTGGCCCCGTGCGTGGCGGACGCAACGAAGATCCGCCTGATCGCCCACCTGACGGGCGACCTGACGGGGGTCTTCCCGTATCTGAACGCCGAGATGAAGGAGGCCTGCTACAACGCCCGCGGGCCGACCTTCACGTTCATGGACGCCTACCGCATGGTCTCGATGTACGCGCGGCGGATCGCCGTCGCCAAAGCCGACGAGATCGTGGACGGCTGGCGGACCCTGGAGATGATCCGCCGCCGCGTCAACGAAACCTGGGCCCGCCGGGCGCACATCGAGCCGTGCTATGAGATGCGGCAGAAGCCGCCGGCGCTGGAAATCTTCAAGCGCCTGCCCGGCACCAACTGCCGCGCCTGCGGCGAGGCGACGTGCCTGGCGTTTGCCGTGCGCGTCCATGCCGGCGAAGCCGAGGTGTCGCGCTGCCAGCCCGTGTTCGGCGGCGAATATGGCCACCTCAGAGAAGCCCTTCTGGAGGTCTGCCAAGCCGTGGCCGGGAGGGGCACACGAGAAGACAATGGCCGAAGGCACCGAACGCGGACAGAACGGCACGCCGAGGCCACCGGTTTTTCGCCAGCGCACGATTGACACCCCGCAAGTCCTTGGCTATTATGCCAAACGACCACGGACTTGGCGGAGGAATCCGGATGGACAGGCGAACACAAGTGCGGTTTCAGGCGCGGGCCCAGGTGTTCAAGGCCCTCGGCCATCCGACGCGGCTGTTCATGGTGGACGAACTGTCGCGCGGCGAGCGGTGCGTGTGCGACCTGACGGAGATGGTCGGCGCCGACATGTCCACCGTCTCGAAGCACCTGGCGGTCCTCAAGAACGCCGGCATCGTCCGGGACGAGAAGCGCGGCAACCAGGTCTTCTACTCGCTTCAGTTGCCCTGCGTCGTCGGCTTCTTCGAGTGCGTCGAGACGGTGCTTGCGGAGCAGGCGAAGCGCCAACTGGCCCTGAGTCGGTAACCGGCCTTGCCGACGTGCCCAAGCGCGCGGGCGCAGCGCCGGCGGCCAATCGGACGGACAAGGAGAGTCCCATGGCAGAGTGCTGCGGAAGTAGCAGGCCGAAGCAGGCCGCCTCGTCGTGCTGTGGCGGCGGGGGCAAGAACGTGCTGCTGTACGCCTGTTCGGGCGGGGCGAACGTGGCGGAAATCGCCGACCGTGCGGCCCGCCGGCTCATGGCCGAGGGCAAGGGCACCATGTTCTGCCTGGCCGGACTTGGGGCCGACATCCAGGGCATGGTCCAGACGGCCCGCGACGCCGACCTGAACCTCGTCCTGGACGGCTGCCCCATGGACTGCGCCAAGAAGATCTTCCAGCGCCACGGCATCACCAACTACACGCAGGCCAAAGTGACGGACCTGGGCATCGAGAAGGTCAAGGGCGTCCGGGCGACCGACGAGCAGGTGGCAGCGGCCGCCGACGCCGCCCGCGCCGCCATCGCCAAAGCGCTTATGGCGTGAGGGGAGCCAGGCACGCATGGGAAGGGACACACCATGACGACCGCCGAGTCAGGCATCGCGGCCGCCGCACAGCCGAGGGGGCTCGGCTTTTTCGAGAAGTACCTGACCGTCTGGGTGATCCTCTGCATCGCGGCAGGCATCGTACTCGGAAAGGCCGCACCCGGCGTGGCAACGTTCCTCGACGGCTTGGCCGTCACGGTCGGCGGCGCGCCGGTGGTCTCGATGCCCATCGCCGTGTGCCTGTTCTTCATGATGTATCCGATCATGGTGAAGATCGACTTCGCCGAGGTCCTGAAGGCGGGCAAGAGCGTCAAACCCGTGGGCCTGACGCTCCTGGTGAACTGGGCCATCAAGCCCTTCACCATGTACGCCATCGCGCTGCTGTTCCTGGGCACGGTGTTCCAGGGCCTCATCGGACCCGACGCGGTGGACCACGTGAAGATGCCGCTCGGCCTCGACCTGCCCATCGGGGCGGCCCACGGCGCAGGGACGGTCGTTCTCGTCGATGGCATGAAGATGCTGGAGGTGCCGCTATGGCGGAGTTACCTGGCCGGGTGCATCCTGCTCGGCATCGCGCCCTGCACGGCGATGGTGCTGGTGTGGGGGTACCTGGCCAGGGGCAACGGCGGCCACACGCTGGTCATGGTGGCGATCAACTCGCTGACGATGCTCCTGCTGTACGGCCCGCTGGGCGGGTACCTGCTGGATGTGGGCCGGTTGCCGGTGCCGTGGCAGGCGCTCGTGCTGTCGATCGGCATCTACGTGGCCCTGCCGCTGGCTGCCGGGTACGTGTCCCGGAAATGGGTCATCGCCGCCAAAGGCGAGGCCTGGTTCAAAGAGAAGTTCCTCCACGTCCTGACGCCCGTGACGATTCTGGCGCTGCTCGTGACGCTGGTGCTGCTGTTCTCGCTGAAGGGTGAGATGATCCTGTCGAACCCGCTGACAATCGTCTGGATCGCGGTCCCGCTGTTCATCCAGACGAACGTGATCTTCTGGCTGACGTACCTTCTGGCCAGGCTGCTGCGTCTGCGGTATGCTGACGCGGCGCCGTCGGCGATGATCGGTGCGTCGAACCACTTCGAGGTGGCCATCGCGACGTCGGCGCTGCTGTTCGGCCTCTCGTCCGGCGCGTCGCTGGCCACCGTGGTCGGCGTCCTGATCGAGGTGCCGGTCATGCTGATGCTTGTCAAGATATGCCTGCGGACTCAAGGGTGGTTCCGGGCGAGGGGCCGCGAAACATAGCGGTGTCTCGCGGGCTTGGGGAGAATGCCATGAAGAGAATCCAGGTCCTCGGGCCGGGGTGCCCGAAGTGCGCGAGACTGGCCGAGGTGGCCGAGGCGGCGGCGAAGGCCGCAGGCGTCGAGTACACACTTGAAAAGGTGACCGACATCAACCGGATTACCGGCTTCGGCGTCATGATGACCCCCGCCCTGGTCATCGACGGCGAGGTCAAGACCGTCGGCAAGGTGCCGAGCGCTGAGGAGATCAAGGCCATGCTGGCCTAGCGTCTTGACATGAGTCCGGCACGGCCCGTACGGGCCGCGCGTGGCGCTGCGCCACAGAAGAAGGAGCATCGGCAATGAACAGTCTCGCAAAGACGGCGACGAGGGTGGCCGTGTTGGCTGTGGTTGCGGCGGGGATCATTGTGGCTGGAGGGATACAGGTCGCGTGCGACTCGAGTCCCGGGCCGTCGCCGGAATCATCGGGCACGCGCGATGCCGAGGATACCGCAAAGCCGACGACTGATGGGCAGGCCGGGCCAAGCGGCGGCGTGCCGCGACTCGTGGACCTCGGGGCCAAGATGTGCATCCCCTGCAAGATGATGGCCCCGATGCTGGAGGAACTGAAAGAGGAATACGCCGGCCGCCTCCAAGTGGACTTCATCGACGTCTGGCTTCCCGAGAACAAGCAGATCGCGCGCCAGTACGGCATCCGGTTGATCCCGACGCAAATCTTCTTCGGCCCCGACGGCAAGGAACTCTGGCGGCACGAAGGGTTCCTGTCGAAGGAGGACATCCTGGCGAAGTGGAAGGAACTGGGTGTGGACCTGAGCGGTGGCGGCGCCGCGGCCCCGTCCTTTGAGCGGCTCACGCCGGCTAAGACCGACGACCGGCCCAAGGACACCGTCTGCTACATGTGCGACGGCGACGTGAATCCGAAAACCTGTGTCGTTGTCCAGACGGACAAGGGGCCAGTCAACCTCTGCTCGCCGCACTGCTACTTCATCATGTACTCCTGCCTGACCCAGGACAAGGCCGGCTTCGAGAAGAAGGTCTCGGTGACGGACTTCTCGGATGGGAAGATGCTGCCGGTGACGGGAGCCGTGTACCTGTACGGGCCGGACGAACAGACGGGCCGGTCCACCATCAAGGCCTTCGCCGACCGGGATGCGGCCCTGAAGGAGCGGCAGGCCTTCGGTGGCAGCGTCATCAACTGGTCCGTCCTCCAGGGCAAGGAACTGGCCACCCGGTGTGGCTTTTGTGACCGAGCGGTCTATCCTGAGGACGCCGCCGTGGTCCGGGCTGACGGCCTCTACACGTGGGGCTGTTGCTCGCACTGTGCCTTGGGCGTGGCCGCACGCACGGGCAAGGACATTGAGGTCCGCCAGAAGGACCAGCTCACGGGCGAGATGATTGTCGTCAAGACGGTCAGCGGCAGCATCGCGTCGCTGGAGCCGAAGACGGCCGTGGCGTGGTTCGGCATGAGGAAGAAGCCGGACAGCACGTTCGGCTCCGCAGGCTGCTTCCACCAGGGCTTCTTCACGAGCGCCGAGAACCTCAAGAAATGGGCCGAGCAGAACCCCACAGAGACGGGCAAGCAGATTCCCATCGCCCAAGCGCTCGCCGACAAGATGAAACTGTCGCTGCAGCAGATCCAGAAGGCCTGCAAGATCGGCGAATGTGTGCCGAAGTAGGCGGTGTGACCCCGAGGAGAAAGGCCCGGCGCGGCTCACGACGGGATGCGTCCGGGCCGCCGGGTGGGGAAACGGTTCCCGGAACCGAGGCGGACCAGCCATGGAAACGCTCTTCACGACGTTGACCCACGCGGTCGAAGGGACGCCGGCGATTGCTCTCGCCGCCGCCTTCGTCTGGGGCGTGTTGAGCATCCTGCTCAGCCCGTGCCATTTGGCGAGCATTCCTCTGGTTGTCGGATTTATCGATGAGCAGGGCCGCATCTCCACGCGCCGGGCCTTCCTCATCTCAGCGCTGTTCGCCGTGGGCATCCTCATCACCATCGCCGCGATCGGGGCCGTCACGGCCGTCGCGGGCCGCATGATGGGCGACGTTGGACGCTATGGGAACTACATCGTCGCCGTCATCTTCTTCCTCGTGGGGTTGCATCTGCTCGACGTCATCCCGGTGCCGTGGTCCGGCCCGGGCAACGTCGGCCTGAAGCGCAAGGGGCGGTTGGCCGCCTTCATCCTGGGGCTTGTATTTGGCATCGCCCTAGGGCCCTGCACCTTCGCCTACATGGCGCCGATGCTGGGCGTGACCTTCCGGCTTGCGGCCTCGAGCGTCGTCTACGGCATTGTCCTGTTGGCCGTGTACGGGCTCGGCCATTGCTCGGTCATCGTCCTGGCCGGCACGTGCACGGAGATGGTGCAGCGCTATCTGAACTGGAACGAAAAGTCGAAAGGGGCCGTCATCCTCAAGAAGGTGTGCGGCGTCCTGGTCCTTGTGGGCGGCGTGTACCTCATCTACACCGCGCCCTGATGGCTCGACCTGCCTGGGGGTGATGTGCCGTTTCGGCGAGGGTCCGGGGCACAGGAATGCGACTCGAGCACGAGGAAGGAGAAAGGCGATGGCATCAGATCTGACAAGGCGGGGATTCCTTGGGGCAGCGGGCGTGGCCGCTGTCACCGGAACGATGGCGTATACGGCAGGGGCCAAAGGTGCCGCCAAGGCGGGGAAAGAAGAGAAGATCAAGATCGTCGGCATCTCGTGCAGCCCACGGCCGGGCAAGACGACCGCGCAGGGGCTCACGATCTGCCTGGACGCAGCCCGGAAAGCGGGGCACAATATCGAGACCGAACTCATCGAATTGGGTGACCTCAACATCCCGGTGTTCGATCCGGCGGCCCCCGGCTCGGCTGATTTTGAGAAGGTTGCCGCAAGACTGAGCGATCCGAAGGTGGCGGGGATCATCGTCGGTACACCCGTCTACTTCGGGAACATGACCTCGCTGGCCAAGGCCTTCCTGGACCAGTGCATGGTCTTCCGCAAGAAGGGACTCGCCCTCAGCAACAAGGTGGCAGGCGTCCTGGCGGTAGGGGGTGTGCGAAACGGCGGCCAGGAACTGGCGATCCAGTCGGTCCAGGCGGCGCTGTTGTGCCAGGAGATGATCGTGGTCGGCGACGGCCGCCCCACGGCCCACTTCGGCGCCACGCTGTTGAACCGGGGCGACGATATCTCCCAGGACGAGTTCGGCATCAAGACGGCCAGGAACCTCGGCCGACGCGTCGCTGAAGTCGCCCTGCGCGTATGCGGCCTCGCGGGCTAGGAATCTGGTAGCCCTTACTGCCTGCTCTACATCTTCGGCGTGACGGCCTTGCAGCCGTGGGGGTAGAACGGCGTCATCTGTCACTCGTTGAGGCGGGGGCTCCTTGCCACTTTCCTGCGACAGGGGGTGTGACTCTTTTCACTGGCGGGCGGCAGGGCAAAAAGGTTCCAGGAACCTTTTCTGCGTAGCACCCTCCGGGCCCTTCAGGGAAAAGGTTCCTGGAACCTTTTTGCCCTGGAACCTTTTTGCCTGACGGCGCGACACCTGCCATAATCCGTGGTCACACCCTCACAGAAGGCCGTGCAGCGCGGCCCTTGAATCCGCGCAGGCAACGGTCTAGTATCCCTGCATATTGCGGACCCGGTATCCACTGAGCCCGTCAGATACCCGCCGGCCGGCAGGCGGAGCAAACCGGAATGGACAGCGAACAGGCACAATACGCCGCCCTTCGCGAGCGCGTCAAAGAGTTGACCTGCCTGTATGGCCTGGCACAACTCGCCGAGCGCCCGGGCATAACGGTGGAGGAGATTTTCCAGGGCATCGTGGAGTTGTTGCCCGCCGCCTGGCAGTACCCCGAGATCACGGCAGGGCGGATTGCCATCGACGGCCGATCCTATGTCACCGCCGGTTTCGAGGAAGCCGACCAGATGCAGTCCGCACCGATCGTGGTGAGCGGCAAACGGCGCGGCAGGGTTGACGTGGTGTACGTTCGGGAAAGGCCGGCATTGGATGAAGGCCCGTTTCTGAAGGAAGAGCGGAGCCTGATCGACGCCATTGCCCGGCATATTGCGCTCATCGTCGAGCGGCGGGAGGTCGACGAGGACAGGTTCCGCCTCCAGGAGCAACTTCGCCATGCCGAGCGCCTGGCAACCGTGGGGCAACTGGCGGCCGGCGTTGCGCACGAGTTGAACGAGCCATTGGGCAACATTCTCGGCTTCGCCCAACTGGCCGGCAAACACCCCGGTCTTCCCGAGCAGGTCGGCCGGGACCTGGAGAAGATCGTGGCCACGTCACTCCACGCTCGCCAGATCATCAACAACCTGATGCTGTTCTCGCGTCAGATGCCACCCCAGAAGGCTCGTGTGGACCTCAACACGGTACTCGAAGAAGGACTGGACTTCCTGGGGCCGCGCTGCGCGAAGAACGGCATAGCGGTGGTGCGGAAGTTGTCGCCCGAACTGCCGGAGATCACCGCCGATGCCTCGCAGTTGCGCCAGGTCTTCGTCAACCTGGTGGTCAACGCCATTTACGCCATGCCGCGAGGCGGCACCCTCACGGTCACGACGCGGGCATCCGGCGACCGCGTTGTGCTCAGCGTCGAAGATACCGGGATCGGCATGAGCCGGCAGGCACTCAAGCAAATCTTCATCCCGTTTTTCACGACCAAGGACGTTGACGAGGGCACGGGGCTGGGCCTTCCCGTCGTCCACGGGATTGTGACATCCCACGGCGGGACGATCCGCGTCGAGAGCGCTCCGGGCCAAGGCACCCGCTTCGACATCGAGTTGCCGACGGCCGGCGACGAAGACACAAAGGAAGACCCGACGGATGATACCGCCAAGTGAAAAGCCCTCCATCCTGGTTGTCGACGATGTGCCGAACACGGTCGAAGTCCTGCAGCGGAACCTCACCGCCCAAGGATACACCGTCTTCACAGCGCCCGGCGCGGCCGAGGCGGTCAGGATCACCGAAAGCACGCCGATCGACCTGGTCATAACCGACCTGAAGATGCCGAAGGTAAGCGGCATCGACCTGGTTCGCCATGTCCGGGAGAACCTCAAGGACACCGAAGTGATCATGATCACCGGCTATCCTTCAATCGAAGGCGCTGTCGAAGCCGTCAAAATGGGCGCCCAGGAGTACCTGCCCAAGCCGTTCACCGACGAGGAGTTGCTCGCCGCCGTTCGGCGGGCCCTGGACAAACTACATGTGCGGCAGGCGGGTCGGGCCGCCGCTTTGGCGGCGCCCCCCAGGCCGTACGGACTTATTGGTGAGTCGCGGCCGATGCGCGAGATCCTCAAGGCCATAAGCAAGGCCGCATCGGCCTCCGCCACGGTCCTCATCACCGGCGAAAGCGGCACGGGCAAGGAACTCGTCGCCCGGGCGATCCATTACAGCAGCAACCGGTCGTCGACGGCCTTCGTGCCGGTCAACTGCGGCGGCATCCCGGAGGGCCTGCTCGAGAGCGAGTTGTTCGGCCACGTGAAGGGGGCGTTCACGGGCGCCGACGAGTCCCGCGCGGGGTTTTTCCAGACCGCCGACGGCGGCACGATCTTCCTCGATGAGATCAGCGAGACCAGCCTCGGCATGCAGGTGAAACTGCTCCGCGTGCTTCAGGACGGAGAAATCTACATGGTCGGGGCCGACCGCAGCAGACGGGTCGACGTGCGGATCCTGGCCTCGACGAACAAGGCGCTGACCGATCTCGTGAAGAAGGGCCTGTTCCGGGAGGACCTGTACTTCCGCCTCAACGTGGTCTCAATCGAATTGCCGCCGCTGCGCGACCGCGGCGACGACATCCTGCTGCTTACCCATTATTTCGCCGGGAAGTACGGCAGGGAACTGGGCCGACCGACGCCGCGATTCTCCGACGGGGCGCTCCACGTGATGAGGCACGCCTACCACTGGCCGGGCAACGTGCGCGAACTGGAGAACGTTATCCACCGGCTGGTTGTCATGACGGAGGGCGAGGGCATCGACGTGCCGGACCTGCCGGCGCCGCTGCGCTTCAGTGCCCTCCGCCGGCCGGACCTCACACGCCCGCTGGCCGAAGTCGAGGCCGAATATATCCGCAACGTCCTGGCCGGCGTCGGCGGCAACAAGACGAAGGCAGCGGAAATCCTCCAGATCGACCGCAAGACCCTTCGCAAGAAGATGGAGAAGGCCGACGGGCAACGCCGCCTTTGACCGCCGCGCGATCGGGGAGTTTCGCACCGGTGGTCCGAAAGTCCCCGCCGGACCGCTCGTCCGCCTGAGGTTCGCCGTCGCCTTTGGCACGCCTCGCGAGAGACGAAACAAATCGTAAATCCCGTTTTTTCCAGCACTTACGTGAAACCCGCCATCTCCCCCTGAGTGCCATAAGCAAACGGCACGCGACTTGCTAACGTATACAGCCAGCCCGTCGCGGGAATCGGCCTTTCGCGCTGCGGCTCTGCGAACGGAGAGGCCTGCGCAGGGTTTGGGAGTTTCCCAGACGAAGGAGATGATATCATGTCCAGAGGGCATCCCGCTCCCAACCCGCCGGACGTCGCCCGGCGCGCTGACCCAGGCCCTTCCGCCGCCGGGCCGTACCGGGACCTCTGCTCAACGTGCAGTCATGCTGAAACGTGCGGGAACCGCAGCACGCCGGAGCGTCCCATCCTCTTCTGCGAGATGTTCGAGGTCCTCGCTTCCACGTTGGCTGTCACTGCGGCGGCCCGAGAACCAGCCGACCGGCAGGACGCAGGTGACTATAAAGGGCTGTGCATGAATTGCGAAAATCGCCGGACCTGCACGCTGCGCAAACCGGAAGGCGGGGTCTGGCACTGCGAGGAGTACCGGTAAGATGACCCAAGCCGCCGCGGAACCGGACCTGCGCGGAGCCCCCCCTGGGGACGAAGTCGATCCGGAGCAGATCCGCCGAATCGTGGAGAAGCACCGCGAGGACCGCGGCGGGTCGATCGCCGTGCTTCAGGATATCCAGACGCTGCATGGGTACCTTCCCGAAGACGCCCTGCGAATGGTGGCCGAAGAGACCGGCCGCTCCCTGGTGGATATCTACGGCGCCGCCACGTTCTACCGTTCGTTGACGCTCCAGCCGCGGGGCAGGCACCTGATCCGCGCGTGTCTCGGAACGGCCTGCCACGTCCGCGGCGCGCCGAGGGTCGTAGAGGAGTTCGAGCGCCAACTCGGCGTCAAGGCCGGGGAAACGACCTCCGACAAGGAGTTCACGCTGGAGACCGTTAACTGCCTGGGAGCCTGTGCCTTGGGGCCGATAGTTGTCGCGGACGGGCATTATTTCTGCAACGTGCGGAAGTTCGGCGTGGCCGACATTCTTGAAAAGGCCCGGCGCGGTGTGGATGAAACAAGACCCGAGGACGACGAAACGGTCTTTCCGCTGGAAGTCAACTGTCCACGATGCAATCACAGCCTCATGGACCGCGGCGCCCCGGTTGATGGGCGCCCGTCCATTCGGGTGACGGTGGATTTCAGGAACGTCCTCAGCCCGGTGAATCTCTCCTCGCTCTACGGCAGTTTCCACAGCGCGGGTGGGGCGGAGATTCCGCAAGGCGCTGTTTGCGAGTTCTTTTGTCCGCACTGTCACGGTCGGTTGGGCGGCCCGTCGCGCTGCACAGAATGCGGCGCGCCGATGATCCCGATGGTTGTACGTGGCGGGGGAATGGTTCAGGTGTGCGCCCGGCGCGGCTGCTTCGGGCACCGACTCGACCTGGATGGCGTAAACGCATAGGCCAATATGAGCCTGCCGCGCAGTCGGAACGCACCAGAAGAACGCAGGGACCGTTCATGAGAAAACTGAAGTCCGTTGAGGGATTCAAGGCGCTGTGCGAGCGGCTGCGCGCGGGAGCCGGGACGCCTCTTCCCACCATTGTCATTCCGGCCGGCACGTGCGGCCTGGCCAGCGGGGCCGGCGGTCTGGTCCGCGTAGCCAAGCGCGAAATCCTGGCCAAGGGGCTCATCGACAAGGTCCGCCTGCGGGTCACCGGGTGCCACGGCTTTTGTCAGATGGAGCCGTCGGTGCTGATTGAGCCGCGGCGCACCTTCTACCCTAAAGTCACCCTGGAGGGGATGGCGCGCATCGTCGAAGCCGTCGCCGACGCCGAGGTGCTGACCGAACTGCTTCTCGTCGATCCGGAAACCGGGGAGGCCCTGGAAAAGCAGGACGACATCCCCTTTTTCAGAAAGCAAGTTCGCAGGTTACTTGCCCGCAACGAGAAGGTCGATCCGATCCGCATCTACCATTACTTCGAAATCGGCGGCTACGAGCAATTGGTGGAGATCTTGGGGTGGGGCAGTGGCGATCGGATAATCCAAGAGGTCAAGGATGCCGGCCTGCGTGGGCGCGGAGGCGGCGGGTTCCCCACCGGCCTGAAATGGGAACTGCTGGCCAAGCAGCCCGGCCGCGGCGGCAAGTTCATCGTCTGCAACGCCGACGAGGGCGACCCCGGCGCCTACATGGACCGCAGCCTGCTGGAAGGCAACCCGCACAGCATCATTGAGGGGATGCTCATCGGCGCCTACGCCACCGGGGCCACGGAAGGCATCGTGTACGTCCGGGCGGAGTATCCGCTGGCGATCCGCCACCTCGCGGTCGCCCTGGAGCAGGCACGCGAGCACGGGCTGCTGGGCGAGAATATCCTCGGCACGGACTTTGCCTTCCGTCTTCGAATCGTCAAGGGCGCCGGTGCGTTCGTCTGCGGCGAAGAGACCGCACTCATACGCTCCGTCGAGGGCAAGATGGGCGAGCCGCGGCAGCGACCCCCGTATCCGGTCCTAAAGGGCATCGACGGCAGGCCCACGGTCATCAACAACGTCGAGACCTGGGCCAACATCCCCGTCATCATCCGCCAAGGCGCCGACCGGTTCGCCAAGATCGGAACGAAGGGTAACAGCGGGACCAAGATCTTCAGCCTCGTCGGCAAGATCAAGAACACCGGACTCGTCGAGGTGCCCATGGGCATGACCGTCGGCCAGATCGTCTACGACATCGGCGGCGGCGCGGTCGGCAAGGCACGCATCAAGGCGGTCCAGACCGGCGGACCATCGGGGGGGTGTGTCCCCGCCGGCATGTTCGACCTCCCGATCGACTATGACAGCCTGGCCGAGGCAGGGTCCATCATGGGCTCCGGCGGCATGATCGTCATGGACGAGAACACCTGCATGGTCGACGTCGCCAAGTACTTCATGAACTTCCTGAAGGACGAGTCGTGCGGCAAGTGCTTCACGTGCCGCAAGGGCACGCAGCGGATGCACGAAATCCTCGACGACATCTCAAAGGGCAAGGCCGCGCCCCGGCACCTGGACCTCCTGGAGGAGTTGGCGCTCGCCGTGAAGGACACGACGATGTGCGGCCTGGGGCAGACGGCGCCGAATCCCGTCCTGAGCACGCTGCGCCACTTCCGCGGCGAGTACGAACGCCACGTCGTGGACAAGAAGTGCGATGCGCTGGTCTGCACGGAACTGGTCGGCGCACCCTGCCAGGCCGCCTGCCCGCTGGACACCGAGGCCTGGCGCTACGTGGCACTCATCGAGAAAGGCAAGTACGACGAAGCCTACCAGGTCATTCGCCGGGCCAACCCGTTTCCGTCGGTCTGTGCCCGCGTCTGCGACCGCAAGTGCGAACAGCGATGCCAACTCGGGACCAGCGGCGACGAACCCGTGGCGGTCCGGGCGTTGAAGCGGTTCGTCACCGACCGCGTCAGTGCCTCGGCCTACAAGCCGCCGGTGATCGCACGAGGCGCGAAAGGCTCGGGCAAGGTGGCCGTCGTGGGCGCCGGGCCGGCGGGCCTTGCCGCAGCGCACTACCTCTCGATGCTCGGGCACCGCGTCACGGTCTTCGAGGCCGAAGCCGAGGCGGGAGGCATGCTCATCAGTTGCATCCCCGCCTACCGCCTTCCCCGCAGCATCGCGCGGCAAGAGGTGGACTCGCTCCTCGACGACGACAACATCACGCTTCGGTGCAGTGCGGCGCTGGGCCGGGACGTGACCCTCGACGACCTCTTCGCCGACGGCTTCCAGGCCGTTTTCCTCGCCATGGGAGCCGACACGAGTTGGAAACTGGACCTGCAGGGCGAAGACTTCGCCGGCGTGTACTCCTCGATGGAGTTCCTCAAGGCGTTCAACCTGCGGGGCGAGGAACTGGCAGGCGGGCACGTGGCCGTCATCGGCGGCGGCAACTCGGCCGTCGATGCCGCACGCGTCGCCATCCGCCAGGAGAACGTTCAGTCCGTCAGCCTGCTCTACCGCCGAACCGACCAGGAGATGCCCGCCTACGCCGAGGAGGTCGAGGCGGCCATCGAGGAGGGCATCAAACTCGAAACGCTCGTCTCACCGGTCAGAATCCGGTACATCGAGGCGGCACGCAAGGAGGGGATCCGCGTCGAGACGATGGTCCAGCCCGTGCGGATTTACTCCCAGCAAGGACGACTCGTCGGCATCGAGTGCATCCGGAACCGACTCGGCGAGGTCGACGCGAGCGGCCGGCGCCGACCCGTCCCGGTTCCAGGCTCAGAGTTCAGTATTTCTCTAAATAGCCTGATCGTGGCCATCGGCGAACGCCCGGACAGCGACTGCCTTGCCACGATGGGGCTCGCACCGGACAAGGGCGGGCGTCTGCCCGTGGATCCGAGAACCCTCGCAGCGAACCGGGAGGGGGTCTTCGCCGGCGGGGACCTCGTGACCGGTCCGAATACGGTCGCCGACGCCATCGCCGCCGGCAAGAAGGCCGCCGCCGTGATAAACCGCCACCTCCGCGGCGAAGACCTGGTCCGGGAGCCCGACATCCGGTTGCCGACCGAGTTCATCGAACCCGCCGAAGCGGGCGACGAGCAGGGCGAGCAGGCCGCCCGGGCCGAGCCCCCCACCATCCCCGTCGAATCGCGACGGAAGAACTTCGCCGAGGTCGAGATGGCCCTTTCGACCCAACAGGCCCACGCCGAGGCGCGGCGGTGCTTGAGATGCGACCTGGCCTTCACGCAGCCCCCGCCGGCAGAGGAGAACCCCTGCGCGGCCGTCGAGGGAGCATCCGCATGATCACGTTGACCCTGAACGGACTGGATGTCTCGGTCGAGGAAGGCACGACGCTGCTGGAGGCCGCCAGGTTCCTGGGCTTTCCCATCCCCACGCTCTGCCACAGGGACGGCCTGTCGCCCTACGGGGCGTGCCGGCTGTGTGTGGTCGAGATCGGCGAGGGCCCGAAGGCCGCTCTGGTCTCGTCCTGCACGTACCCGGCCGAGGAAGGGCTCAAGGTGCGGACGGCATCCTCGCGCGTGCGGCGTGCCCGGTTGATGGTTCTGGAACTCCTGCTGGCCTCGTGCCCGCAGTCGAAGACGATCCAGGACCTCGCCTCGGCCCACGGCGTGCGGCAGCAGCGCTTCCGGCAGGAGCAGGAGGACTGCATTCTGTGCGGCCTGTGCGTGCGGATGTGCGAGGAGCAGATGATGGCCAAGGCCATCGGCTTCCGCGGGCGCGGCCAGACGCGGAGCATCGGCACGCCTTTCGACATCAAGTCGGACGTCTGCCGGCAGTGCGGCGGCTGCATGTACATCTGCCCGGCCTGCCAACTTCGCTGCACGTATACCGAGCCGGAGAAGGCCATCTGCGGCGCCTGTGCGAACCTGGCCCCACCGTGCATCGCGCAGGACCCGTTCGACGACATGATGTGCTACATGGACCCCTGTGTGGCATGTGAGATAGCACGAGATGACTAACCTGTAAAGGAGCCGACTTCGATGATAACGACGCTTTCCAAACCGAACGCCTCGGCGGCCACACTCACGAAGAACCGCACGGAGGGCTCCGTTGTGCCCTCCTCCGGCATGTGCGCGACCTGCGTGGACGGCTGCATCGGCATGTGCGAGATCGGCAAGAGCGCCTATCGCGGACACGAGGTCATCTATCCGCAGCCGTTCGGCATGATTACCACGGCGGCCGAAAAGGCGTATCCCGTCGACTACTCCCACTTCAATATCATGGGAACCGCCGCCGGCGCACACGGCATCGAGGCCGATAGCGACAAGGCCATCTTCCCCGCGGTCAACCTCGAGGTCACCTTCGGCCGCGACGGCGGCATCACGTTCCGCCGGCCGTGGATCATTCCCGGCATCGGCTCGACCAACATCGCCAAGAACAACTGGGAAGGGCTGGCCATCGGATCGGCACTCGCCGGAACCGGCCTCACCATCGGCGAGAACGTCGTCGGCATGGACCCGGAGGCCGTGTTCAAGAACGGCCGGGTGGTGGACACGGCAGACCTGAAGCGACGCGTCAAACTCTACAAAGACCATCAGCGCGACGGCTGCGGCGCCATCATCGTGCAGGCGAACATCGAGGACACCCGCCTGGGCACCCAGGAGTACGCCATCGAGAAACTCGGCGTCCAGTGCGTGGAACTCAAGTGGGGCCAGGGCGCCAAAGACATCGGCGGCGAGGTCAAGATCCGCGACCTCAAGAAGGCCCAACTCCTCGACGAGCGAGGCTATCTTGTCCTGCCGGACCCGACCGACCACGACGTCATCAAGGAGTTCGAGCGCGGCGCGTTCAAGGAGTTCGAGCGGCACTCCCACGTCGGCATGGTGACCGAGGAGTCCTTCGCCCGGCGGGTCGAACAGTTACGCAAAGCCGGCGCCAAGTACATCTTCCTCAAGACCGGCGCGTACCGGCCGGCCGACCTCGCGCGGGCCGTCCTGTTCTGCTCGCGATACAAACTCGACCTGCTGACCGTGGACGGCGCGGGCGGCGGGACGGGCATGAGCCCATGGCGGATGATGAACGAGTGGGGCATGCCGCCCGTCTACCTGCACTCGCTGCTGCACCGCTACGCCAAGAAACTGGCCGACAAGGGCGAGCACCTGCCTGCGATCGCAGTGGCCGGCGGGTTCGCGTTCGAGGACCAGATCTTCAAGGGCCTGGCCCTCGGGGCGCCGTTCGTCAAACTCATCGGCATGGCCCGCGCGCCTATCGCCGCGGCGATGGTCGGCAAGACCATCGGACGAACCATCGACGAGCACCAGGTGCCCGTCTACATCGAGCGGTTCGGCAACTCAAGAGAGGAGATCTTCGTCACGGCCGCCGCGCTGCGCAAAGAACTGGGAGACAAGACATTCGAGAATCTCCCGACGGGCGCCCTCGGCCTGTATACCTACTACGAACGCCTCGACCAGGGCCTGCGTCAACTCATGGCCGGCAGTCGGAAGTTCTCGCTCGAGCATCTCTCGCGGGATGACATCGCCGCCCTGACGCCAGAGGCCGCCCAGGTCAGCGGCATCCGCTACATCATGGACGTGGACCAGGGGAAAGTCGAGTCCATCCTGGACGGCTGATAACGACGCTGCAAAACGGCTGCAAGCCGTACTGCTTGCCTGACGTGACATCACCTGCCGAGACGGGGTGCCATGCAACGCGAGGGGCAGGAGGCGCGCAAGTCGCGCACGTGTCGCCACTTGGCAAGACTTGTCAGCACCTGACGCTGGCGCGCCCGGGAGGATTCGAACCTCCAACCTTCGGATTCGAAGTCCGCGACTCTATCCGTTGAGCTACGGGCGCAAGTGCGTCAGGAGAAAGCACTTACGAGACATAACCTGCCGCCTCTCTTCTCTACGCGCAAAACGACAGCCGCGCACGACAACGATATCTAACGACGCTTTCACTGTCAAGCACGCTTGTGGTGTCCGTTGCGGCGGACCTGACGGCGCTAGCGGATGGTGACACGCCGGCCAACCCTGCCACCCAAACGTGGGTGTGACTCTTTTCACTGGCGGGCGGCAGGGCAAAAAGGTTCCAGGAACCTTTTCCCCGAAGGGCCCGCAGGGTGCTACGCAGAAAAGGTTCCTGGAACCTTTTTGCCTGACGGCGCGACACCTGCCATAATCCGTGATCACACCCGTTAATGCACCCGAACGTTGTAGCGTTTGAGGCGTCTGCCTCGTATAATAGGGTGGCCCGTATGCCCGTGAAGGGTGCGCTATGATAGTGTCTGAGCCTGAGAAAAAGGTGGTAGCCGACCGCGAGGAACTGCGGCTCGAGGACATCTTCGAGAAGACGATCTACCACTTCCTCGAGCCGGTCGGGGAGTTCCTGCGCGACCCGACCGTGACGGAAGTCATGATCAACAACTACAACGAGATTTACATCGAGCGCAAGGGTCAACTCATACTGACCGATGCGCGGTTCCCGACCGAGGCCGCGCTGATGGCGGCCGTCCGGAACATGCTTCAGTTCGTGGGCAAACGCCTGAACCCCGACATCCCCATGATGGACGCCCGCCTGCCGGACGGCTCCCGCGTTCACGTGGCCATGCCCCCATGCTCGCGGCGGGGCACCATGGTGACGATCCGCAAGTTCTCGCGCGAGGCGTTCGACATGGACTTCCTCGTGCGGACCCGGTCCGTTTCGGAACTGGCCCGCGATTTCCTCCACCTGTGCATGATCACCGAAAAGAACATGCTGATCAGCGGCGGCACCTCCAGCGGCAAGACCAGTCTGCTGAACGTTCTGTCGGAGTACATCCCGGACGACCGGCGTATCGTGGTCATCGAGGAATCGGGCGAACTGCAACTCAAGCAGCCGCACGTCATCAGCCTTGAAGCCCGCTCGCCCGACCGCTACGGACGGGGCGAGGTCACGATCCGGGAACTCTTCAAGAACAGCCTCCGGATGCGCCCCGACCGCGTTATCGTGGGCGAGTGCCGCGGCGGCGAGGCGCTCGACATGATCCAGGCGATGACGAGCGGCCACGCGGGGTCCGTCACGACGCTCCACTCCGATTCTCCGGCTGACTCGCTGAACCGCCTGGAGACCATGGCACTGATGAGCAACGTCGACATCCCCCTGGCCGCCCTGCGGTCCCAGGTGGCCTCCGCCATCCACGTGATTGTCCAGATGATGCGGTTCCAGGACGGCGGCCGGCGCGTCGTCCAGATCGCCCAGACCCTGCCCCTGGACGCGCGCGGCCAGTACCAGACGGAAGACCTGTTTGTGCTGCGCCTGCCGGAAGGCGAGAGGGAACTGTCGAAGGCGTCGCTGGAGTGGACGGGTGCGAAAATCGCCTTTCGCAAGGAAGTGGCCGTCCAGAGCGCCGTCGCAAACTTGCCAAGCCTCGAGCCGCTTGTGGCCGATAAGTAAGGGGCAGCAATACGCCATGACGGTGTTAAAGAAAACGCGGCGTTGGGTCGGCGCCCTTGCCCGCACGGGCGGGGCGGCGCTGGCCGCACGCTTTCACCGCAACGAGCGCGGCGCCGCGATGCTCGAATACACACTGGTGTTCGGCGTCATCGCTCTGATGCTCATGGCGCTGTTTTACAGGATGTTCCACGTGCTGACGGACTACTTTGGCATGATCGCGTTTTTCGTGACGTGGCCGTTCATTTGACGGTTGCCCGAGGGGACGCACCGGTAGGAGACGCAAGTGATGAGATACATGATGGACAGTCTGAAGAGGTTGCACCGGGACGAGCGCGGCGCCGAGGGGCTCGAGAAACTCCTCATCATCGCCGCCATCGTTCTGCCCTTGCTGGGTCTGCTGATCATCTTCCGCGACAAGATCAAGGACTGGGTGATCGACATCTGGCAAGAAGCCACGGACAAGGAAGGGGAGGAACACGACACCTTCTTCGGCGACCCACTAGCCACGCCGTAGTCGTCGCCGGCCATGCGGCTCGTATGAGCGGGGCGGTCGGGCACGTGTGCTCGTGCCGGCGCACTCAGTGACCGGTCGGCAGACCGTACGGTGGCTTGGTCCTGCGCGTCGGAGGGCAGAGACTCCGGCCGACGCGCGCTCGGCGGGCTAGGTTGCGGTCCGGCCCGATGAGGGGACGGAGAGCGCCGGTGATTTGGGAATGGGTTTCGCTCATCGTCCTGGCCGCGGTGCTGGTGGCGGCCGGGGCCAGTGACTTAGCGCGGGGCAAGGTCTTCAACTGGCTGACCTACCCTGCGATTGTCGTCGGCCTGGCGCTCGGGGCCGCCCAGGGCGCTGCCGACGAGGTGGTCTGGGACGGCCTTCTGGACCACGTGCTGGGCTTCGGTTTCGGGTTCGGCATCCTCTTTCTTGCCTACCTGTTAGGCGGAATGGGCGGCGGCGACGTGAAACTGATGGGCGCCGTGGGGGCGTTTCTCGGATGGGAGAGCGAGGGAGCGCTTCACGCGGTCTTTTATTCTTTCCTGGTGGCCGCCGCCCTCGGCGTCATCTTGATGATCTGGCGGGGAGAGACGCGCCTGGTCTTGCGGAAGTTGTGGCTGGCCGTCCGTATTCTCCCGCTGCCGAAGGCCGGGATGAAGGATGCGGTGCCGGTCGATACGTTTCGCGTGCCGTTCGGGTTTGCTGTGTGCGTGGGAACGTTGTGGTTCCTGGCAGAGGATCTGATCGGCGGGTCGCTCTTGGACGGGGCGGGGCGATTGCTCGGTCTCTGACGCGGTCGGCGAGATTCGGGATGAGGACATGGCGATGAAGGGCACAGGCAAACGGAGGCTCCTGGTGCTCGGCGTGGCCAGCGCGCTGGCCACGGTCGGCATCGTCGTCCTGGCCGTGAAAGCGTTCGGCCGCGCGCCCCAGTGGCTGACGGCTGCCGCCGTCAGCCCGCTCGCCGTGTGGTGCATCGTACTCATGGTTGGCGGCGTGGCGGTGCTGGGGGTGGTGGCGGCGCTGCTGATCGTGCTGCGGTCGGGGGCAAAGCCGGCCGAGCGCGGTCTTCATGCGGACCAGGGCGGGGCGGCCGCCGTCGAGATGGCGCTGCTGTTTCCGTTTGCCGTGCTGATCTTCCTGACGATCCTGCAGGCGGCGCTGCTGTTCAACGCGAACATGGTGGTCCACTACGCGGGGTTTGCGGCGGCGCGGATGGCAACGGTCGTGGTGCCGATGGACATGGGCGACATCAGCGACGAGGGGCGGAACCTGGTGTACGGTCCGGAGCAGGGCGTCTCCGAGAAGCGCGAGATGATCCGGCGTGCGGCTGTTCTGGCGCTGGTGCCGGTCAGCGCGCGGCTCGAGATGCCGGGCGTCGGTTTCGGCGACGAGTTCCTGCCCGGCGCCGAGGACCTGGTCGCCGGCCAGGTGCAGAGCGCCATGGAGTTGAGAGACACCGCCGAAGACCCTCGCTGGGGCTGGGGCTGGCCGCGCAGGGTCAGGGCACAGTACACTTATGCCAACGGGAATTACGTGCCCAAGATCGACGGCCGATACGATCCGAAGAACAGTCGGCCCATTACCGAAGTCGAACTGGCCCCGCCCGACCACTGGCAGGACGGCAACCCCGACCCCGACTGCCCCTATCGCCACCATCGCGAAGACGAATGGACCCAGTGGGGCTGGACCTACGAGCCGTACTGCCCGTTCTACCATCGGGACTTTCCGATCTGGGACTTCTGGTACTGGGAGTTTCTGGACGTGCGGGTGACGTACCAGTTTCTGCTCCAGATACCGTATGCGTCGCGTTTTCTGGGCGAGAAGATCACGGTGTCGGGGCTGACCGGCAACAACTATGCCGCCCGGATTCAGGTGGTGGGAAGCCTCTCGAACGAGGGCGGACCGGAACTCAGACCAAGCCACTGACCGAGGACCAAGACCGGAGAGATCGGCAGCCATGGCTGAACAGGTTTTCGCGGGCTCGCTGGAGCCCGGCGTCAAACTCGGCAAGTACGAGGTCCGCGAGCAACTCGCCACCGGCGGCATGGCCATCATCTACAAGGCCTACGACCCGTCGCTCGACCGGTACGTTGCCGTCAAACAGATTGCGCCGCACCTGGCGCAGGACCCGCGGTTCCTGGAGCGGTTCCGGACAGAGGCCCAGACCCTGGCCAAACTCTCGGCCACCCAGGCCAACATCGTCAACGTCCACGAACTCATCCAGGAAGGCGGCCAACTGTACCTCGTGATGGAATGCGTCGAGGGAACCACGCTGCGCGCCCTGATGGACCGCGGCCCCATGCCGCTTCAGACGGGCCTGGGCGTGCTTCTGTCAACGGCCCTCGGCCTGAAAGCCATGCACGCCCAGGCCATCGTCCACCGTGACCTCACGCCCGCCAACATCATGATGGCCAAGGACGGGGCCCTGAAGATCACCGACTTCGGCCTCATCGGTCATTCGGGCGGCAAGACCAGTTTGCCGATGGGAACGACCAAGTACATGGCCCCCGAGATGTTCACGGGCGCGCCGGTCGATGCCCGGGCCGACCTGTACAGCCTGGGGATGATCGCCTACGAGATGTTTGTCGGGCCGGAGAAGTTCACGGAGGTGTTCCGCGACGTTCTGCGCGACGAACGGGCCCAGCAGGTCCGGTGGATGCACTGGCACTCCAACCCGGCGCTGAAGACCCCGCCGCTGCGCGACCTTCAGCCGGGCATCCCGCCGCTTGTGGCCAAGATCGTCGAGCGCATGACGGAGAAGGACCCGTCGAGGCGGTTCGCCTCGTCCGAGCAGGTCATCAAGTGGCTGCGGCGGATCTTCGTCATGCACGTCCAGGGCAAGAGCGTTTCGCAGACCGACTCCAAGACGCTGGAGAAGGAGATGGAAGCCGACGCGACGGCTGTGGCGCCGACTGCGGTCGCCCCGGCCGGTCGGGGCGCCGTGGCGGGCCAGGCCGCCCCCGCCGGGGCGGTGGCGGTGG
>JAUVZF010000097.1 GCA_030602705.1 Planctomycetota bacterium
CTCTGTCACCCCGAGCGAGCGCAAAAGAGTCGAGGGGTCTCGCCGCTGGCTGTTTCGGACGGCGAGATTTCTCCGCTCGGTCGCCAAGGCGACCTCGGTCGAAATGACAGGCCCGGCAAGCCGCCCCAGTGAGGCCGCCCCGCACCGTGCGTTTTGCCCTTGACCGCTGCCGGAGCCACAGGTAAGTTGTCTCTCTCAGGGCCATTCCAAGCGGTGTTACCGGACGGGAGAATCGCGAGAGATGGCGTACAACCTCGTCGTCCTGGTCAAGCACGTGCCGGACACGAAGCGTGTCGCGGGCGACGCCATGCGCGACGACGGCACCGTCAACCGCAGCGTCCTGCCGATGGTCTTCAACCCGGATGACCTGCACGCCCTCGAAGTGGCCCTGCAGTTGCGCGAGCGTTACGGTGGCCGGGTGACCGTCCTGACGATGGGTCCGCCGGGGGCGGCCGAGCGGCTCCGCGAGAGCCTCGAGCGCGGCGCCGACGACGCGGTCCTGCTCACCGACAGCCGCGCCGCTGCCAGCGACACTCTGGCCACCAGTCACATTCTCTCGTGCGCGGTCCGCAAGATCGCCGCCGGGGAACCCGTGGACATGGTGCTCTGCGGTCGGCAGGCGATCGACGGCGACACCGCCCAGGTGCCGCCTCAGACGGCCGAAAAACTCGGATGGCCCCAGGTCACCTACGTCGATTCGGTCGAGGAGGTGGCCGGCGGCAAGGTGCGGGCACGTCGCAACACGGGCACCGGCTGGGAACGGGTGGAGACCTCGCTTCCCTGCCTCCTCACCGTGACGGATCAGGCTCCCGAGCCGCGGCCCGCCTCGGCGAAGCGGATCATGGCCGTCAAGAAATACCGTGCGCCGGTTGAACTGGAGCGTGAAGTGACCCACCGGATGCCCGACGCCGCCCCCGAGCAGCAGGCCGCCCACGTTGACCGCCGGGCCGAGACGCTTGAGGCACGCGGCTTCTTGATCAAACAATGGAGCCTCGATGACCTTGGCGTGGACCTGGCGTGGTGCGGCCGCGACGGCAGCCCTACCAAGGTCAAACGCATCCAGTCCGTGGTCCTGGCGGGCAGCGGGTTCAAGAGGGTTGAACCCGACGAATCGGGCATCAGCGGCATGGTCCACGAACTCATCGCCGATCACGCCATCGGCTGACGGCATCGGCTTTTGGCCGCGACCCAACGGGCAGCGCGTCTCGGAGACCGACACGGGTATGATCGAACCCAACCGCCGGGGCGACGTCTGGGTCGTCGCCGAACAGAACGACGGCGCGCTGCACGACGTCGGCCTGGAACTTCTCTCGAAGGGCCGCGAACTGGCACGCACGCTCGGCGTCCGCCTGACGGCGGTCCTGCTCGGGGCAAAGGTGGCAGGCATCGCCGAACGCCTCATCCACTGCGGGGCCGACCGGGTCCTGGTCGGCGAGCACCCGCTCCTGGGCCACTACCAGACCAACCCGTACGCGAAGACGGTCGCGCGGCTGATCGAGGAGCACCGTCCGCAGATCGTCGTCTTCGGGGCGACGCCCGTGGGGCGCGACCTCGCGCCGCGCGTCGCCAGCGCCGTCTGGGCGGGCCTGACCGCCGACTGCACGGACCTTGACATCGGCAACCACACGGAGCCCGGCACGAAGAAGCGGTACAAGAACCTCCTTTACCAGATCCGCCCGGCGTTCGGCGGCAACATCATCGCCACCATCGTCAACCCCGAGCGCTGGCCGCAGATGGCCACCGTCCGCGAAGGCGTCATGCGGATGCCCGAGGCCGACACGACGCGACGCGGCGAAATCGTCATGGTCTCGCCCGAACTGGACGACGAGGACGTTGTCCTGACCATTCTCGAACACCAGCGGGCCGAGCGAAAGGTCAACCTCAAGGCGGCCCGGATCATCGTCGCAGGCGGCGCCGGCGTGGGCGGCAAAGAGAGTTTCCGCCTCGTGTGGGACCTGGCCAGCGCCCTCGGCGCCGCCGTCGGCGCCAGCCGCGCCGCCGTCGATAGCGGGTGGATCGACAAGGACCACCAGGTCGGCCAGACCGGAACGACGGTCCGTCCCGCCTTGTACATTGCAGTCGGAATCAGCGGGGCGGTGCAGCATCGGGCCGGCATGGGCGAGGCCAAAAAGATCGTCGCGATCAACTCCGACCCCAGCGCGCCCATCTTCGAGGTTGCGCATTACGGCATCGTCGGCGATCTGAACCGCGTGCTCCCCATGATGGTCGACGCCGTCAAGAAGCGGGTGTGAGACGTGGCCAATTTCTGCACCGATAACGCGGACATACAGTTCCACCTCGGTTCCCTGGACCTGGAGCGTCTGGTCCGCATCCGGGAACGCGACTTCGCGGAGGCCGAGCAGTACGACTACGCGCCTGCGGACCTGGCCGACGCGCTCGACAACTACCGGCGCACGCTCGACCTGGTGGGCGAGATCTCCGGTGACGTAATCGCGCCGCTCTCGGCGGACATCGACACCGACGGCTCGCACCTGTGCCCTGAAGAAGGGTGCGTCCGCTACGCGCCGGGCATCGCGAAGGCGCTCAAGGTGCTCTCGCAGGCCGACCTGATGGGCGCCACGCTGCCGCGACGCTTCGGAGGTCTCAATCTGCCGGGCATCATCTATGCCATCGCCACCGAGATCGTCAGCCGGGCCGACGCCGGCCTCATGAACATCTTCGGTCTCCAGGGCATCGCCGAGACGATCAACATGTTCGCCTCCGACCGGCAGAAACAGGCCTATCTGCCGCGCTTCGCCTCCGGCGAGGTGACCGGCGCCATGATCCTCACGGAACCCGACGCCGGCAGCGACCTCCAGAACGTGCAACTGCGGGCCTACCAGGACGACGCGGGCCGGTGGCGCCTGAGCGGCGTCAAGCGGTTCATCACGAACGGCTGCGGCGAGGTGCTCCTGGTGCTGGCGCGCAGCGAGCCCGACGAGACGGGCGGCATGGGCCTCAGCCTCTTTCTGGCCGAAGCCGGCGACCGCATCCGCATCCGCCGCACCGAAGACAAGATGGGCATCCACGGGTCGCCGACGTGCGAGATGCAGTTCAACGACGCCCCCGCCGAACTGGTGGGCGAGCGCCGACGGGGCCTTGTGACCTACGTCATGGCGCTGATGAACGGCGCGCGGATCGGCATTGCCGCCCAGAGCCTGGGGATTGCGGAAGCGGCGTTTCGCGCGGCCCGCAACTACGCGGCGTCGCGCGTCCAGTTCGGGCGGTCCATCGACCGGTTCCCCGCCGTGGCGGACCTGTTGGCCGAAATGAAACTCGCCATCGAGTCCGGACGCTCGCTGCTCTACGACGCGACGCTCGCCGCCGATTACGAGTACGTCCTCGACCAGGCAAAGCAGCGAGAGGACGATCCCGAAAAGCGAACCGCCATCAACAAGGAGCAGAAAAAGTACAAACGCCTGGCCGCACTCATGACACCCATCGCCAAGTACTGGCTCAGCGAAATGTGCAACCGCGTGACCTACGAGGCCATCAGCGTCCTCGGCGGCTCCGGCTACATGAAAGATTACCCGCTGGAGCAGTTGTACCGCGACGCACGCATCACGACGATCTACGAGGGGACGAGCCAACTCCAGATTCTGGCGGCGGTGCGCGGCGTGACGAGCGGCACGGTCGAGAAACGATTCGCCGAGTTCGCCTCGGCCGACCCGCCGCGAGGGTTCAAGGGCATGGCCGAGCGCCTGAAACGCATCCGCGAAAAACTGGCCGACGCCGTCAACTACCTCAAGAACGACCAGTCGGCCGATTACCTCGACCTGATGGCGCGCCCGCTGGTCGACGTGGCGATCGACGTGTACCTGGCGTACTTGTGGTTGGAGATGGCACGGCATGCGAAGACGAAGGCCGTCTCGGCGAAGCGGTTCATCCGGCGGGCGATCCCCAGGTGCGAGCACACGCTTCGCCTCATCACCAGCGGCGATCGTTCGACGCTCGATGCATTTGGTGTTCTCGTCGGCCCGACGTTCGAGGAGGATTAGCAGTGCCGGTCGGCACGCGACCGCCCGTACGGGGTCCTTCGGTGAGGAGGAAGCCTGATGGCACAGTGGCAGCGCGATCCGAAAGCCAGACGCAATATAGCCTACCTGTTGGCTGCGGTTGAGGTGGCGGCCGTGACGGCGAACTTCTACCCGATCTTCTCCGCCTACCTGCTCCGAGCCTCTCTCTTTGTGACCGCCGGCAGTGCTGAGACGAGAGCGGCCATCTATTACGCGGCGGTTGCTGCCACGGTGTTGTGTTTCGTCGTGGCGGTTTTCGTGGGCATTAGGTATGCCCGAAACCGATCCTGGGCCCGCTGGGTCTTCATCATCGCCAACGCGGTCCTGTTGGCCTTGGGGGTGGTATGGTTCGTTAAGAACCAGATGTTGAGTTCCCGGCCCGAGATGCAGGTTGCGGCGGCGGGGCTGCTTCTGCCGATCGTGACGCTGTTTCCGCTGCTTTGGCCGCTCATCGTGTTCCGGCCGGCGCCTGCGCGCACCATCAGATGACCCCGGCGCCGCGTGAGCCGGTCGGCGCAATCGGCGCAGTTTCTTGGTGACACGCGGCGGCCGGCGCAAGTAGAATACCGGCCGAGGGTGTTCCAGCGGGTGAAGACAGCGGAGTCGAAACTCGAGGCATGACCTTCCTAGTGGCTACCGGCGCCCGGCATCCTGCCATCGCAAAGAGGCTGGCCGCCGGAGCGCTTATCCTATTGCTGGCAGCCGGTCTGGTCGGCAGACTTGTGGCCGGTGAGGCCGAGACGTCCGGCGACCGTATCGTCCGCGTGGTCCTTCGCGGCAACGTCCGTGCCACCGCCCACCGTATCCTCGGTCAGATGCGACTGCGCGAGGGCAGCCTCTACAGCCCGGCCGCCGTCGATGAAGACCTCAAACGCATCTACGACCTCGGCGAGTTCGACAACGTGGTCATCCGTCCCCAGCGGGAGGCCGACGGCCTCGTTCTGGTGGTCGAGGTGACCGAGCGGCCGGTGCTCGAACGCCTCGAGTTCGACGGGAACCGCAAGTTCGACGACAAGGACCTTGCCGAGACCATCGGCGTGGAGGCCGGTAACCTTCTCGACCGACACAAGGTCTTCGCCGGCGCCCGGGCCATCCAGCGCAAATACCGCGACAAGGGATACTATTTCGTCTCCGTCACGCTCGACGAGCAACTGCTGGCGAAGAGCCGCGTTGCCCGGTACACCATCGCCGAAGGGCCGCGCGTCCGCGTCCGCAAGATCAGGTTTGTCGGCAACCATTCCATCGGGGCGCGCGAACTGGCGAAGCACATGGAGACCCGCACGTGGTTCCCGCTGCTCGTCGCCGGCACGTATGATGATGAGCAACTCGACCGCGACGTCGTGGCCATTCGCAACTACTACGTCGAGCAGGGGTTCCTCGACGTGCGGGTGGGGCGCGAACTGGAGTTCACCCCCGACAAGACGAAACTCTCGATCCGGGTCATCGTGGAGGAAGGCCCGCGGTACCAGGCGCGGTCGGTGGCCCTTGAAGGCGTCGAGCGCTTCAGTCGCTCCCTCCTGCAGAAGCAGATGCGACTGGCGCCGGGCAAGCCGTACGCTGCCGACGCCGTCCGCGCCGACGTGGAACTCATCCGCGAGACGTACGGCGAGGTCGGGTACATCGACGCCTTCATCCGCCCCGTCATCGACTTTACCGACGAGCCCGGCCAGGTGGACGTCACGTTCAAGGTCGAGGAGGGCAAACCCGTCCAGATCGGCGAGATCCGCGTCGAAGGCAACCGCCTGACCCAAGACAAGGTCATCCGGCGCGAACTGCGGTTCTATCCGGAAGAGCCGGTCAATACGAAACTGATCGACCGCGCCCGCCGCCGCCTCGAAGGCACCGGCCTGTACCGGCCGGGGTCGGTCCAGATTACCACGATCCCGACTGCCGATCCGGGCGTGACCGATATCCTGGTACGCATCGAAGAGGCCGAGACCGCCAACCTCATCCTGGGCGCCGGCATCTCGAGCAACAGCGGCGTCCTGGGCAACATCTCACTCATCCAGCGCAACTTCGATATCACCGACTGGCCGCAGTCCAACGAGGAGTTCTGGCGAGGCGAGGCGTTTCGCGGCGCCGGGCAGACCGCACAGATCGTGCTGGAGCCCGGTACCCGGCTTCAGCGTTACCGGGTTGATTTCCGCGACCCGCACGTGTTCGACACGGACTTCAGTTTCTCGACGAGCCTGTTCTACTTCGACCGTGCCCGCGACTCGTACGACGAGCGGCGCGTCGGTGGCCACTTCGGCTTCGGGAGGGAACTCCGCGAGGACCTCCGTGCGTTCCTGAACCTGCGCCTCGAAAGCATCAACATCCGCAACGTGGACGCCGGCGTGCCTCAGGACGTCCTCGACGTCGAAGGCTCCTCGACCCTGACGAGCGTTGAGGTGGGTCTCGTCAAGGACACCACCGACTCGTTCCTCTTCCCGACGGAGGGGTATCGCCTGACCGGGTCGGTGGAACAGGCCGGCGCCCTGGGCGGCAGTTACACCTTCACCAAGTTCCTGGTGGACGGGCGGCGGTACTGGACGGTGACCCGCGACGTGCTGGACCGCAAGAGCGTCCTGGCGCTTCGCGGGCGGATGGGCTTCATCGGCGGCGATGCGCCGATCTTCGAGCGATTCTTCGCGGGCGGTCACGGCAGCATCCGCGGCTTCGAGTTCCGCGGCGTCGGGCCGAAAACCGGGGGCACCTTCGTCGGCGGCGACTTCCTCGCCCTGGCATCGACGGAGTACTCCTTCCCGATCTTCGAAAAAACGCTGACCGGCGTCCTCTTCCTCGACACGGGTACCGTGGAGAGGCGGATCACGCTTACGACGTGGCGTGCGGCCATGGGGTTCGGCGTCCGCTTCACGGTTCCGTTCTTCGGCCCGGTCCCGTTTGCGCTGGATTTCGGCTTCCCGATCGCCAAGGACGGGGATGACGATGAGGAGTTCTTCTCGTTCTCGATCGGAACGTCTTTCTAGGGCGCGGGGCCGGTGCCGCCCTCATCTCCCGCCACGGCGGTTTTCTGTGGTAAGACTCCGGTGATTTTCCGATAATTGTGGAAACCACTCGAACGACGTGTCTTTCTGAAAAAGGAGCCATCCATGCGCAGGTTAACTTTCTTGGCGGCCGCCATGGCCGTCGCTCTGGTCGCGTCGGCTGCCGCCGATGCCGCACTCAAGGTCGGCGTGGTGGACCTCGTTGCGGTCACCAACGGCTATGACCGTACCAAGGACGCCAACGCCGACATTCAGGTGGAGCAGGCGAACTTCAAGGCTGCGGCGGAACCCAAAATCAAGGTGCTCGAAGACCTCCGCCTGAAACGCGACGGGTTCAACAAGGGAACCAAGGAGTGGCAGCAACTCGACGACCAGGTGCTCAAGGCCCGGGCGGAACTCAACACCTGGATGCAGATCGAAAGGATCAAACTCGAACGCCGACACCAGGAAGTCCTCCTCGACATGTATCGCCAGATGACCGACGCCGTTGAACGCATGGTCAAAAAGAACAGCATCGACCTGGTCTTCACGAAGGCCTTCCTGGAGCCCCCGCAGATCGACGTCGACAAGGCCGTCGGCCTCCAGGACCTTCAGAAGCGCATCGTGGGCCAGCGCGTCCTCTATCCGACGGAGGTGATGGACATCACGCAGGACGTTCTCAAGATCCTCAACGACGCGTACAAGGCGAAGAAAAAAGCCACCGCCGACGGGTAACGACAACCGCGCATGCCGTGACGGGGCCAGAATGGATGCCGACTCCGGCCCGACGGCCGATACTTTCGGCTGTCGGGCTGGTTTATTCCATCGCCAGGTGAGGCCTTGCCGGGAGGAACCTGTTTAGCGTGCTCTCGAAGCGATGTCATTTCGACCGAGGCCGTACGGCCGAGCGGAGAAATCTCGTCGTCCGCACACGGATAACGGCGATCCCGGCGCGCCGGGACTCGACTTTTCTTCGCTCGCTCGGAATGACACGCTAAACACGTACTCCGTAAGGACCGTTCCCGTGCGGTGCCTGAAAACGCTCTGCCTTGCTGCCGTCATGGGGGTGGCGGCGACCGCGCCCGTCGTGGCCGATCAGGCCCTCTGGCTGAACCCCGAATGGACCGTCCGGCGGGTTGTCGGCGCCGTCGTGGAGGATACCGGCGAAGCCGGCGGCGAGGTGGCGGTCTGCGCCTTCTACACCGGCGGCTTGGCCAAGCCCGACGCCTCCGACGTCCGGGTCGCCATCAACGGGCGAAGGCTGACCCCCCATCGCGTCCTCCAGATCGGGCCGGGCGATCTCGTGCGCGTCGCCTTTGAGGCGGTGCCGAACGTCGCGCGGTATTACGTCTATTACGGTAACCCCAAGGCGCCCGCGCCGAAGCCCTGGGAGATCAAACGCGGCGTGCTGCTGGAGGCTCGCCGGTGGGTGGCCGGCCGGCGCCTGGCCGCACTCCCGATGGTCGAAGCCGCCTGGGCGAAGGCCCGACCGATCGGGGCAGACTTCGTCAGCCACATCTCGTTCGGCCACCATCCCTTCGCCCCCGACGGCACGCCCACCATTTTCCATTACGGCGGCTGGTTCATCCCACCGACGGCGGGCACGTATTCGATTGCCACCTCCAGCGACGGCGGCTCCTGGATGCTGATCGACGGGCGTCCGGTGGTCGTCTGGCCCGGCCCGCACGGCGCCGTCCGCAACGCGCGGCACGCCAAAGACGTGGCTTTGACGCAGGCCGTCCATCGAATCGATTACTGGAACGTGAGCCAGGCCGGCCGGACCATGTCGGTGGCGGCGTGGAGAGCACCGGGCGAGACGCGGTACCGGGCCATTCCGCCGAACGTCTTTCTGCCCGTCGCCGAGGCCAAACTCGTTGAGATGGACCTGAGGGGCGAAAAACTGGTGGCCGACTTCTTTGCCCAACAGGCCGACGAGGCCTGGTGGCCGAAACAGTACGCCGTACGCATGCGCTTCACGAATCTGTCGAAGGCCGTCAGCGTCGCGCACGGCGGCCGCTTCGAATGGAACTTCGGCGACGGCCAGACGAGTTCGGAGCCCAGGCCCACCCACGTCTACCTGGCGCCCGGCGACTACACGGTTTCGCTGAAGGCGAGCCGCGGCATGTTGTCCAACACGTTCCGCACGAAGGTCGGCGTCCAGCGCGATTGGTTCAACCAGGCGTCCCGCAAGATCACGCCCATCGCGCGGTACGCGACGGCGGTTGCCCAGTACGACTTTGCGAAACTCGACCTGCCCAATCTCATCCTGGCCGTGGACCTTTTCAAGCACGAGAAGATGCGCCGGCCGCTCATCGCTGCTGCGACCGAGGTGACGCGCCGGCGCGAGGGGGTTTCGCAGAAGGGCCTCCTGGCCGCCGGGCTTGTCCTCGGCGAGAACCTTCGCGCTGCCGGCAGGGCCGAGGAGGCCCTGCGCGCGTACCGCACCATCGAGGGCCGCATCAAGAACGGCCGCAGAAAGGCCGAGATCGCCGTCCAGATCGGCGAGACGCTCTTGAAGGACCTCCGCCGCTACGACGAGGCCGAGAAAGAGTATCAGCGGATCCTGAAAACCTACGCCACCGCCGGTGCCGATCGCGAGATCCGCCGGGCACATATCGGCATCGGCGACATCTGGCGGCATCGCGGCGACGGCGAGAAGGCGCGGGCGGCCTATACGGCGGCGGCGGCTATCCGGTTGACCTTCCAGCCGCCGAACGTGGCAGCCGTCCGCGTCGGAACGCTGGCACGGAACGTCGAGGAATACACACGCGAGCGCCAGTGGGAATGGGCGTTCAAGTTCATCGACGATTGGGCGTGGGAGTTTCCGCTCGATAAACTCAAAGGGCATTGGTCCTTGCTGCGTGCCGAGGCCCTGCTGGCCAGACGCGACCGGCCGGCCGCCCTGCGAGAGGCCATGGACCTACTGGGCGCCAGCCCCGACAGCGCCTACGCCGTTCGGCTGCTCATGTTAGCGGCCCAGTGCCACGTGGCCGAGGGCCAAACCGACAAGGCCCGGCTGCTCTTGCAGACGGCCGTGGAGGATTACCCCGAAGATCCCCAACAGAGCGCCGCCCGCCTGCGGCTGCAGTCGCTGGGCGGCCCTCTCAAGACCGAGTAGCGGATCCATCTCCAGCAGTGTGCCCTCCATTCCCGCCCGGAACCGCAGATCGCGCGGTGGGCAATCCTGACCACCGCGAAGCCCGGCGGCAGACGCGCACCGTGGACGCGGCCCGTACCCGGTCCGTACGGATCCCTTTGGGATACAGGTCCCCGTCTACCCCCGTCTACCCTTTTGCTCCCGGGAACCATCCACCGTCCAATTGGTGGTTTTCTGTTGCGGCGATTTTCTTATCTCCAAGTTCTTGATCCGCTTTTGTCCGCCGTCGGGCGTTGTTATCATCATCTCGTACTCGCCGTAGAAGCCGCGGAAGGTTGCTTTGCCGCTGGCGTCTGTCGTGAGGCTCGTTTCCGTGCGCCAGTCTTCTTTGATCAGTTTTTTCAGGACGTTGTACGCAGGTTTGGGCGACATGTCCTTGTGGAGCAGGCCGGCGGGTGCTTGCATCCAGGCGTGGGCGTCGGAGAGATTCCACCAGGTGATCGCTTCGACGGCGGGATGTGAGAAGAGCAGTGTATAGACCCGCTTGACTTCGCGGGCTTGCTCCGCTTCGCCTTCCGGAGTTGACGGCCAGGGCGCGGGGCGGTGCCAGCCCTTCTTGCCCGACAGAATGGTGAGTTCGGTGAAATGGACCGGCTTGTTGAAGGGAGCAAATCGCTCGCAGACACTCCAGAGTTTTGTATTCGACCAATTCCCGCCGTGCATGTGCGCCTGGAGTCCGATCGCGTCGTAAAGCGGTTTGCCGTTTCCATCGACCAATCCGCGAACGACTTCGGCGAAATCGTCGCCGACGTGGAAGTCGTTAATCAGGAGCGTTGCGTTTGGGTTCGCTTTTCTTGCGGTGCGAAAGGCCTTGCGAGGCAGTTCAATCCGTCCCACTTTTTCCCACATGGCCGTCACTTTCGGCGCTCGAGCCTTGTTCGGAGCCTGTGCAAAGTTCGTCGTTTCGTTGACCACGTCCCAGACGTCGACCTTTCCGCGGAATCTTTCGACACAGTTGCCGACGTGGGCGAGTTGCAGTTTCTCGACTTCGGCAAGGCCGTCCGGCAGCCACGGTGGCTGCGAATAATTCCAGACGAGCGGATGTCCCTTGGTGGTGATGTTCCGCTCTTTGCACCAGGCCGCAATACGTTCGCGGCTCTTATGCACAGATTTCCCCCGTTCTTTTTCGTATCCCCGCCAGTAATAAGGGAGCGTGGCGAAGTTGAACAGCTCGGCGCACCGTTTGCCGAACTGCTGAAGAGGTTCGCCTTCCTTAAGCGGTAATTTCAGATTGCCCCTCTGCAATTCGTAAACGAGCGGGAAGACGCTGACACCGAAGAGGAACTCGGGCCGAACTTGACGCACCCGGACGGTTGCACCTGCGAGCGGTTTTCCGTCCTGACCGAGCAGGGAAAGATGGACGTCGCCTTTGCGGTATTTCTCGATCCGGGCCGGTGCTGATTCGAGGAACTTTTCCGGGGCTGCTGCGAGGAGCGGCGGGGTGAGAATTGCGAGAAAGAGGAGGGAAAGGGTGATGTTTTGAAGGGAAATAGGGGAGGAAATAGGGGTCATTGGGGCCAGCCCTTAAAATATTCAATTAACAAGATTCGGGGCTTCCGATTCTCGGCTAGTCTCATCGTAAATCGCCTTCTCGAGCGCGGCCGGTTGCTTCTGCATTTTGCCCTTCTCGGCTGCGGGAGTCAAGAACCTGCCCCTTCGACAGACTCAGGGCAGGCTCTGAGCGGAGCCGAAGGGACTCTCTCCGTTTTCCGTTCTCCGCCGGCCGAACAGCGAGATTTCTCCGCTCGCCCCCGCTCGCGCGTGGGCTCGGTCGAAATGACAGTGCGTGCGGTCAAGCCCAAGCCCGTACCCAGTACGGGTCCGTATGGACGGGCCAGGGAAGTCCATGCTAAACAGGTACGCAAGGACGGCCCGTTTTTCGGTCCGCAAGCGGGCGCTCCCGTCGTCACCATCGTGTACAACCGCCTTTTACGGCCCGAGATGGGGGGATTTCTGCCTTCGCGACTTGGCAGTGGCCGTTTCGTGCGTATAATTAAGGTGTGGGGGCGGTGTTCCGTCCGTGGTGCTACGTGTCTGCCCTTCCGGCAGGGCCGTGGGCGATTCGGGTGCAGGAGAGTGTGGCCTCGGGCCGGCACCGGGAAATCCATGAAAATGCCTCAGAGGAAAAGCGAGATGCGTTTCGGGTTCCCATCCAGGGGTGATCCTACGCCCGCGATGGAACCGCTTGAGCCGCGCCTGCTCTTGGACAGCGTCATCATCAACGAGATCCACTATGACCCGGCCATCAAGACCGACTTGGCGGAATTC
>JAUVZF010000130.1 GCA_030602705.1 Planctomycetota bacterium
GAACTCTAACAACTTTTCGGTCCCTGCGGCGTCGCGCTCGTCGGTTGCCTCTGGGCCTTGGTGACTTACATCAATTTCGCCCCCTTCAAAACCCCTCAAAAACCGAACAAAACGGAACAAAAACGGACAAAAACGGACACATAAATCGCAAAAACGGATCAAAAACCAGCGCGTTTTGCCTTACCTATCTTAACATTTGAGGCCAAATCGCCCCTCACGGCCCAGAATCAACGATTGGAGCCAAAAAAAACGCGCATTTGGGTGTTTCGGCGAGGTCAAAATTGACGTAAGTCTTATAGAGCAGGCGGCATGTTACGGCGTCCCTCCGGTCCCCAGACGCTAGTTCCCCAAGAGTTTGCCGAAGAACGCCTGGATACCCTCGTAATACTGCCCCTGGATCGCATACACCAGGTACGCCAGGGTTGCCAGGATCGCGAGGCCCATGCCGATGTTCCAGGCCCAGCGCCGGCCGCCGGTCGGCGTATCGGCCCCGAGGTAGGCCCGCCGGTTCTGCATCACGAACAACGCGATGTACGCTATCGGCAGCATCAGGCCGCAGATCGCGCTCGTCCACACCGCCACCCAGAACCCCATGTGCTGCCATAAGACTACGCCCAGCATGCCGACGGCCGGGATCAGGCACGACATTCTGTACTTCCAGCCCTTCGGCTCGATCTTGAGGATCTCGCACGCCGCAAACCCGGCCACGATCATGTGGGTGGTGATGGAACTCAGGACCATGCCCAGGATGCCGAGGCCGAAGATGAAGTGGCCGACCGTCTCGCCGACGCCCGCCTCGGCGATCATCTTGGCCGCCGCCACCGGCGACACCCGCCCCTGCACGGCGTCGGTGCCGTGAATCGTGCACGCTGCCGCAACGACCATCAGGCTCGTCGCCAGGACGAACGGAATCAGCATCCCGGTGATGAGGTCGTACCGCGCGAGGCCCCGATGCTCCTTCCCCCAGCCGCGGGCCAGCAGCGAATAACCGTACAGGAAGGTCATGTTGACGCCGACGGCCGCGCCGAACAGCCCCAGGACGATCCCGACGCCGGCCGCGTCCGTCGGCATGGTGCTCGGCCAGGGCACGAAACCGCTGAGCAGTTCGCCCCAGGGTATCTTTCCCGCCACCGCCGCCCGCACGATCACCACCGCGAACGAGGCAATGATGATCCAGACCATCAGTTTCAGCACCCGCTCGTACAGGCGGATGCCCCGCCACCCGCTCCCGTAGTTCCACGTGATGACCGTCGAAATGAGGAGCACCACGACGCCGATGCCCAGCATGAACCCCGTGTGACTCCATGTGCCAAGCGCCGGCGCCCACCCGGTGGCGGTCTTGATCATGTCCTCGGTCATGCCGGCGGCCAGGGCGTACTGCGGAAAGTGCCAGATGACGGTCACCGCCAGCGTCGCCAGCGCCCACGCCCACGCGACCGACGGGTGCACGAACTTCTTCATCGCCCCGAACGGCCGCGCCCGGGTCGAGAGCGTCTGGTACGACATCGCCGACAGCATGATGATGCCCAGGATCATCGCGACCGGCTGGACCCAGAGCAGTTTGTAGCCGAACAGTGCGCCGGCCGTCAGCGACGCCGCCGCGCTTCCGCCGCCCAGCGTCATCGCGCTCTGGAGCCACCCAGGGCCGGTCTTGCGGGCGTAGCCCCGCCACCGCGCGAGCGCCGGCTTCGTGGCCAGTTGGGCCAGTTCCGCCTTCTCCCGGGCCAGCGCCTCCGGGTCGCCCGCCGAGAACATCGGCAGCCCGCGCTCCAGGTCGGCTCCATCCGAAGTCTGGACCCGTTCCGGGCCGTCACCGGCCGGCAACCCATTCGGACTTGCCTCGCTCATGTCGCCTCCCATCTCCGGCAATAGGGCCAGATGATGCACCGGCGGCCAGCCCAATTCAACACAATCCTCGCGCGAGCCCAAGCCGGCGCCGCCGTCGCGGCCCTGCTGACCGACAAGAGCCCGCGCATCCGCGAGTGCGGCAGCCGTCACGAAGGCGATAGCCACGGCGAGCGGCGAGATCAAGGCCGCCATGCTCCCGCCGCTCGGCAAGATCGGCGGCGAAAAGGCGATCGTCCCCGTCTGGGCCGCCCTCAAGGACACCGACAAGAAGGTCCGCAGCGCTGCCGTCCGCATCGGCCGAAGTCTGGGGGGCAAACCTCCCGACGACGTGGGACCGGCGATGGAGAAGGCCCTCAAACTCACCAAAGACGGTCGCACACGCCGCAACGCCGAGGGCGTCCTGAAGAAGTGGCAGAGCCAGCAGAAGAAGAAGTAGGATCAACGGAGCATCAGTTGCTCGGCCTCGGCGCGGGTCGGCAAGGCGGGGATGGCGCCGGCCTTGGTACACGCGAGGGCGCCGGCCGCGTTGGCCCGGCGGCAGAAGCGCTCCAGGGCCGCAGGCGTCAGGCCTTCCAGAGTGCCGCCCGTCTCAAGATGGTCGAGAAGGTCAACCAGAATGCTGGCGACAAACGCGTCACCCGCCCCCGTGCACTCCACGACGTGCACCTTGAACCCCGGCACGCGGGCGGCGCCCGTCGCATGATGGAAATAGCATCCCTTCTCGCCCATGCTGACGATAACGAGCCGGGGACCGGCAGCGAGGATGCCCTCGGCGCCCTCGGCCAGGTCGTCGGTGCCCGTAACCAGGTGCCACTCTTCCTGGCTGACCTTAACGACGTCCGCCAGGGGCAAGGCTGTCTTGATTTCCAGGTGTCCGCGCTCGCGGGAGTCCCACAAAGCCGGCCGCCAATTCGGGTCGAACGAGACCAAGCGGCCTGCCTTCTTCGCCACCTGGGCCGCCTTGAGGGTTGCGGCCTTCGGGCCGGAGTCAATAAGGCTGATGGAACCGAAATGGAAGCACGCCGCCCCTTCGACGTACGATTCGTCGATATCCCGGGGCGCGAGAAGCATGTCGGCGCCCGGATTGCGGTAGAAGAAGATTTCCTTGCGGCCGTCATCGTGGACGCCGACAAAGGCCAGCGTGGTGCGCGCCTCGTTGGTTCGTGCCAGGTGGCTGGTGTCGACGCCGGCGTCACGTAGTGTTTGCTGGAGGAAGTCGCCGAAGGGTTCAGAGCCGATTTTGCCGATGAAACCGGCGGTTCGCCCCAGGCGAGCCACGCCGCACGCCACGTTCGCCGGGGCCCCGCCCGGGGCACGCCGGAAGGCCGGGACCTCCCGCAACGTCCGGTTCGGTTCGACGGCCACGAAGTCAATCAGAAGTTCGCCGAGGCATACAAGATCGGGCATCGCTATTCCTTCCTGACGCAGCACCGAAGCGCCGGCTACCGGACGGCGCACCGGTCACCATCCTCGTATCGGCCGTGATTGTAAGATTGGGGGCGGCAGACAGCAACGGGTAAAGGGCACAGCGCGCGTCCGGAGAGCGGCGTGCGCCGTTTTTGTCCGCTCCGTTTTTCCCACGCGCTTGCCGTCAAGATGCCGCTTGTAAAGCGGCGAGTGAGGCCATAAAATGAGTTGGTAGAGGTGGCATCACGGCTTGTTATGGGTCCGTTTTACGGAGTCAAACCGTCATGAGTAAACGAACCTGGTTGCCCGCGCGGAGCCGGCTCGCGTTCACGCTGGTGGAACTGATGGTCGTCATCACGATCATAGCGGTGCTGGCGGCGATCCTGCTGCCGGCGATCGGCAACGTTATGAGGTACGCCGACAACCTCCAGTGTCGGAACAACCTCAAGCAAATCGCCACGTCCGTCATGAGTTACACGACCGACTACCAGGGCGCGATTCCACCTACGATGGTCAAACGGAAAGGCGGCACGATCTATTACTGGTGCAACCTGCTGGCGATGAGAGACCTGGCGGGGGAGAACACCGCTCAAAAGACCGTCGGCGGCCAGCCGGTGTGCACGTCGCAGAACACCGTCCTGCTGTGCCCGAGTTCATCGCTGGATTACGTGCAGGAAAACAACTCCTTCGACAAGCCGGACGACGACCTGGCCCAGGGCTGGTACCGCGTCGGCAACACAGAGTTCGCGACGGACTGCTCCTATTACTGGAACGGCTACACCGGCACTGACACGGAACTGAGGCGCCGGATCCCCTCGCTGTATGTTGATGAGTCGGCATCCAACCCCAAGCAGAGTTACCACAACATTGCCGAGGTCCCACAGCGAAGCCACCTGGCGATGGTGATGGACGGTGTCTTCTGGCTCAACTACAGGAACGACCTGAGACCGCAGCGGATCGCGGCACGGCATTACGGGGAATACGGCAGCCGTTTCTTGACCAACATCGCCTTCTACGACGCCCATGTTGAAGCGTTCGACCGGTACGCCCCCGGCAGGTTTCCCCAGCGCAATTGGCTCAAGGAAGAGGTCGTCGAGGAGAAACACTTGCCCGAGGAGAAGCGGCACAAGAAGCCCATCATGAATCCGGAATTCCGCGGGGAAGACCTGGAGGGCGGCCCACCGTACTTTCTGCTGCCCAAGCGGTAGGCCTGCCGGCAACCCGGCCGGATGCCGCGCAGAGGGCCGGCCGGTCCAACCTGAACGGTGGGTTCGCTGCCGCTTGTTGTCACATCCCATATCCGACCTGCCAGGTGTCGCCGTCCCTTCTCGCTATTTCACTAAACATTCATACGCGGAAAGCGTGAATCGGCCCGCCTCATTCGGTGCCGGGCAGAACCTTCGGAAACATCCTGCATAGGGGGGCGTGACAATGCTTACCAAGAGGATTGCCATTGCCGCGGCCGTTCTGGCCCTTTGTGCTGCACCGGTCTGGGGACAACCGGAAGGAGAGTGGCTTTCCTGGTTCTCTGATCCCGACCTGGGGGACCCGTGGGAGCCTCTCGAAGCGTACCCGGTTGAGGCCGGCGAGCCGTTTGCCCTCGACGTTTATGGCTTCGGACTTACCCTGTTGGACCCGGTGTGGGGGTACGCGCTCGATTTTTCGTGGACGGATCCGGCGATTGAGTTCAACGCCTATGCAGACGCTCGCGGCTGGCCGGCTGCGCCGGCGTCGGCCTATCCGCTGCTCGAATACCGTACCGACGGTCTGCCGCCCCTTTTCACCACCCCCGACGAGCCATTCGCGCTCGGCACAATCTCTTTGACGGCGCCGCCGTTCGCCGGGGGATACGCGCTGGTGATGGCACCGGAAACCAGCGTGCTCTACCTGTCGCCTCTGCCTTGGGAGCCGGGCATCCCCTGCGTGTTCCCAATCCCGGTCACGGTTGTGGTAGAGGGGCCGCCGCCCCCGCCGCCCGGGCCCCCACCCGCGCCACCCGACTACCAGATGGGCATGGTCGCCAACGGCGACTTCGAGGCGGCCGGCGGCAGCCTGGACGGTTGGACCACCTACGCTTGGGAAAACAGCACGGTCACGGTCGAGACCCTCGAGAACGATCACACCGACCACGCCGCCAAACTCCACAGCGAAGGCACCTGGTGGTTCCACGAGCCGGACCCCTGGGAGCCCGAACCCGGGCCCGAGGGCCGATGGCAGTACGACTCCGGGTACGCCGATATTGGTCAGACGATCTACGTGCCGCTCGACGCCACCGAACTGACGTTCCTCTACTGCACCCGGTCTGGGGGGGAGTTGGAAGGCGACCCCGACGGATACGTTCGCCTCGGAGATGGCTCCGCATGGTTCGACGAGTCTGTGGACTGGACGACCTTCGTCCTGCCCGTTGAGGAGGCCGATAAAGGCAGGCGTGTGACCTTGTCGCTTACGGCGTATGATTCCGGTTGGGGCGAGGAATGGGGCGGCGACCCTTGGGGCGAACCGCCTTGGCAGACCAAGTGGCTGGATCTGTACGTCGATTACGTCGGCATCGACGGCACGGTGCCGACGATTCAGACGACCATGTGGGCGGCCGGGACCGGCGGCGGCGCGTGGGGACTCGCGGGCAACTGGGACCCGGGCGACATCCCCCACAATACACTCAGTAAAATCCACGACGTCGTCATCCCGGAATCCGCCAGCGGCGACGGGACCATCACGGTCAGCGCCCCCCGGACGATCCAGACGCTTGCCGACGAGCGGACCGAGGGAACACTGGAGGTCCAGCCGGGCGGCCGCCTCGAGGTGATCGAGGACGCCGATTTCGCCGGCGCAACGGTGCGCATACTGCCGGACGGACAGGTGAGCGCCCTCTCGCATATCTCCCTGAAAGAGGGCATACTGATCATCCACCCGGACGGCAGTCCGGCCGGCGGCGAGGCCCTGATCGCTGAAAAGACGCTCAAACTTGGAACCGCCTCTTGGGAAGGCGGAACGTCCGCCCAGATGACCGTTTGCGACGCGACGATCCGCGTCGGAACGCTGCAACTCAATGGCTCGAGTACGGCGACCTTGACGAAATCCCCGGACTTTCCGGGCACGCCAAGCCTTATCGTGAGCACCGGCTGGCTAGCCCACATTATTCACGAGATCTGCCGGTCCGCGCATAGCAAAGGCCTCGAAGTCCTTGTAGAATGCGGGTAACAGAAGCCTGCAGTCCACGCGGCAAGGAGGCCTTTGCATGACAGCCTGTCGAGAGCAAGTTACCT
>JAUVZF010000051.1 GCA_030602705.1 Planctomycetota bacterium
TTCACGATTGCATGTAGCACATTGCGCGGCGGGTCTCCCGACCCGCCGCGCCCGTAGCAGCGGGAAGATCAGCATTCCAGCGCGGTGGGTCGGGAGACCCACCGCGCTATGCCCTGCTACAGTTGAACGTGAACTGCTCTAGAACATCAAATCTTTCTCGGCGTCCTGCTCGGAGATATCGGGGGCGCCGTTCAGACCATTGTTCGGTGCTACTCATGAAAACTGAAGGAATAGAGTTTTGCGTCTCTCAGTTCGAAGTTCAACCGGATCTCTTTGCCCTTGAGCGTTGCCAGTGAGAATCCCTTGGGCCACTTAACCTCGGCGTCTGTGACGGTTTGCGTTATCAGCTCGCCTTCGGCCAGGTCCTTGCCCTTTTTATCGAAAATCGTGACCTTGACATAGCCGGACATCGCCACGTCGGCGCTTACGCAGAGCGAGTTGCCGACGACCGAGACGGCTTTGGTAGTGAGTGACCCGGTCTTGTTGCTTCCGCCGGCGATCTGTTCGTAGCCTGCGAAACCGTCCGGACGCAGGCGTGCCAGGCAGAAGAAGCCGTCGCGCCAGCCCATGAATCTGCCGTTGTTCGCGCCGTAGTATAGGAGTATCTCGTCCTTCCCAAAAATCGGGGGAGACACAAAGATGCAGCCCCAATCGTAATCGCCCATGACCGGGCCGTTGGGAATCAGGGGCTTGCCGGGCTGGATCCGATGCCACTGGATGCTGTCCGGACTCCAGGCCAGTTCGCACCATTGTTTGTTTGCAACTTGGTCAAACAGGCCGACCATGCCCAGATAGATACCGGCGTGCCGGCACACAATCATATCGTGGATCTGCATGCGCCGATCGATCCCCGTAAACACGACCTCCGCCTTCGGCCAATACAGGAAGTCCTGCGACTCGCTCCTGGACACCTCGCGCCCCATCTTTCCCCAGTGACGCGTCATGATCACATACTTCTTAATATCGGGATCCCACCATAAGCACGAGTTCGTGTCGCCATGGTCGATCTTTCCGGTATCATGCTTTTTCCCCCAGCGAATGCCGTCGGGAGAGACCCATGCCTTCCCGTGCCCGTGAATGGCCTTGTAGCGCTTCTGCGGATCGGTTTCATGCAGGTCTTTTATGACCGTCACGCCATGGTAGTACTTTATGACAATATTATTCTTCTTACTACCATTGAAATCAATGACGCCAAGCTCGGGCTTTTCCCAATGTATCCCATCTTTGGAAGTGGCGTAGCACACGCCGTAGCCACGGTTGCCCGTCCGCCACTCGACCCATGCTCGTTTGTCCGATGCCAGACCTTCACCGGGGAAATCCCCTCTCGGACCGGACTTGATGAAAATGCTGTACCAGCACTTGTAGATCTTTTTCTCCTCATCATAGATGACGCTGCAGTAGGGATTGTCGAAGCGGGGTTCCCACGGCTTGTCTTCCTTGAAGAGCGGGTTGTTCTTGTCTTTGTGCGCGACACCGACAGTCAGTTGCACGTTGTTCTTCGATTCGATGATTCGCGAATCGAGAACGAGGTACCTGTCACGCTTGAATACTTTGTCATCCGCTTTCCCGAACGACGTTACGGCCGTCAACAGACATGCCGCCAGCCCTGCTGTAATGATTCTGCTATGTTTCATGTTACGTCTCCCTTTTTCTTCGTTCTTAATCACTGAAACTGAATGAATAGAGCTTAGCGTCTCTCAGTTCGAATTTCAACCGAATCTCTTTGCCCTTGAGCTTTTCGAGCGAAAATCCCTTGGGCCACTTAACCTGGGCGTCTGTAACGGTCTGCTTTATGGGCTCACCGACAGCGAGTTCCTTGTTGTCCTTATCGAGAAGTGTGACCTTGATGGATCCGCTCCTTGAAACGTCCGCCGAAAACTGGAGTTTGCCTTCCGGACAAACGACGGGCGTCGTTGTGATCGAGGCCGGTTTGTCACCATCGATCTGCTCATAGCCGGCCCAACCGTCCGGCCGGAGCGTTGCCAGAGCCAGACCGCTCTTACGCCAGTCGAAGAAATACCAGTTGCACGCCCCATAGTAAATCTGAATTTCACCGTCGCGGAAGATCGGGGTCGAAGCAAAGATGCAGCCCCAATCGTACGGCATTTTCCCGTACTTCGTTTCCTTGGTAGGAGTCGGTCCGATAAAGGGCGTGCCCGGACAGATTCGGTGCCACGTGTAAGAATCGGGGCTCCAGGCAAGTTCGACATGCTGCCGGACGCCATCCTTTGACTTCATCGACGGATAGTGCATCATGCCGAGCAAACCGAGATAGACACCGCCGTCCCGGAAGATGACCATGTCGTGACATTGTTTCAGCGGAGTGCCCTCAATGATCAGTTCCGACTTGGTCCATTTCACCGCGTCGGCACTCTCGGTACGGCCAATCTTTCGGTTTCCAACAATAGGAACTCTATCGTAGTGCCTGACAATACCAATGTACTTTTGTATTTCCGGCGACCAGATCATGTTCGCGTGGGTGTCGCTTTGGATCGCGATTTCCGGGCACCGAATCTCGGGACCCCAATGGAGACCATCTGGTGAAAACCGAACCAGTTGCAAATAACCTACCTGGGCCGCATAGAACGCCTTGTAGCGTCTCGCCGGGTCCGGATCGCGCAGGTCCTTGAAAACGCCCGCACCCGAAGGGCCGCGTATGACGATGTTGTTCTTCTTGTTGCCGCCGAACTCGACGATGCCGAGCTCGGGTTTCTCCCAATGGATACCGTCCTTCGAGATGGCGTACAAGAGAGCCTCATCCCGGCGGCTCGGCCTGGCCGCCATGTAGTTCTGCGATTCGGGATTCCGCTTCTCGATCGGCGTGCTGGTGGTCTTTTCGTCGATAATGAACGGAGTGTACCAGCACTTGTAGAGTTTGTCCTCTTCGTCGTAGACGACGTTGGGGTACATGTTGTCGTAGCGGGGTTCCCAGGGCTTGTCCGCGCCAAACAGAGGATTGTTCTTGTCCTTCTTGATCGTTCCGAGGGTCAGATTGGCGTTGTCGGCGCTCTCGACGACGCGGGAGTCCAGCAGCAGATATCTGTCGCGATTCGGAACGGGAGCGGTTTGCCCAATGCCGTCTTCCGCGATCGCCCCGTAAACGATCGGCTTGAGGGCCCGACCGAGTGGTTGCATCGGCATCTGTTGGGTCAGGGTGATCACCGCCAGTCCATCCCGCGGCGAGATCCAGAATTCAGTGCCGGCTCCGCCGTACCACTCGTACTGGCCGACTGATTCGGGCGACGAGTCGATCTTGCGCACGCGAACCGCGAACCCCAGCCCGAAACCGCGGCCTTCGGGGCGGAGAAAGCCGCGGCCGGCGGTCAAGCCCTCCGGTAATTGGTTGCGAGTCATCATTTCGACCGTCTCCGCTTTCAGCAGCCGTTTTGCGTCCAGCGCACCCTTGCCCGAGAGCATCAGGCAGAACCGCATGTAATCGGCGGCCGTAGAGACGATGCCGCCGATTAAGGTCACCGTCGGCGGCTGCTTGAAGTCACGCCCCCAAAACCCTTGTTTTGGGTCTCGGATTTTCAGGCCGCGGCCGTACACAGCCGCCAACCGATCGATCTTCTCCGCCGGTACATAGAAACCGGTATCCTTCATGCCTAACGGCCGGAAGATCCGCTCGGCTAAGAACTTGTCGTACGTTTGGCCGGAAGCGACCTCGATGAGCCGGCACACGACCTCGTGCGCAAAACTGTAGCGCCACCTCGTTCCCGGCTGGAACTCCAGCGACTTATTGCGGAGATGATCAACCATCCCCTGCAGGCTGTAATTCTGCAGATCGGGTATGGGGCGGGGCACGCCGGAGGTGTGCCGCAGCAGATCGCGGACGATTACTTCCCGTTCCGCTTTTACCTTCCCCACTTTCAGCCCCTTGAACACGGGCAGGTACTTCGACACCGGGGCGTCGAGTTCCAGTTTTCCTTCCTCGCAAAGCATCATCGCGGCCACGCTGGTGATCGCCTTGTTCATCGAGGCGATGCGGAAGATCGTGTCTTTTTGCATCTTCTTTTCGGCGTCCATCATGCCGTAGGCCTCGAACTGGACCACCTTGCCGCGCCGGGCCACGATCGTGACCGCGCCGGCCAGCCGCTTGTCGTCGATGAACTTCTGCACGGCGGGGCCGATCCGCGCGATCCCCTCGGCCGAAAGCCCCACCTGCTCCGGCGTGGCCATCGGCAGGCCCTGACCGGCGGCGGGCGTTTTGGCGGCGGCATCGATCCATGCCGGCAGCTCGCCGTCGCCGGTTTTCTCGCCCTCGAGCAGCCAACTCAGATTGAACCGGGCCATCGTGCCGCCGCCTTTGGGGCCGCCCTCGAAGAAGAGGTAAACCAGCCCTTCCGTCTTTGTTCCGGGCCGACCGACATTCAGCGATGAATACGCGAAGGCGCCTTCGAAAACCAATCGCTTCAAAGGCCAGGTTCTCCCGCCGTCGAAGCTCACCCAGACGGTCCCGTGATGGCGGCCGCCAGGTGAATCACAATTGCTGTAGAGTACGATATCCCTGCCCTTGATCGGCAAGCGGGTCAATCCACCCATGCAGCCATAGGTGGTATTCTGCGGCCCGTCCGGCAGGATCTCGACAACCTGCCAGCCCCGCCACGTTTCCCCGCCGTCGTCGCTCCAGGCATGGCGGCGTCGCATGGGGGGCTTGTGCTTGTTCCAATGGCTGCGGGAGTTGTAGTACAGCCGGCCGTCGGATAGCTCGACGACACAGGCCTCACCGGTTGCCGTCTCCGCGAAGGGCTTACTCGTATCCCAGGTCTTGCCGCCGTCGTCACTGTAGATTGCGGTCGTGTAGTGCGTCGGCCAGTACTTGCGGTCGTTGCCCTTGCCGTAGTGCCGCGCTGGACGTATGAGGCGGCCCGCATGCTTGCCGTTCCGCAGCGTAATGCCATGCTCGTTCATGCACATGGACGGGATGTTGCCGTTTGCGTCCGGTCGAATCGTAGTCTCCTGCACGTTCCAGGTCTTGCCGCTGTCCTTGCTGCGGTAGACCGTCAAGGGCGCGGGCGGGTGTTTCTCTTCGACGAAAACGAGGACGTCGCCGCTGGTTTCGTCGACGGTTGCCCCGCCGGCCTGAATCCCGCGCCCGACCGTGATGGGGTCATCCCAGGTCTCCCCGCCGTCTTCACTGCGTCGCACGCGGAGGCTCGTCCTCCCCCAGGTAGCCAGGACCGTGCCATCGGTCGCCACGACAACATTCGGAAATCGTTCCCCTCCGAAGACTTGTTGCATGTCGAGCTTCGGCTCACCCCGAAAGGCCTTGATCGGCCCCTCGACCGGCCGTTCGGCGGCGATGAGCGGCGCCGTCAGAAACGCCACGGCCAGAGCGAGGCTAGTGCGTGAAAAGGAACGTGTCTTCATGGTTGTTCTCCTTATAGTTGCGTAACCGTTCACGAGCCTTCGGCGGTGCAAAGTACTACCCGGAAGCGATTGTGTTCATGGTCGCGTAAGTCGGAAGCCGAGTCAAGCACCCCCGGCCTCCATCATCTTGGGGAGAAAGGGGTTTAACCATCTTCCCGCTAGAGCCAGTCTGGTAACGTGCCGTCGCCGGTCTTCTTGCCTTCCAGCAGCCAGATCAGATTGAATCGTGCCAGGTAACCGTGCAAAGCACGACTTTTATACCTTTGTTCTTTGCTGCCCTCCAACTGGATATAGATCCAGCCTTCGCTCGGCGTGCCCGCCCGACCCGCTTGAGTCCCCCGGCCGAAAGCCCCACCTGCTGCGGCGCGGCCATCGGCAGGCCCTGACCGGCGGCGGGCGAGGCCACCCCTGCCATCCCGCAGACCGCCGTCAATACTATTCCTACCCACACTGTTGGTTCGTTCATTTCCATGGTTCTCCACGCTGTTGTTTGCCTTCGGAAACCTGTACTATTTGTCGGACTCCGGCTCGCTGTACAAATCCCCGTCCGTGATTGGACGACTAGAATCGATAGCCCTTCTTCTTCTCGTATTCCCGTAACGCTTCAACCTCTTTCGTCGCTCGCTCTGTGTACTGTTGCATGAACCGTTTCAGCGCGTCCGGGCTGTGTCGATCGTCGAAAGCCTCCAACGCGGGATCCTTCACCTGCACCATCCACTCGCGCAATTTCGCGCGGAGATGGTCGATCTGTTCTTGGTGCTCAGGAAGTTGCCTCTTGTCGCCCCGGCCAACCCCCAGGAGATTTGTGAGGCAATTCGGGTCAGTGCGCAGATCGTAAAACTCTTCGACGGACCGAAGTTCCAGGTGCCGCACGCGAGCCGCCACGGCCGTGTCGGATTCTGCCGCCCGTTGCATGGCGCGAAAGGTGAGCCCGCCGTGTCGCGCGGACGGAAAACGCCGCTGACCGTCTGACCACGCATTGAAGATATAGGCGAACCGCTTCGTCAGTACCGACCTCATGGGGTACGGATTCTTTCCGTGGATATGATAGAGTTGCGTAAATACGTACTCCCGATTCGACTGCGTCTGCCCGCGCAACAGTGGCAAGAACGAGTGCCCGTCTACCGGCCTCACGGGCGGCAAACCAACCGCCTCCAGGATGGTTGGCTGGAGGTCAACCGCCGAGACCATATGCGTCCGGTCGACCGAACCTTCCTTGACGTGCCCCGGCCACCGAACGATCCACGGCGAGCGCGTGCTGTGAACATAGCAGTTCACTTTGGCCGACGGGAACTGCATGCCTTGATCTGCCATGAACACCACGATCGTATTGTCGACCAGCCGCGCTTTGGCCAGTTCGTCCAGAACAGCGCCGACCATGTCGTCCAGTCTTCGCACGGACGTGCAATAATCGGCCAGATCTTTTCGAACGTCGGGCAAATCCGGCAGAAAACCGGGAACACGGACCTCGTCGGCACGAAATGTGCGCGACGCGGGAGCACGTTCGTCATGCTGACGGGTTGCTTTTCCGCCAGCGAACGGCCGATGTGGGTCGTGGGAACTGGCCATCAGAAAGAAAGGCTGATTCGACGCCTTGGCCGTCTCGAAAAACCTTCCGGAAAATCTTCGGTAAACAGCCGGATCTCGACCCCAACGATCTTCATCGCCTGCACCCTGCCACCGATAGGTGACCGACCAACGAAAAAGCTCTTGCTGGCTGAGCGGCTTGCCGATAGTGCCGCAAAGATAGCCCGCTTCGTTTAGAATGGCCGGCAGTGTCGGAGTGCCGGAATGAATCCTTTGAAACCCTTCGGCTCCATTATTCTGAGAATAGAGCCCTGTGAGCATCACGCTCCTCGTCGGCGTGCAGAGGGCTACGTTGGCATGAGCATGCCAGAACCGCATGCCTTCGGCTGCCAGCCGGTCGATAGTGGGGGTGATGTCCGGCGCCGTCCCGCCAAAACAGCCCGGTGTATCCCAATTCATATCGTCGGCGACGATCCACACTACGTTAGGGCGTCGCACCGGAGCGACCTGTTGCGCGATTAGATTCTGGGAAACCCATGCACAACAAGCGACGACGGCGCCGGGGACGGTGGTCAGGAAGTCGCGGCGGTTCATGGTTTGCTCCCTCGTGTTAGCGGCTCCGCATAGAGCCCGCTGCTTAAGCCGGCCGCTGCGGGTCGCGGCTCCAGCAGGGCGATGGGGGCGTGCAATCGCGACGTCGCCCGGCCGCCGGCCGGCCTGCGGGACGGTGCATGTCGAACCCTTCGGCGGGCAGCAGGCCCGGTCCGTCCCGTCTGCGCCGCATGAACCCGGACGAGCGTTTATGGGACCGCAGAAATCGCGGGACAAGTGATTTCGGCGGGCGGCTGGCGGGGCGCCGCGCGCTGGGCCGGCGGCATGGCCACGCTGAGGCATCGAAAGAGGGTCAATAGGGCGCTCATTGGGTTCTCTTCGGACGTGGGTTGATCGGCTGTTGCGCAGCAGGACGCGGGGAATTGCGAATCGTACCTGGCTGATCCAAGGAGAAGATACTGGTCGCCCTTCAGGTCTTTCATGGATAACTTCGTTGCCCCTGTGGCCCCCCCTTCGAATGTCATTTTGCTCATCCTCTCTCCTTGGCCGTAACCACTTTGACCGGCGGCAGATTGTTGGCCATTCCGGCATCCGTCCGCCTGAGTTCGGCGATCAGCATCTCGCGGAACCTGGCCAACAGGTCGTGGTATTCTTTCTTGACCGCCAGGTTGTGTAATTCTTCGGGATCTGTTTCAAGATCGTAAAGCTCTTCCACCTCGTTTGCCACCAGCGTGCGAATGTACTTGTATTTTCCCTTCCGCAGAAAGATCCACCACGGAACACCGCCCATCCCACGGCCGTGGCCTGCATTTGTGTCACTCCCATAATAATTCCTCAGGTTCTCAAGCATGACCGGTTCGTCCCACTCGGCTTGAGGATTCTCGAGCATCGGCAAGATATCGCGCCCGTGCATCTTCCAGGGTAGATCGATGCCCGCCAACGCGAAGAACGTGGGGATCAGATCGTGGCCGCCGACCGGTTTCGTGCAGACGGCACCGCGAGGGAACCGTTTCGGATAGCGAACCAGCAACGGCGCGCGGAGGTTGGCGTCGTAGGGAGCGTACTTCCAGGCGAAACCATGCTGCCCCCATGCGTAACCTTGGTCCGATGTGAAGACCACCACCGTTTTGTCCAACTGTCCGGTCGCTTCCAGGGCCGCCATCACCTCGCCGACCCCTTCATCCAGCGCTCGGACGGCGCGGTTGTATTGTTGGACCGCTACGGTAAGCGTGCGGCCGAGATGGGCCGGCGTGCGCCTCGTGCATACCGGTCGCCCGTTCTTTCCCCGTCGCCATACCCCATAATCCCGCATGTAACGGGGTTTGTCCGGGCGCGGTGGATAGATATCCTGGGGAACTCGTACGAGCGGAGTCTCACGGTAATCGTCCTGATGCCGGGCGGCCTCCTGGAAGGGATGGTGGACCGCATCGTAACATAACCAGAGGTACCAGGGCTGGCCGGGCTGCTTGGCCCGCGCTTTGACGTACTCCACGGCCCACGTCGTGTAATTGTCGGTCGAGTACCCGCCGACCTTTTCAGGCGGACCGCCGTTGAAGTCGATGCTCTGGCCGACGTAGTAGGCATTTGATTGGACGTGGTCCCAGATCGCCGAGTAGTCCCAGGCGCGGCCATGCCCTTTATCCTTGCCCGTATGCCACTTGCCGATTATGCCGGTGTGATAGCCGGCTTTCCGGAAGGCAGCCGGCCAGAACGGGCATGGTTGCTCGCTGGAGTGGTTGCCCGCCTTCATCCACTCAACTCCATGCTGCAACCTCCCGGTGAGCGCGGTCGCCCGTGAAGGCTGGCACCACGCACCCGTGTAGCAGGTTGTGAACCGCACCCCCTCTTTGGCGAGCCGGTCGATGTTCGGCGTATGCACCCAATCATGCGCCTCGGGACAACAACCCACAGCGCGGTGGCTTAGGTCATCCGCAAATATGTAGAGGATGTTCGCCCTGGAGTGGGATTTTGGTTTGGGCGCGTCGTCGGCTTGGACGGCGCGGCTGATTCGCGGCAGGGCCGACGCGGCGGCAGACAGGCCTACGCCCTTCAGAAAGTTCCGGCGTGTGGTCGTGCGGGCGGTCATGTCACTGGCTCCTGCGGTTCTTCGCGGCGGGCCTCTTGGGGGCCGGCTTCTTCTTGGCCGGGATTTCCCGGATGGCCTCCAGCCGAGTAACCGTTCAGGCCCATTGGGGCCTGTGATGTCCGCCTGACCGGGCGACAGAGCACCAAGTCTTCAATTCAACTCACAGAATAGACGCGCCGGGCCACGATCGTGACCGCACCGGCCAGCCGCTTGTCGTCGATGAACTTCTGCACGGCCGGGCCGATCCGCGCGAGCCGCTCGGCCGAAAGCCCCACCTGCTGCGGCGCGGCCATCGGCAGGCCCTGACCGGCGGCGGGCGAGGCGATCCGAAGCAGGGCAACAACACAGAATACGGTTCGTGTGAGCAATCGCATGACGGTTCGGGTTCCTTGTGCAATAGGGTTAGAGCGTCCACCATATGTGATGATACTACTCCACAACACAATTGATCACCCAAAGACGTTTGTTGGGAGGTGTATCCGTGTTGGTTGTCTTCACCAGCAACCCGTTGCTTCCTTTCTTCAGTTTGATCGGGATTCTTGCGACCTTAAGTCCGTCGTCATGCCTTAAGGCTGCAATCTTCTTGCCATTGAGCCACGCAACGGTCCAATCGTCGACCGCAAGCCGAAGGGTCGCCTGTTTATCAGCGTCGCTTTCGATACTTGTCCGGGCGTATGCGCAACGGGCGGGCCCGTAGTACGGATCTGGCGTTCGCAAGTCAATCCAACCGTGATCGCTCTTTAGCGTGGCCGCGACCTTTTCAGCCGGGATGTATTGTGACTTCTGGAAGGCGTCCCAGTCGGTTTCCGGCGTGAACGGCCCCATGACTTGCCATTCGGAAGGGGTTTGCGTTTTGGGGGCAGTAGTGTTTGGTATGCGATAGGTGTAAACGACCGATTCCATGTCGTCACCCCGACTGCCCGTGCGGAAGGACAGGGACGTGCGAAAATAAATCGGGTCCGGTCCGAAGAAGCGGTAAAACACGCCGTCCTGGTCACGCGGGCCTCGAACCACATGCCAGGGGCATCCTATCCAACGCGATTGACGGTCATTGAATCCCCAGGTGAAGCCGAAATCGTCTTCCACATTGTGGCCGCGAATGGCATGAGGATTTGTTTCGCCGTCCAGTAGCATCGTCATGCCTCCCGTGTGAAACACCACGTCCTTCTTGTTGCGTTGCATATACCCAACCACCACGCCGCAGATGAAGCCTTCTCCCTCGACATTGGCCATTTCAACGTAACCGCCGCGAGGGGGCGACGGTTTGTAGATGCGATGATCCACATGCAGACGATACGGCGTGAGAGGCGTGTCTTTGTCGTACTGGTGCCAGTCAACCATGGCCACCGCGTGGTTGTTTACGGGGTTGTGAAGCGTTATGCGACATGACTTGCTGAATGGAACGGGCAGATACAAGTTGTATCCGGGTTGGGTCGCTCCCCGGTCGTTGTATAGTTTGCCGGCTGCCGGGTTGGGAAGAACGGTGTAGGCAGCGCAGTCAATAAAATACCCATCCATGCCGTGCATGACGCCGAAAAAAGATTTCAGCGGCACATCGACCTGAGACTTCTCGACACCGTCCACATTGATCTCCAGACGAACAACCTTGGCATCTTTGGGTTTGAGTGACGGCCAACAGATCCAGATATGGCGAATGCACCCGGGCCCCTTCAAGTTGGCCAAATCGAACGAGTTCCCGTCAGAAATATGTCTATAAGAATTGACACGACGTGAAGTGAATCGGGTCGGCAGCGCAATCATCGGTACCGCGGGATCCTGGAAAGTCGACCGAAGGGCACGCCCTGGAACCTTGGGATCTTGAGCGAAGGCCAGTGAGGGACAACACAGTAGGATGGCGCCGAGGGTCAAGGTGAGAAGGATATTGCGCATTTCACGCCTCCTATGTGCCTGCGTGATTCGAAAACCGAAGCCGGCAGCGGCACGTTGCGGGCGACGGTAGCAGTTTCTGGCAATTTGTCCTGCTCGTCATCTCACTTCTCCTTTTGTTAAAGCGAAACTAGTCAAAACTGAACGAATACAGTTTCGAGTCTCTGACTTCGAAACGTAATCGAATCTTCTTGCCTTTGAGACTACGGAATGCGAATCCTTCTTTCCACTGGACCTCGACGCCCGTAACGGTTTTCGCGATCAGCTCGCCTTCGGCCAATTCGTTGTTGTCCTTATCGAGGGCCGTGACCTTTACATAGCCCGAGGGTGCAACATCGGCGCTGATGCACAGCGAACCGGCGACGGCGACAACGGGCTTGGTGGCGATCATCGCCGTCTTGTTGCTCCCCCCGGCAATTTGCTCGTAGCCTGCGAAACCGTCCGGCCGCAGCCTCGCCAGACACAGGAAGCCGTCACGCCATCCTCCGTGACGTCCGTTACTACCCCCGTAGTAAAGGCGTATCTCGTCTTTCAGGAAAACCGGAAAGGCCGCTGCGTACACGCATCCCCAGAAATTCAGCGTCTCAAGCGCGACGTCTCAAGGTTGTTTCATGTCAGTCATTCGCATCCTTTCTTACTGCTTGTGCGGCTGTTGCGTGTAAAGGGTCAATCCCGCCAGATCGCGTGTTCGGCCCGGCAGTACAAGGCTGGCCACGTACCCGAACACGAAAGTGCAGACAACGCCGATTGCGGCGTACAGAAAAGCGTGTACACTCGTGAAGAATGAAGCGTAGATCAGGATGGCGCCGCCGCCGAGCACACCCAGCCAAGCCCCAAGCGCCGTCGCGCGGCGCGTGAAGATCCCCAGCATGAACACGCCGGTGATGCAGCCCATCAGCAGGCCGAGCACCTTCATGTAATAGTCCCAGAGCGACAGGATCTTGTCCTGGTTGGCCGCGGTGACAAATCCCACGAGGATCGCAAAGGCGCCCACACCGATGGTCAGTCCCCTGGCCAGGCGCAGGCGCGAGCGATCGGTGGCGTCCGGCTTGAACCGACGATGGAAATCGGTGACGAACGCCGTCGAAATGCTGTTAAGACTGCTGTCGATCGTGGACATGGTCGCGGCAAAGATGCCGGCAATGAAGAGCCCGACGATGCCCGGCGGCAGCGCCAGCGAAGCGAAGTGCGGAAAGATCTGGTCGTTCTTCAACGCCGGCGAGAGCAGGTGGGGCTGGTTTTGAAAGTAGACGAACAGCCCTGTGCCGACCATGAATACCAGCGCCGCACCCGGCAAAACCATGATGGCGTTGGTCCAGATCGCTTTTGCCGCCGACTTCTCGTCCGGGGTTGTAAGGTATCGCTGCACCACAGCCTGGTCCGCGCCGTAGGATACGATGTTATGAAACAAACTGCCGACAATCACCACCCAGAGCACGGGGGCCGTTAAGTCCCACCCGAGGTCGGCGAACCGGAACTGGCCCGCCGCGTTGGCCTGCGACAGCAGGCCGCCCAGACCGCCGTCCGTATGACCGATGATGATGCCCAGGCTCAACACCGCTGCGCCCAACAGCACCACGACCTGGATCACGTCCGTCCACACGACCGCCTCGATCCCGCCCAGCGCGGTGTAAAGCGTCGCGAGCACACCCATTACGACGATACACAAGTAGATGTTCAGTCCGGCCACCGCCGACAACGCCAGTGCGGGAATGAACAGTACGACCGTGATCCGTCCGAGCTGGAACACCATAAACGACAGGCTGCCGAACAGCCGGATGCCCAGGCCGAACCGCTTCTCGAGGTATTCATAGGCGCTGGTGACATCGAGGCGCCGGTAGAATTTCAGAAAACCGTACACGATGATCGGCGCCACGGCCGTAATGCAGGGGACGCTGGCATAGTAGAGCCACCCGACGTCGAACACCTTCGCCGGGGTGGCGACATAGCTGATCGAGCTGAGCTGCGTGCCGTAGATGCTCAGACCGACGGCCCACCAGGGGATGCGCTTGCCGCCGAGGAAGAAATCCTGCGTGGTCTTTTCTCGCTTCGAGAAGTAAAACCCCATGCCGACCAGCAGGCCGAAGTAGACGGCCAGAACCGTCCAGTCCAGCGCGCCGAACCCGCGGCCGGCATGTTCCACCCGGACTGAAATGATTCTGGGCGAACGCACCCCGGGACGGACTTCGCCGCTGAGAACGATCCAGTCCGGCCCCCACTTGACCGTTGGCGTGCACACACACGACGATGTGTCGGGGAACGTACCCATGGATGTCCAGGTGTCGGTGATGGTGTGGTATGCCAGGCAGCTGGTAGTAAAGCCGGGGTGTTTCGACAGATCGGCATACGCGAGCTTCATGCCGTGATCGTCCACTCCGCCGATAACGAGGAAATGGCGCTCGCCAATGGCCGGAGCGGGGGAGGCGGCCGCCGCCACAGCGCGGGGCAGGTCGCAAATCCTCTCCCACTTGCCCGGCACACCGAGCCTTGCGGGCGTGTAACGATAGGCGTCTTTCAGGAGCGGCAGTTTGCGCCGACACTTACCTTCAGGGCCCCGCTCCATGGCAATCCCACTGAGGAGGTAGAACTGCCCCCCTATGACGGCCGGTACAGCCTGGAAGCGCTCGGGCCCCGGCCAGGGCTCCAGCTCCTGCCAGCCGGCCGAGGTGTCGTTGAGATCCAGCATCCAGAAAGTTTTCAGCGCCAGCTCGCTCTCCTTTTCAAGACGGTCCAATCCGCCGGCGACGTAGACTTTCCCATCAATGAGTTCCGCGCACATGCCTGTGCAGGCCCGTGGCAGGGAAGGCAGTTCCTCGATGGCAACGCGGCCGTCTTGCCATTCGATTGCGAGTACCTGTTTCGATGCCTTCACGCCATCATCGCCGCCGATGCAGATCAGGCGATTCTTGTGGGTCACGGAGGCCCCGTAGGCCAGCGGCCGCGGCAGTGTCTGTTCGAGCTTCTTCCATTGGCCGTCCGGTTTGGCCAGCACGAAGATCGAATCGTACCAGACTTTCTTGCCGCCATCCCATGGAGGAGCATCGGGAAAGTTGGCGCCTCCCGCGAAGATCAGCGCATCCCGGCTGATACCAGCGAACCCCCCGGCAAAACCATGCTTGTCCGGCAGGGACGGCAACCGTCCCCAGACGAACTTCGCGGCGGCCGGCTTGTCGGCAGGTTTCCCGAACGACGTTACGGCCGGCAACAGACAGGCCACCAAGCCTGCTGTAATGATTCTGCCATATTTTATGTTACGTCTCCCCTTTTCTTCGTTCTCAATCACTGAAACTGAATGAATAGAGTTTGGCATCTCTCAGTTCGAATCTCAACCGGATCTTATTGCCTTTCACGCTACTGAATGAAAACCCTTCCGGCCATTGGACCTCCGCGTCCGTGACGGTTCCAGCAATCAACTCGCTTTCAGCCAATTTCTTGTTTTCCTCATCAAGAAGCGTGACCTTAACGAAGCCGGACATCACGACGTCCGCGCTCAGGCACAATGAATCGGCAACAGCGAGAACGGGCTTGGTCGTGATAAGCCCCGTTATGTCGGTTCCCCCCGGGAAATCTTCGTAGCCTGCAAAACCGTCCGGACGCAGGCTTGCCCGGCACAGGAAGCCGTCCCGCCAGCCGAAGAACCTGTTGTCGTTCGAGCCGTAGTAAAGGAGTATCTCGTCCTTCTTGAAGATCGGGGGAGCAGCAAAGATGCAGCCCCAATCGTAGTCGCCCACGTGCGGGCTGTTGGGAATCAGCGCCTTGCCCGGCTCGATCCAGTTCCACTTGCGGCTGTCCGGGCTCCAGGCCAGTTCGACGTGCTCGCGGTCGGCCACCATATTCCACAGGCCAATCAGCCCCACATAGACACCGGCGTGGCGAAATACGATCATATCGTGGATTTGGAGGTCGGGATTCGGGCCCTCCAACACGACCTGGGCCTTGGACCAATTCAGGAAGTCGGGCGACTCGCTCCTGGACACCATGCGATATTTGCCGCCTCCGTAGCGTTTGCCTTTGGCTTCTGTCCCTCCCCAGTGGCGCGTGATGAGCACGTACTTGTCCAGGGTAGGGTCCCAGAAGACGCAGTTGTAAGTATCGCCGTGGTCCAGCCCGGGCAACTTTTTCCCCTTCCAGTTCAGGCCGTCGGGTGAGAACCATACTTGCGTTCTATTCCGGAATGGCCGTATCGCTTTATAACGCTTCTGCGGATCGGTTTCATGCAGGTCTTTCATCACGCCGATGCCGTGCTCGGCACGCAAAACGATATTGTTTCGCTTGTTGCCGTGAAACTCGACGATGCCCAAATCGGGCTTTCCCCAATGGATGCCGTCCTTGGAGACAGCGTAGCACAAGCCCATTTTTCGACCAGGACTCTCCCTCCACTTGACCCATGCCCGCTTCTGGCGCGGCGTACTGCTCTCCATGGAGCTTTCGATGAAAATACTGTACCAACACTTGTAGATCCTGTTCTGCTCATCATATATGATGAGCCCGTACAAATTTGAAATATACGGCTCCCAGGGCTTGTCCTCCTTGAAAAGCGGGTTGTTCTTGTCTTTGTGCACGGCACCGAGGGTGAGCCTTGCGTTCTCAGTGCTTTCGACGATCCGAGAATCCAGCAGGAGATACCGGTTGCGTCTCGTGTCCGTACGAACGCCTTCCCGGCGTTCCTGTGCCGTGGCGCTGCTGACAAGCAGTATGATCGCGGCCATCGCCACGACAATCACCCCGCGACTTGCCTTTGCGTTGCGTATGTCGATCGTGATATTCATCGTTTTCCCCATCTATGCGCCAAACCTGGACTGTGTTCGGCACACCGTTACTTGTGGAAACTGAACGAATAGAGCTTGGCTTCCCGCAACTCGAATCTCAGCTTGATTTCCTGGTCCTTGAGGTCCTTAAGTGTGAATGGGTCCTTCCACTGTATCCTGGCGTCTGAAACGGTTGTTGTCACCAACTCGCCTTCCGCCAATTGCTTATTGTTTGGGTCCAGCGCCGTGACCTTCACGAACCCGGACGGTGCGACGTCGGCACTGACACAAAGTGAGTTGCCGACAACCGATACGGCTTTGGTGGTGATCGTCGCCGTTTTGTTGCTGCCGCCGGCGATTTGTTCATAGCCGGCGAAACCGTCCGGACGCAGACGGGCCAGGGCGAAATAGCCGCTGCGCCAGCCCATGAACCGGCCGTCATTCGCGCCGTAGTAGATGAGGATTTCATCTTTCCGGATAATCGGCACGGAAGCGAAAATGCAGCCCCAATCGTAATCACCCATGACCGGGCCGTTAGGAATCAGCGGCTTGCCGGGCTGGATCCGATGCCACTGGATGCTGTCCGGACTCCAGGCCAGTTCGCACCACTGCCGGCTTGCCTCAATGTCGAACAGGCCGACCATTCCCAGATAGACACCCGCGTGGCGGACCACGGGCATATCGTGAATCTGCATCCGCAGATCGAGCCCCTCGATGACGACCTCAGCTTTCGACCAATTCAGGAAGTCCGACGACACGCTCCTTGACTTCTGGCGATGCCCAGCGCCACCGTAACGGCCACCGGTCTTGGCCCCGCCCCAGTGACGCGTGATGAGCACGTACTTGCCGATATCGGGGTCCCACCAGATGCCCTGGTTGGTATCGCCATTGTCGATAGATCCAGCATTATGCTTCTTCCCCCAGCGAATGCCGTCGGGAGAGAACCATACCGCGCTGTTGTTTCGCTCCGGGTGTATTGCCTTGTAGCGCTTCTGCGGATCGGTCTCATGCGGGTCCTTCATGACCGCCACGCCATGGGTGTAGTTTATAACAATATTATTCTTTTTACTGCCATTGAACTCGATCACCCCCAACTCGGGTTTCTCCCAGTGGATCCCATCCTTGGAAGTGGCGTAGCAAACGCCGAATCCACGTCGGCCCTCTCTCCAGTTGACCCATGCCCGTTTGTCGGGTGCCAGCCCCTCACCGGGGAAATCGCCCTTCCCACCGGACTTGGTGAATATGCTGTACCAGCACTTGTAGATCTTGTCTTCCTCATCATAGATGACACTACAGTAGGGATTGTCGAAGCGGGGTTCCCAGGGCTTGTCTTCCTTGAAGAGAGGATTGTTCTTGTCTTTGTGCGCGACACCGACGGTCAGCTCCACGTTGTCCTTCTTTTCGATGATTCGCGAATCGAGAACGAGGTACCTGTCACGCTTGAATGTTTTGTCTTCCGCTTTCCCGAACGACGTTACGGTTGTCAACAGACAGGCCGCCAATACTGCTGTGATGATTCTACTGTGTTTCATGTTACGCCTCCTTTTCCCCTTTTTCTTCGTTCTTAATCACTGAAACCGAATGAATAGAGCTTAGCGTCTCTCAGTTCGAAGTTCAACCGGATCTCTTTGCCTTTGAGCTTTTCGAGAGAGAATCCATCTTTCCATTCTATCTTCGCGTCTGAAACGGTTGTTGTTACCAGCTTTCCTTCAGCCAGCTTCTTGTTGTCCTTGTCGAAGAGCGTCACCTTGACAAAGCCCGACGGCGCGACGTCGGCGCTTACGCAAAGCGAGTTGCCGACAACCGAGACGGCTTTGGTAGTGAGTGACCCGGTCTTGTTGCTTCCGCCGGCGATCTGTTCGTAGCCGGCGAAGCCGTCCGGCCGCAGTGTCGCCATGCAGAGAAAGGCGTTGCGCCAGTTGCCGTGATGCCAGTCACTGCCGCCGTAGTAGATACGGATCTCGTCCTCCAGGAAGACCGGATACGCGCCAGCATACACGCAACCCCAGTCGTAGGCCATCTCCTTCTCGCTGTTGGCGATCAGGGGCGTGTCGGGGCAGACGCGGTGCCACTTTACCGCGTCGGGACTCCATGCGAGTTCGCACCAGACGCGGTCCTCTTTCGGATAGATGATGGCCACAAGCCCGAGATAGACCCCGCCGTGGAAGAAGACCGGCATGGCGTAGGTCTGGTGGCCTTTGTCCAGTCCTTCGAGCACCACTTTGGCCTTGGTCCATTTCAGGAAGTCGTCGCTCTCGGTCCTGGCGACCTGGCGTCCTTGCTTGCCCCAGGTGCGGGTGATGCCCACGTACTTGCCCAGCGTAGGCGCCCAGAACGCGTTGTTGTGTGTGTCGCCTGCCACATCGACTTCCGGGCAGGGAATGGCTTTGCCCCAGTGAATCCCGTCGGCCGAGAAAGCGACGGATATTCTTCTGCCCTTGAAGAGGGTCTTGTAGCGTCGTGCCGGGTCGGGATCGCGAAGGTCCTTGAACACGCCGGCGCCGTGCGGTCCTCGCCAAACGATGTTGTTCTGCTTGGAGCCCTCGAACTCGACGAGCCCCAGTTCCGGCTTCTCCCACTTGATTCCGTCTTTGGAAACGGCGTAGCAGATTGCCATCTCCCGGCCGCGCGGCGGTCGGTAACGCTTCTTGCGCCGCTGGTCGAGAGTCATCCCTTTCGCCGAATTGTCGACGATAAAGGGACTATACCAGCACTTGTAGAGTTTGTCCTCTTCGTCATAGAGCACGTTGGCATACAGGTTATCGAAACGTTTTTCCCATGGCTTGTCTTCCGCCATCAGCGGGTTGTGTTTGCTCTTCACCGTCTTGCCGAGCGTCAGTTTCGCGTTGTCCGTGCTCTCGATGATGCGGGAATCAAGGAGCAGGAATCTCGCGCGTTTCATGGGAGAGTTTGCGGCGGTATCGTCCGCCGTCACGCTGCCGCTGTCGATCATCGTCACAGTCAGGATCGCGATTGCCACAATTGCCGCGATCTCGCCTCTTCGCAAAGGGGTCTTGCTTTGCTTTGTCATTTGGTCGATCTCCTATTGAATCTGGAATGCATAAAGTCTAGCGTTGCGCAGACGGTCCACCGGCTGGTGTTGTGGGAGGGGGTTTATCCGCAGTAAGATCCAAACCCGCAGGGTTGGCGGGGTCCATATCAATCAGAGGCCAGACGACCTCGCCTGCTCTCTGCCTGTCTTCATCGCGATAGGCCCCGAGTTCATTGGAATTGGCGTCTATCCAGAGTGTTATTCGGTTGATTTCCTTCATAGAAAGCGCATCGCGGTGATGCTTCTTGAGCAGTATGTCAGCGATACCCGTATAGCGGGCGCCGAATTTTCCGGCGGTTGTACGATAACCTCCGTGTATAGCATCAAGGCCCATATGGGCGCCTCGCCCATGGAAATAGAACCGGTACTTCATAAGGTCGGGTTTGGGTTTCTTATTCTTCTGGTGACATGGGATGCATTTGCTCTTAAGGACCGGCTCGACAAGCCGGGCGTATGTAAGCGGGCAGGAGCCGTCTTCGAGGTTGGGTATAAGTTTGGACGGAGGCCGCTGAAGGGCCATGGGCGAGGACGCGCGCGGGGGGGCCTTCCACTTGTTTTCATGACACCCAACACACGTCAGATGCTCGCCAGGATGGACATAGGTGCATGATCGCATGGATTGAACTGCCATGCCGTTTTCGTCAAGAGCCTGGAAGTAAATCGCTTTCTCAACCGGCGCCTCAAAGTACGCGCTGCCGTCGGCTTCAACCGGCACGGTTCCCAGAACCGCCCTGGCACTGACACCTGCACCCGGACCGATTCTCGGTTGGTCCTTGAATGGGCTGTGCCATGGATAGGGAAACAATTGCAGCACGCGAATTGCCTTTATTTTCGCTTTTGGCGGCCAGTCAAAATCCGCCTCGTAAACATTCATGATGCTAATCGTTGCCCTCTTGTGGTCTGGGTGATTGTGCCGCTGGCCCTGGTAGGTCAGCGCAGGAAGCACCGGGGGCATCTTTCGAGCCTTCAAAGGAATCGGACAACGAATACTGCCGATCCCATTACAGTCAGATCGCGATACGGAAAACAAGATCTCCTTATTGCCGAACTTGTCAAGGAGATAGACTCCACTTCCCTGGACCGCGATCACATAATCCTCGCTGAGGGGCCATGGGTCCATGTAACCGGCGCATTGGGGCAACCCCTTGTCCATATCGCCACCGTATCCGTGACCTTCATCCGGCAAGGCACAGTTGCTAAACCGGATTACCTGCGACATCTTGTTGTCGTCTTCAATGCTGGTATCAATCAGAACAAGCGGGCCCTGCGGGACGCGTATGTGATGCTTGCCTGCGACTGCAATGTACTTACGGGATCCGGGGATCGCCCTGATGCAGTATTCCACCCATGGGCGGTCTGACTTGCCGTCTTTCCAGGTTCCTTCAAAGGTGTGGTGTGGGTAAGGATAGTTGCCGTGGGGAGCGCGGGGGTCGCGCCCGTCAGGATAGCATCTCCAGAGATGGTGCGCTGCATTAAAATCGCGGTCGACATAGTCCCAGCGGGTATACACGATCATGCCGTTGTTGTCGACGCTCGGATTCAGTTCGGTTGTTTCATGATAACTGATACAAATCAGGTCCCCTCCCTCTGCATTGATCGAATACATTGTGCCGCAGGGCAGTGACTCCTCCTTGTAGGGAAGACCTCCCTGGCAGCGGGCCATAACATTGCGGCGGTCAGAAACAAATACTATGCGGCCATTGGGCAAGAAGCATGGGTGATAATCATTTCTTTTCCCGTCTGTAAGCTGGATAAGTCCTGAACCATCGGTATTCACCTTGAAGAGATGAAAACAGACCTCTTCGGTAAACCCGAGTTCAATATCACGCGGCCACGGCTCAATGATACCGGTTATCTTCTCCACAAATGAAAAGACAATGGATCTGCCGTCGTAGTCAAGGGCCGGCACATTGAAAGCGCCCCGGCCACTCAGCTTGTCCCCCTTAAGGCGGCCACTTTCAACCGCGGACTTCTCCAGAATGTCATGAATCCGAGGCTGCCCCGATTTCAGACCGGACACCTTGTAAAGGCCTCCTCCCGGATCGGCGCGGTAGCCATAGTCCATATTCATGACCGCGGCTTCCCTGCTTCCGCTCTTAGCTACGAAAACCACTTCGTCAAAATCCAGGAGGGGATTGGAAAAGGCAAGCTCTCGCCTGAGCTTACATGCCTCAAGATAAAGCGCTTTGCGTGGAGGGGTATTATTCTTTGCATGGCTCCCGCTTGAATACTGCTTCCTGATGGTGCTCAGCCTTCGCTGAAACTCCTTGAGCCCGGGAGCGCCCGGCAGGGTTCGCATATGTTCCAGCAGCGCGGCGGTGCGCCGAATCACGACCTCCGTGGGAGAATCGTCCGAGGGCAAAATCAGGGCATGGCGATCCAGGACCTTGCAAGTCGAAGCCCTTGCCTTCCCGCGACGCTCTTTGATCTCTCTCTCCAACTCCCGATACTGTTTTTCCCAGGCTTCAGATACCTCAGCAGGATAGGGTACCCGTTTGTCCTCGGCGTTAGCCTCCACCACAAAGACAAACATTACGAGAAACAGTGCGCAAAGAGCGGCGGCGCCCATCGTACACAAGAATGCGCGTGGCGGCATTTCCCAGGCTTCGTCCACTCGCAAGTCCCTCATTCCGTTCCTCCCCTGTTGGTTCGTAGAGTGCCTGCGCTTTGCAGTACAGCAAGTACGGCCATGCCCGCAAGGTTGAGTTGCCGGCATTCATTGAATTTGAAACGCGTAAAGCCTCGCGCTTACCAGACGGAACCGAATCCGCACGACTTTCCCCTTCAAGGCCGACAAGTCTTTGTTGTCCTTCCAGGCGGGTTTCAGTCGCAGGTTGTCCACCGCCTGATACTCCGTGGCGTCCTTGCCGGAGAATCCGGGGATCGCCTTGCCGTCCGCGTCGAGTATTTCAATCTGTACCTGGCCGGCCCGGGCATCGGCGTTCACTTCCAGCCTGCGGCCTTCGAGATTGAAAGGCTTGGTGACGACCGTACCCGGCTTTTCTTTCGCTTCGAGGAAGAAGAACCCGTCGAGCCGTAATTTGGCAAGGGCCAGTCGAGCATCCCACCTGTGGCATCCCCAGCGTTCGTTGGTCGCCAGATAGTAAATCCAGTGCTCGTCGTTGTGCGTGATGATGTTCGACGGCGGGCGTACGCAATCCTTGTCGAAACTTCCGGCCGGACCGCGAGGAATCAAGGGTTTGCGAGGATAAGCCGCGACGGTGAAATCGTACTTCACGCCGTCGCGCGACGGAGCCATGTAGAACTCCCACACGCCCTTTTCGTGGCGCTTGTCGTAATCCTGCTCGCCGTCGGGAACATGCTTGTTCGTCGCCACCAACACATCTGTCAAGCCAAACCATACGCCTTCATAGTACCACATTGGAAAGGTGTGAATCTGGCGTTGCGGTGTCTTGGTGCCCGGAATCACGGTCTTGTCCGGATCGTTCAACGCAAATGTGGTGAGCGTCTTCCAAGCCGTCGGGTGGTTTATCAGGTCGTTCCCTTCCGAATGTTCCATGATGCGGACGCCACGGTGTTCGCCAAGTCCGCCGCCGCCCGCGAAATCCTGGCGGCAGAGCAGCAGGTAGCGTCTTTTGATCGGATCCCAGAGGATCTGATTGCTGAAATCGGCGGCCCGACCCGTCACGGGTTGGGCGTTATTGTAGAACTTCCAGCGGATCCCATCGGCCGAGTAGCCCAGCCGGGTCTGACAGGGCCCCTTGATCGGGAAATAGGCACATTTGAACTTGTCCGGCGCCCCGTACGGCACGTTCGGATCGATGGTTACGGTTGCACCATCAAGTCCGAACTCCAGCACAAGGTTGCTCTTGCCGTCCTTGGACACCATCGGCTTTGTCCAATGGATTCCGTCTTTCGACTCGGCGTAGGCGAGCCCGCTGCCTTCCCGTTTACCCCCCATATACCACATCCGAAACATCTGGCGGTTGGAATCCCAGTGCGGCGAGAAGAACCAACAGAAATGCGATTCGAAGCCATAGCCGCCATCCGGGCCATCGTGGACCTTGCCGGACTGAAAATCCGTCGGCAGTGTCGGCTTCATGACAACGCCATACTTCTTGGCCTGGCCCGCCTCACGAGTGACGTTGTGTTTCTCGGCAATGACATAATCATCCACCAGCAGTTGCTTCTGCAAGCCGACTTCCACCGCGGAGGATCTGACTGCGCAGGTCGAAACGCACAGAACCAGGATCGAAACGCTAACCCTGATTGCCACGATCCCGCCTCTTCGCTGAAGGGTCTCACTTTGCTTGGTCATTTGAGGGCTTCCTTCCAATCAGAAGCGGTCTGGGGCATCTACCAAAAGATGGAGTTTGTCTCCGGTACAAACGACTACTGTGGTTGTGATCAGCGCCGGATGGTTGCTTTCGATCGGTTCGTAGCTCGCGAAGCCGTCGGGCCGCAATCACTTGCCGCGCGGTGCGGATTCCGCCGAGGCGGACTTGGCGGCCAGGCTCTTCCGCTGCCGCTCGGCACGGACCTGGCGGACCCAGCAGCACCCGCAGCGGCACCCCTTGCCCTCCGGGCTGCCGCACGTGCCCGCGATGTCGTGCCGCTTCAGTTCCGGGATGCACGCCTCGACCAGTTTGGCCATGTGCTTGTATGTCAGGTTGCCCGTGTTGGCCCAGGCGCCGCGGGTGAACTGCCCCCAACCGCCGGCCTTCTCGGCGAGCGGGGCCTTGAGGATGCGGCTCTCGGACGGCAGGGCCAGGTTCACCAGGACCGCGAACGGTTGCTCGGCGATCTTCGTGCCGAACCGTCTGGCGACGGCCTGGCGGAGCGCCTTCTCGCCGGCGCCCACAGGACGCTGGGTCTCGATCCGGTTGAACGAGTAATCGCCGTAGAACTGGGCGTTCAGGTCGAGCCAGTCCACGATCCGCTGCAAACTGTCGCGGTCGAGTTTGACCTTCGGCTTTCCGGCCTTGTCGGGATGGCCGTCCAGGAGCATCTTGGCCAGACGGCCGGCATGGGCGTAGTAGTCCTTCGGCTTGCTGAAGGCGGTTTCCTGATTTCGCTGAGCGATCTTGACCATGCCGCCGCGCCGCATGATCGACTCGTACGAGACGGTAAACCGCAGCCCTTTGCCACTGGTGTCGCGGAACGCGCCCGTCAGGTTGACGCCGGCCTCGGTCTTCTCCAGGCCGTGGCACCGGATGCAGTACCGGTCGAGGACCGGCTGAACGGTCCGGACGAAACTGAACCCCCCCTCGTATCGCGGCCCGGCCGTTGGCTCCAGTTTGCGGAACCTCAAGGCGGCCGCCCGCCCGTGCATCACCGGGGCGTCCTCGCGCGGTTCATGGCAACCGATGCAGCCGCTCATCTCGCCCGGCCGCAGGTACACCAAACTGCGCATCGTCATAACCGCCATGCCGTCCGAGTCGAGCAACTGAAACTGGAGCGGCGTGTCGGCGGGAGCCTCGAAGGCGACCGACCCGTCCGCCTCAACCGGCACCGTCCCGAGGATCCGCTTGATGATCTCGTTGTTGACGTGGCTGAGGATGGGCTTGGAGCGCGTCGGCTGGCTGATGATCGCCGAGACGCGCAGCCGCTTGATCTTGCCGCGCTCGATCGGCTGGGTGCTCTGGTACACGTCGCGGACGTAGAACCGGCCGGTCTTCTCCTTCTCCCTGCCGGCCACCGTGGAAATAGGGACCGGGGGCACCGGGCGGGGCCGGACCGCGATCGGCGAAAAACAGGAAATCTTCGGATCGTAGTAGATGAGTTCGCGGCCGCCCACCGTGTCGATCAGGTAAATGGCGCACCGTTCCTCGTGCGGATAGGCGACCAGGAACAGGTCCTCGCTCAGCGCGTGCGGCGTGGCGGCCCGGCGGCGGCGGTTGCGCTGCGACGGCGCGATGTCCGCCGGCAGCGGGCGGGGCGTATAGGTCGTGCCCTTGGGCGCGCCGCGTTCGGGGAACTCGATCTCCGGCGTCACACACAGCAACGGCGGGCCGCCGTCCTGCCCTCTGGCGGGGTCGATGACGATGATCGACCCGGCGGTGTAGCCGTGATGGTCGGTCGCGGTGGCGACGACCTTGCGCGAACCGGGGATCGCTGCGGCCTCGGCAATCATGCACGGGCCCACCGAGTAGTTGCCGTAGTAGTGCGCGGTTCCGGTGCCGTCGGGGTGGGTCACCCAGAGGCTCTGGAAGTTGGTGTCGTGCCGGTTCACGTAGTCCCACCGGCAATAGATGATGCGTCCGTCGGGCAGGACGCTCGGGTCCCACTCGTTGGCCTCGTTGAACGAAATCTGCTCGAGACCAGAGCCGTCGGCGTCGGCGCGGTACAGGATGTAGGACGGCACGTAGCGGCCGCCGTGACAGCGTCCGAACTGCTGGCTGCGCGTGGAGATGAACGCGAAGCCGCCGTCCGGCAGGTAACACGGGTCGTAGTCCTCGATGAGGACGGTCCGGCGGTCGCGCGCCCCGGCGAAGGGGTCGCGCGCCGTGCCGGTCACCTGGCGGACCTTGCCGCCGTCGATGGTCACCTCGTAAATGAAGTAACTGCGACGCTTGCTGTCGCCCCGCTCAGCATGGCTGCAGAAGGCAAAGAGGACCCGCTTGGCATCGAACGAGAGGTCGGGGTGTTGCACCGCCCCCGGCGGCAGTTTGCCTGCCAGCAGGAGCCTGACCCGGGGCTTGTCCTTCCACGATTCCAGCACCGCCAGGCCGGGGCCCGGCCGGCTGTGCCGACCGAGGTACTGGTCGCACATGTGGCTGGGCAGGTTGGCGCTGCGTTTGTTGATGAGGAGTTTGTCGAAGTCGAGCGCCGGATGCGACAGGATGATCCGCCGCCGCAGCGAGCGGACCGCGGCGTACAGCGTCTTGCGCCGGCCGTCGCTCAGTTTGCGCCCTTGCGGGAAGCGTTTCTGGAGCGTCTGGAGTTCGGCGGCCAGTTTCGGACGCGGGGCGCTTCGCTCAACGAGGGCGAGCGTGTTTCGAGCCAACTCCATGACCTTCTCGATGTCACCGGTCGAGGGGACTCGGGCGTCCTTCGAGGCCTGCGCGCCGCTCGCCGCAACCGGCGCGAGGACCAGAAAAGCAAGCCACAACAGCGCTGACAACTTGAGCGAACCGTGCAATGCGTTCTTCCTTTCCCGGAGGCCACCACCATAAGGCCGGTCTTGCCCCGCAGCAAGACGTTAAACACGCGCCGGCCCGCTTTTGTATCGCGCCGTCCCAAAAAGTGCAGGCAAACGGCGCAGGCGCGCGGCCGCCGCACAGACCCGGACGCACGAGGCGCTTGGCAAGGAGCAGCCGCACGGCGTATACTCTGCCGCAGGGAAAACGACCGCCCCGATCATTAGCGGTATCGAGGTCGCGGCCGAGGGCAGATGAGGGTACGTATCCGCCCCAGGAGGGCGAATGCCTCCGGGCCCGGCGATGCGGCGGGGATGGCTTCGGCTGGCGGCGAGGCGTTTTGACCTTGACTTTCGCGGCGCCGATCCGGATACTGTCGGGTTGTTGGGAAGTCTTCCCAACAACGTGGGCGGTTGCTTGTGTCCCCCCTCAGGCGCCGCCCCGCTTTTTTCATAGCATTTTAGTTTTGGGCTTTCGCGCAGTGGGTTTCCTGGCCCACCGCGTTTGCGTTTTGCGCGGCGGGTCAGGAGGCCCGCCGCGCAAAACGCGACGAGCGTCCCTTGCGCGCCGTCCTCGCTATCAACATCAGCGGATGGCGACCCTACCAGGATCTAGAGTTGCGGCCAGATGGGGAGCGGCGACATGCCGCTCACCAAAAAGCAGGTCTCCCTTGAAATGGCGGCACATCCGGGTAGACTAAGCAGTGTGGCGAGCGCGGATCGGGTCCATGGTCGCCGCAAATGGGGAAACCTCGAAGGTCAGCACGGGGCTGGCCAGCGGCCGTCCGGGAAATGTCCATTCAGGCAGGGGCCGTCAGACATGAACGCTCGACACGTGCGCACGTGGGCAGTCACGGTAATGCTGGTAGCGGCGATTGCCGCCAACGGTGCGGGGGCCGGATCCGACGCACCCGCTGAGCAAGCACGGCAGATCCTTGAGGCGACCGGAGTCAAGGGCGGTCTCATCGTCCACGTCGGCTGCGGGGATGGGAGGTTGACGGCCGCGCTCCATGCCAACGAAAGTTACCTCGTGCACGGCCTCTCCATACGGACCCCTGGCCGTAAAGCGGCTCGGGCCGCGGGCCGTACC
>JAUVZF010000081.1 GCA_030602705.1 Planctomycetota bacterium
TTCACGATTGCATGTAGCACATTGCGCGGCGGGTCTCCCGACCCGCCGCGCCCGTAGCAGCGGGAAGATCAGCATTCCAGCGCGGTGGGTCGGGAGACCCACCGCGCTATGCCCTGCTACAGTTGAACGTGAACTGCTCTAACGGGCGGACACGACTCTATCGCCGGAAGTGAACAAGAAAAAAACGCCGCCAGTGCAGTAGGCTTTGACGGAGGGCTCCGTTATGCGAAGCGTCTTGGCTCCAGCGATACTTGCCGGGCGGCAGGAGAAGAAGGCCATGCGTTTAATCCTGCGATTGCTGATTGGCGGCATGGTCATGGCATCGGTCTGCCAGACCGCCGGCGCCGCCCAGGTGGATGCCGAAAGGACGCTCCGTTTCGTCGGAACGCCGACCTGCCGGAACGCCATTCGCCGGGCCGCCGAGGCGTATGGCAAGCAGCGGCCCGAAGTCCGAATCACGGTGGGTGGAAACTGGGTGGTTCTGGGGACGCCATCGAGTTCCGGTGACATAGACCTTATCTCCCTTTGCCCTTCGGCTTCGGGCCGGGCAGCATGATTGCCGGGGCGCGCCCCGGCCTACGGCTGTCATGGGTACAGAGTAATGCGAGATGTCCGGTCCGTCAAGTTGAATCGTCTGCGGTGGCCTGACGCGTCGGTCCGAGGCGCGGTGGGCAGGCTGCTTGTGGCCTGCCCCGAAAAACACACGGCCCGTACCCAGTACGGGTCCGTATGGACGGGCCGTGGCACACGGCGCGCAGGCACTGGCCGCGGTGAGTGGCAGCCGGCGCGGCGGCGGCATGCAGCGTCTATGCGTTCCCGCGAGGTCATGATATGCCCCGTCCGATTACCAGAAGATAATGAAGAAAAGAACAACTCCGGCTATTACCAGTGCCCCGGCCCATTTGACTTCCGGTGCGGTCTTGATATCCATATCCTCGCGCACGGGCAATACCTTGGGCTCCCTGAGCGGCGCAACCGCCGTGATAATTGCCATGACGATGCAAAGCAGGGCAAACGCGATGCCCACCTGTATGAGGAAGTGAATCTCGGTATAGGCCTGCAACAGGCCATAGATGATCGGTCCGCCCGCAAGCGCCACGACTCCAGTCGAACCCGGCGCGCGTTTGACGACAAAACCGAACAGGAAGGCGGCCACTACACCCGGCCAGATATATCCCTGGAACTGCTGTATGAACTGAAAGACACCACCGAATTTCGGATCGTCCAATGCCGGTGCGATGCAACATCCAACAAGCATAAAAACAATCGTCATGACGCGTCCCAGGAGCACCAGCCGTTTCTGCGGCGCCTTGCGGTCGAACATGCGGTTGTAAACGTCCATAGTGAAAATCGTGGATGCGGAGTTCAGCATGGAAGCCAGGGAACTGATGACGGCGCCCGCAATGGCAGCGAACATCAACCCGCGCAGGCCCGGAGGAATAAGACTCTTAATCAGGGTTGGAAACGCCTCGTCCGGCTTGGCCATCTCTTGGCCATAGAGTTGGAATGCCATGATACCGGGCATCACGATGGCAAATGGAACGAGCAGCCACAGCCCTCCGGCGAAGATGACGCCCAGTTGGCCATCGCGGAGCGTTTTTGCCGCCAGGTTGCGCTGGACGATGAACTGGTTCAGCCCGCAGTAATAGAGAATCACGATCCCCATACCGGAAAGCACCCCGGTCCATGGGAGCCCCGGATGATCGGCCGGGAGGACCATGTGCAATTTATCGGCGTTCTGCGTGGAGAAGACCTCCCAGCCGCCACAGGCTTCAAGGCCCAGATGAAACGTTATCAGTCCGCCCACCAGCAGACCCATCCCCAGGAACAGGTCGGCCCAGGCCACGGCTTTCAGTCCGCCCCAGGTAGTATAGAGGGCCGCGATAATTCCGATCAACCAGATAGCATAGTGCAACTCCAGGCCGAATATGGTCTGCAGTGTAAGCCCGCCCGAGTAGAGAACGGCGGTCAGCAATACGGCTACATAGATGATGACTGTAATTACGGCCATGATGGCGCGTGCGGCCGGATTATAGCGGTATTCGAGGAACTCCGGCATCGTGTAGATACCGGCTTTCAAAAAACGTGGCAGCAATGTGAAAGCAATAATCACGATGCCCAGCGTGCCCGCAAGCTGCCAGGTGCTCACGGCCAGCCCCACATCACCCGCGCCCTGACCGGCCATGCCCACAAACTGTTCCGTCGAGATGTTGGCGGCGACGATGGAGAATCCGATCAACCACCAGGTCAAGCCGCGACTCGCAAGGAAATAGTCCTTGCTGTCTTTCCCCCGGCGGCTCTTGAACATGCTCACCCCGACAACCACGGCGAAAAAAATGATAAATACACTGACATCAAGCCAATTGAGCATTGTATCACCTCTGGCCGAATAGTCTTATTGACAACATTGAACCCGCGAGGTTATTCCTTGGAGCGGTAGACATCCAGGGCGCGGGCGACGATCCTTTGGTGATAATCCTGGATTCGCTGCTGAGCGTTGCGGCGGCGTCCTTCGCCCAGATCCTGCTTGACACGCTTTTCCAGATCGGCCGCCCGGGCATCGGCCCAGTTCTCAAACGCGGCGCGTGCCTTGTCGGAAAGATTGGCCCGCTTGGCGAACCAGTACTCGCATCCGGGAGCGGCGAGTTCCGAGGGCAGGCCAACTTTCGAAGCCGCATACGTCGGCAGGAAAAGGTTGTTCGCGTGGGGCGTGCGCGTTGCGATCCAGGCCTTGGCACGTAACGTTTGCGGCACATCCTCTCGCAGATGCGCGATGATCGCGACCTGAGTGATGCGGATTGACGCTACGCCACCGACCTCGTCCGCGCGCAACATCTTCTTGATCGTGTCCGGCGTGATGCGGCCGAAGCGGTCGGGGGCCGTGAGATAGTTGCGGACCGCTGCGAGGCGTTTTTTCCATTGATAGGCTCCCGCTGCGAAGTGGCGGCTCCAGTCGAACTCCTCCGGCTTGTCGATCCATCCCTTGTCCAAGGCATACCGGACCACCTCGGAGCCCCGGTCGAAGGCGTTGGTGATCGTCGGCGCGTTGGAGCAGATGTAGAAATCCTCGCGAATTTTGCGGGCGACCCAGTGACGCCCACCCCCACACTCCACGACCCACGCGCCATGCGGGTCGGCAACGACCCACACCTGTCCATGATCGTTGTCCTTGGCGCGGGAGGGGTACCCGTATTTCTCGATCATCTCACTGATGAGTTCGGCGCCGGCCTCCGCCGTTTTGCAGCGCTCGGGCACGAGCCGGTTGATATCGAAAAAATCCACCCCGTCAGGCTGGTCGCCATCGACCTTGCCCTTGTAGATGCTGGTCGAGGCGATCGCCACTCCCCATTCGTTTATCGCGTGCGCTGCCGACGGAACCGCTAAATCGAAATCTTTCGCCTTGCCTTTCGTCCGGAATCGGCTATGGACATAGTTGTACGCCCACGTCTGACGGACCTGCGGGATCGTTCGGAAAGACAGTTTGACGGTCGCGCCCGGTTCGTACTGTTTTCGATCCACGTGCATGATGGGATAGGGCTCGCCGGGCGTGGGCTGCCATTCGTAGAGCCCGACCAGGATCACGGATCCATCGGCCGTGGCGTCTCCCTTCAGGACGGCCACGTCGCAGGCCAGCGACTGCGCCAGGGGCGCCAGCAGCAGCACGACGGGCAACGCTTTCAGATACCTGGCCACGTGCCTCCCTTCTTACTCAGCCTTCGTTGAGCCTGTTGCATGAACACCCCTGGCCGGGGGCAGTCGATAGCATGACGCTGGCGGGATGTTGCCGGCCGACGCTTGCCACTTAACGTTCTGCCCATGAGCGTCCTGGGCATTCCCGCTGATTCTATCGTTTCGCCAGACTCTGTCAAGGCTCCCCACCTGCCATCGAAGAGCGCCTGGAGGTGCGGTGACATACACCCGCTTACCTCCCTTTGCCCTTCGGCTTCGGGGCCGGCTTGGGGGGCGAAGGCGACGGCGCAGCCGCCTCGCGGTGGGTGAGGACGCCCACCGCGCGAAGCGTGCAGAGCATGCTTTCGCAGCGGCGCGAAAACATGGCACCCGGCAAATTAAGGTGCGTGTCAGCGGAAGCCGACCAGAACCCTGCGCAATGCTGGGCTGTCTTCTTGTGCCCTATCCCGCCCGAATCTCGTCGGCAGTTACTCCGAAGGCACGCTCGATGGCCTTCAAGTATGCAGGCAAAACCTGGGCGCCGGGCCTGTTGCAGCATCGATGCCCAATTACGACTTGATGCCGCTTGCGTCGCGGGTCTGGGGTTGGCAGGGCGATGATGATTCTCTCGCCTCCGCGAGAGGGGATGGAATAGCCGCCTCGGAGGAAGTATCTTTCAACCTGCTTCCACTTGACGGCGGGCCGGCTCATCCGGGTACCCGTTCAGCCACAAGAATAGGGTGAGCCCATTTGAACGGATGCTTCGGTGGCGGATCCACCTTAACGGGAAGGTCATCCGGCCACTTCCCATAGACCTGCTTGTGGGCGATCTCGTAGATCTCCTTCGGCAAGGAGGGTGCGTTCTTGGCCATGGCTCGGACCTCGGGAGGGGCGAGCCGACGAATGGCGATATCTTTTCCTTCGGCGGCAATTTGGATGACGTGCTCGATGGCCCGCATATAACCCACGATCGCCTCGACAATGCAATCGCCCGTGCCGATCTGGTCCGTGCTCACGCCGTGCGCAACCCAGCAGCCGTCCTCGGCCGATTCATAGATCACGAACGTTTCGCGGAATCCCCCCTTTTTCTTGCGCCGCGTTGCCATCGTGTCTCCTGTCCCCGGTAGTCCTGTCCCCGGTAGTCCTCTCCCCTTCTTCTACTTTACCCTATAAACTGCGCCCCCGCAAATATCGACCGAAAAATCTGGCCGCGGTGAGCGGTTTTCGGGGCCGCGAGCGGAGTGTCTGCGCATTTTGGGGCTGCCGCCCGTCAACCCACAACATGTGGATCGAGGACGTGGCAAGTTTTTCTGGCGAGCGCAGGCGGTTGTAGCGCCCGTACGTACGGGCGGCCGTTGGCGGCGGCACCGGCCAGGATGCGCCCGTACCCGGTACGGGTCCGTATGGACGGGCGCTACGGCCAAGCCGCAGGAAATCGTCCCATGCCAGAAATCGTTGCCACGCCCTGGATCGAGGGTCGGCAACTTTCTTCTTGACGGCAGCGGCGCTCGGGTAGAGTTCCGGTCGGAGTTCCGGGAGTTCCGGGTAACATACACCTTATCTCCCTTTACCCTTCGGCTTCGGGGCCGGCTTGGGGGGTGAAGGCGATGGCGGCGAAAGCGCAGCGCTGCCGAGGTCGGTGCGGCGGAGTTTCTCGAGTGCCGCCAGGTTCACGATGCCGGCGAGCGGGTCCGTCGGCGGCGTGCCGTCGGCGGCGTGATAGATGCGGATGTTGTCGAGACGACCCCTGAAGGCACGGGAACCGTCGGGGCGGGCGCCGATGGCGAACGCGCCAAGGCCGGCGCCGCTCACGGGCAGCCACTCGGTCGAGGCGACCGTGTGCACCTGGCGGACGGGCGTCCCGGCGGTGCCCTTGTAGAACGCGGCGCGGCCGGGGGCGGCCTGGACGCCGTTCTCGGGGTCGGCCTTCGTGGCCATCGCGAAACTGACGGCAAAGAAGACCCAGTGCCCGCTCTCGGTATAGACCTGCGGCGTAACGACCTGGCGGCCGGTCAGCCCGTCGCCGAACCAGAGGGTGAGCGTGGCGTTGGTCCTGGCGTAGAGTTCGAAGCCGCTGCTATCGCCTCGATAGCTGACCAGGACGGCCCCGCCGCCGATAGGCCGACCGGCGGGCGTCCGGAACCAGCCCTGGACCGTGAAGGAGTGGAACCGGCTCTGTTTGGCTCCGAGCAGTCGCGGTCCGCCCGCGCGGCCGCCGGCGCCGCCCATCGCCGAGGCGGCGGTGTTGTCGAAGGCGAAATCGTCGCCGGCGCCGCTGACGCCCATGCCGGCCTTGCTTCGCAGGTCCGCCGGTTTGCCGTCGGCGGCGAACATCATGACCTGCCCGTCCGAGGGACCGAACGCGATCTCGGTAACGGCCGGGGTGGCGGTCGGTGGCGGCTCGTGCGACGGGGCCGACGACGGTTCGCCCTCGCATCCGGCCGCCCACGCCAGGGCAAGCAGGCACACGGCGGGCACGGTGCACGTCTGAGCAGGCCACCCCACGTGCATGAGCGTGTTCCCCGGTTCGTGTTTAGCGTGTCACTGGCGAGCGAGCGAAGAAAAGTCGAGTCCCGGCGCGCCGGGATCGCCGTTATCCGTGTCCGGACGACGAGATTTCCTGCGGGCACTCGGGGTACAGCGCTCCGCTCGGCCATACGGCCTCGGTCGAAATGACATCGCTTCGAGAGCACGCTAAACAGGCGTGTTCCCCGGTTCGTCGGCGTGCGGCGGGGATTATCGGCCGCGTCGCACGCGTGTCGAGATAGAAAGATGTCAGGCGGCCGGTGCGCCGATGGTGTTGAGAAGGTTCAACATAAAGATGAAGGTGAAGACGCCGACCGTCTCGGCAATGCCCATGGCGATGACGATCAGGGCGAAGCCGCGGCCTTCGGACTCGCTGAGCATGCGGCATCCGGCGGCGCCGATGCGTCCCTGCATGAGGGCCGACCCGAACTCGCCGAGGCCCGTCAAGAGGCCGATGCCGAACAGGAGGCCGGCGTTGTCGGCCACCATGTCGAACTTGCCCGCCATCCGGCTCATCACGATGAAGCCGTAGAGCGTCTGGGTGATCGGCATGCTGACCAGGATGACGTAGATAAAGCGAAGGCCCTTGCCGGCCTTGGCGTCTCTGGCCCAGGCTCCGGCGGCAGACTGTCCGGCGGCGCCGCATCCGAGGGCGCTGCCGAGGGCTGCCACGCCGATCGCCAACGCCGCGCCCAACTGACCCAGGAAAAGACTCGTATCCATATTCAGTTCTCCTCGCTTCGGATCGTGGAAAAGGGGTTGTAAGGGTAACCGCTCCATTGCATGCCCAGGTTATTCGAGAACTCCAGCACGTTCAGCCGCACGCCGTGCGCCAGCAACGCCACCACCGACAGGGCAACGTTCATGGCGTGACCGATCACCAGGACCGGGATGCCCGCCGGAAACGGGAGACCGGCGGCCATATCGTTGAACGCGACGGCCAGGGCGGTACTGGCAACGCCGAGGGCCATGAGCCGCACGTAACTGATCGTGTCGCCCAGCGTTCCGATGGCCGACAGGGGGAAGTTGGCGATGCCCAAGCCCAGGTTCGCGCCAAGAGTCTTGATGATGTTCCAGGTTCCCCGTGATTGCCAACCGCCGAACAAGACGGCCATCGCCCCGCCGGCGATCAGCAGGTACGGGTAGGCCGTGCCGGTGAGCGGGTCTTCGAGCAGCAGCATCTTGACGACGCCGTACATGCCCCATAGGAAGAGTGCCCATCCGATCTCGCCGAGGAACCTGGGCTTTGGGAAGTTGTTCCTGGCCCGCCACAGGTGAGCGGCGCTCAGATGGATCGCCGCCAGGATGAAACTCACGCGCATCAGAAAATCCATGTTCTGCTTCAGCGTGTTGACGGTGATAAGGGGTCGGTCCAGGCCCATCCATCCGCTGATGTCGAATCCGAAGAAACTAGCCGTCAGGATACCCCACACGAGCGACAGGACGCCGATAACCAGGACCAGTTGACCCAGCAGTTCCACCCCGGCCGCCTTCATCTTCTTGTAGAGCAGCGCCGGCAACACGAGATACAACAGGCCGTACCCCGCGTCGGAGATCATGATGGCCGAGAAGATGGGCAGGGCGATCATGAAGGCGGCGGCTACGTCGAACTCGCGGTAGCCGGGCACCGTGCCGAGAACCTCGAAGAGGCCCTTCATCGGCCTGGCCCAGCGCGGGTACTTGATGAGGGTGGGAGGCTCCTCGGCAGCGGCGACCGGAGCGCCCTGGACGGCGGCCTCGACGCCTTCGGTCTCCAGAGCGGCCGCCAGGTCCGCCACCTTCTCCTCGGGTACCCAACCCTGGAGTGCGTAGAGGTGGCGGTCGGCCAGTGCGCTTCGCGTGGCGACGGTCCAGCCGGCCTGCTGCCGGAGTGCGGCCCGCCGTTTGCGGAGCGCGCCGAGGAGGCGGGCGAGGGCCGACAGGCGCTGGGCGTCGGCTTTGATGGCGGCGTCGATGCGGCGGGCTTCATCTCGAATGGACGGCCGGTCGCGGGCAGGCAGCGGCACCGGTTCGGCGCTCTCGGGCACCCGGGGCTGGCCGCCGCGCTGAATCACGGCGACCAGCACACGCTTGCCGGGCATGGGGGCTATGGGCTGGACGCACTCGGCCTGTATCCGGGCGACCTGGCGTGTTGGCACCGCGAAGAACTTCACGTCGATGCCCGCCTGGCGCAGGGTCTCGAACTGCTCCAATCGCACGTCGCCCCACAGGGCGAGTTGCCGCGTCAGCCGATGCAGCAGGTTGAGGCGGCCGGTGCGTTCGGCGGCGTCGCGCTGGATGCGCAGAACCTCCTCGGCCGCCTCCGACGGCGAGACGTCGGGTGCCTCGCCCGCAAGGGGGGTGCCTTCGAGGATCTGGATGGCCCGGCCGAGACGGTCCAGGGCGGCCGTCGTCTCGGCGTCGGCCACAGCGCGGTCGGCGTCAACGGGCTTCAGGTGGACGACGGCCAGGTCGCGCAGGGCTTCGAGCAGCCGGTCGCGGTCGGCCTTGTGAGCCACGATATAGATTTTGCTCATCGTGACGATCATGGCTCGGTCGTCTCCCGGGCATGCCCGGCGGCGGGGATGAGAACCTCGCGCGGGTCGGCGGCGGATTCGGCTTCGCTGATCTTGGCCTTGGCGATCTTGGCGCGTCCGACGGCGGCCGTCATCTCGTCGCCCAGGTGGATGCGGATGCGGCGGATGTTCTCGCGGGCCGTGGGGATCTTGACCTTCTCGAACAGGTTGACGCGCTGGATGATTTTCGTGAGTTCCCGGCGCAGACGGTCGTACTGCTGCCGGATGATGTCGAGTTCGGCCCGGCGGCGGTTGACTTCCCTCAGGTCGGCCAGCGCCCGGTCCACCCACGCGGGCGTTGCGAAGAGGCTGTAGGTGGGTCGGGCAAAGACCACGTCTTCGAGGACCGGTATGGTGACGCCGGCGATGTTGGCGGTGGTGGTTCGGACCTCCTGCGGCCGCGCGGCGGCTTCAACGTCCACGCCGGCCCGGTCGGCCAGGACGGTTCGGTAGGCGTCGAATGTGCGGCGTGCGGCGTGGGCCGCTTCGTCGGCAGCCCGGCGTTTGCGGGTGACGTCGCTCACGGCCAACTGCAACTGCTGCTGCTTGAGTTTGAGCATGGGCAGGTACCGCTCGAAGCGTGCCAGTGCCTCGCGTTGGCGCTTGAGTTCGGGTCGGGTCAGTTTGAGTTTTCTGGCCATGTTACCCAATTGCGGATTGCGGAGTGCGGATTGCGAATTGGCGCGTCAACGCTGTGCCTGTTTTCGCTGTCTGCGCCCCCCGCGAGCCGTGTTGATGGAAGAAACGGTAATTGCCAGGATCTCTCGTGCCTCTTTCATCAGCGCCGCCAGCACCTTGGACTTGACGAAGCCCGCGTCGACCAACAAGTCCATCCAGCAGATGGATTCGTCGATCTCCTCCTCAACGATTCCCATTTTGGCGATGAATTCCGCTTTCGATCTTGCTCGACACGCAGCGCGGTAGTTCGCGCCGACGCTGGTTCCTGAGCGAAGGATCTGCCGCCCGATGATATCGGCAGTCCTTCTGCGGGGCAGCGCGTCCACGAGGCGAATAACACGCAGGGCGAATGCCTTGGTTCGCTTGCTGAGTTCCTCCGGCGTCATCACTGTCCTCTGTCGGCTGTTCAATCCGCAATCCGCATTTCGCAATCCGCATTTCGCAATCCGCAATTAGGCAGCCGTAGGCTGCTTCGGCCAATGGCTCTCGATAATCGTCCGTCGGATGCCGGTTTCGGCCGGGTCGAAGCAGCGGGCCAGGATGTCCCAGCACCGGTCGAGGGCCTCTTCGAGCGGGATGTTGACCGCCAGATCCATGATGTGTGTCTCGAACAGGTCGCCGTATTTGAGGAGTTTGGCGTCCCAGGCCGACATCTCGAAGCCCATGTCGCGTTTCTCGCGGCTCTCACGGCAGAGGGCGTACAGTTGGATACATGCGTCCATGATGCTGCGGTGATCGTCGCGCGTGTCGCCGTTGACCTGCTGCTTGAGGCGCGAGAGGCTGCCGAACGGCTCGATCCACCCGCTGCGCAGATAGAACTGGCCCTCCGTGATGTAGCCGGTGTTGTCGGGCACGGGGTGCGTGACGTCGTCGCCCGGCATGGTGGTGCACGCCAGCAAGGTCACGGAGCCGGCACCGTCGAGGTCCACGGCCTTCTCGTAGCGGCGTGCGAGTTGGGTGTACAGGTCGCCGGGATAGCCGCGGTTCGACGGGATCTGTTCCATCGTGATGGCGATTTCCTTCAGCGCATCGGCGAAGGCGGTCATGTCGGTCAGCAGCGCAAGGACCCGCTTGCCCTGGAGGGCGAAACTCTCGGCCACCGCCAGGCACAGGTCCGGCACCAGAAGGCATTCCACCACCGGGTCGGCCGCCGTGTGGATGAACAGGATGGTGCGGCCGCCGGCGCCGCCTTCCTCAAAGGTGCGGCGAAACCGCAGGTAGTCGTCGTGCCGCAGCCCCATCCCGCCAAGGATGATGACGTCGGCGTTGGTCTGAAGGCCCACGCGGGCGAGCAACTCGTTGTACGGTTCGCCGGGCACCGAGAAGATCGGCAGTTTCTGCGATTCGACGAGCGAGTTGAAGATGTCGATCATCGGGATGCCGGTGCGGATCATCCGGTCCGGCCGCCGCCGCTTCGTCGGGTTGACGGGCGGCCCGCCGATGTCCACCCTCTCGGCCTCCAGGTCGGGTCGCCCGTCGCGCGGCCGTCCGGCGCCGTCGAAGATGCGGCCGAGAAGGTCGTCGGAGAACGGCACCTGCATGGGGCGGCCGAGAAAGCGGACGCGGTCGCCCGTCGAGACGCCCTGCGTTCCGGCGAAGACCTGGAGCGACACCTGGTCGCCCTCCATGCGGATGACCGACGCGAGCGACGTGCCCGACGTACCCGTCACGATCGCCAGTTCATCGTATCCGATGCCGGTGGCCGTTACCGTGACGACGTTACCGGAGATTCGCGTGATCTGGTCGTAGTACTTGCGCATGACCTTGGGTTCCTTTGCCATCTCGACGGAGACCGGCCGTCGAATGTCAAATGCCAAATGTCAAATGCCAAATGAGGCTGCGCCTATTGGGACGGGCGCGCATCAGGATCGTCAATCGGCTTTCCTCTTGCCGGCGGTGCTGAAACTCTTGCCGAAGATCAAGTGCAGTTCATGCGCCTCCTGCCAAAGCGCCCGGGCTTTCTCTTTCATGATGGGCTCGGCCACCGCAATCATTTGCAGCCAGTACTCGGTTTCGTTGGCTTCCTTTTTGCAAATCCCGACCTTGTTCCGAAAATCCCGTCGCGAGACGGCGTCGTCGGCCTCGCGGTAGTTGGCTCCAACGCTCGTGCCGCACCTGACGAGTTGCCTGATAAGCGGCAACGTGACGACATTCCTGGGCGCCTTCTTGGCAAACCGTATGATGGCTTCGGCGAACTTTGCAGTGCGCTCCGCCAAGTCGTATGGTCGCTTACCGTTTGTCCGCGCACGCGGCATTTGGCATTTCTCATTTGTCATTCGGCATTGTCGTTTGATTAGACATTAGTCATTAGTCATTCGCGGCATTCGCCGCAATAAACTCGTCAATCTGCCCCTCGATCTTCTTGAACTCATCGCTGTCCATAGCGGCATAGTTCCAGTTCCGATAGAGGTCCTGGCCTCTGACGAGGCTGCGGCGTGCGGCAGCCTTGTCGTCGAACTCGAAGTCGAGGTCGAGAAACTCCAGGATCTTATCGAAAACGAACCTCTGACGCTCGGCCGACGTGGAGGCGTCCACCGGGTCGAAAGCGTTCTGTTGGAGGTAGGTGTTGTCGAAGAACTCGGCCTTCAGCATCACCAGAAAATCCTCAATGGAGGTGCCCTCCTCGCCGACGACGGCCATCATCTGTTTCACGTCGTTGCCGCGGCGCAGGAGGCGGCTTACGCGAGCGGCCTTCTCGGCTTCGATGATGCCGGTGTACTTCGACCACGAGTCGAGCGGGTCGATGGCCGGGTAGCGGCGGGCGTCGGCGCGGGCCTGGCTCAGGCCGTGGAACGCGCCGACGACCTTGAGCGTGCCCTGCGTAACGGGTTCGTCGAAGTTGCCTCCCGCCGGGCTGATGGTTCCGCCGATCGTGACGGAGCCGATGCGACCGTCGGCGAGTTCGACCGCCCCGGCGCGTTCGTAGAAGCCGGCGATGCGGCTCTCGAGGTACGCCGGGAAGGCTTCCTCGCCGGGAATCTCTTCCAGGCGGCCGGAGACCTCGCGCAGCGCCTGGGCCCAGCGGCTGGTCGAGTCGGCCAGCAGCAGCACGTTCAGGGCCATCTGGCGGTAGTACTCGGCCAGCGTGACGGCCGTGTAGACCGACGCCTCCCGGGCGGCCACGGGCATGGCGCTGGTGTTACAGACGATGATGGTCCGCTCCATGAGCAAGCGGCCGGTGCGCGGGTCCTGGAGTTTGGGGAACTCGCGGATCGTCTCGACGACTTCGCCGGCCCGCTCGCCGCAGGCCGCCACGATCACGATATCCACCTCGGCGTACCGCGACGTAATCTGCTGCAGCACGGTCTTGCCGGCGCCGAACGGGCCGGGAATGCAGTACGTGCCGCCACGGACGACCGGGAACATCGAATCGATGATCCGCACCTGGGTGACGAGCGGCTCGGTGGGCATCAGTCGGCGGCGGCTGACGTTCAGCGCCCGTTTGACGGGCCACGTCTGCGTCATCGTGACGGGGTGCCGGCTGCCCGCCTCGTCCGTGAGGACGGCGATCTCCTCTTCGATGCTATAGTCGCCGGGGTCGGCGATGCGGGCGACCTTCAGATCGCCCTCCGCATTGAACGGCGCCATGACCTGGTGCTCGAAGATGCCTTCGGGAACCGTGCCGAGCGTGTCGGCCGCGCCGACGGTGGCGCCCGCCTGGACCTTCGGAGTAAACGTCCACGTCTTCTCGACCGGCAGTGCGGAGATGTATACGCCGGGCTTTAGGAAGAACCCCTCCTGTTCGGCCAGTCGATACAACGGGTTCTGAAGACCGTCGTACACCTGTCCCAAGAGGCCCGGGCCGAGGGTAACCGAGAGCATCTCCTCGCGGAACTCGACCACGTCGCCGAACTTCAGGCCGCGCGTCTCCTCGAAAACCTGGAGGTCCGCCAGCCGCCCGCGGACGCGAATGACCTCCGACAGCAACCGCGCGCCGTCGCTGCGGCAGCAGTAGCCGACGGAGTTCTGCACGACTCGGCCGCTCGTCTCGGCGATGACCATGTTTCCGAAGACGGCTACGATTCGTCCGTTCAACGCCTTTGTCCTCTCGTGTGCTGGGCGGCGATACCCCCCGCGTCTTCACGGGTACGTGTTTAGCATCCCCGGCACGACCTGGAGGGTGGCACGGTCACGCGGCAGTATGCGTGGCCGTGGGCCGGGTCGCGCCGAAGCCTACACGGTCATCCCGGCGCGCCGGGACGCGTGGCCGTGCCACCCCGCTAAAAAGCCACATTCACCGGATGCTACATGTTGCGGCCGCGCTATCCGGGTTCCTCGGCCGGGGCGCGGCTCAAACGATGCCATCGGACGAGCAGCATCAGTCTGGCGGCGTAGGCGGCCAGTTCGTCGTCGCCGAAAGAGAACCACGCATCGTGCTCGGCCAGCCACTGCCATCGGGCGGTGTCCAGGAGGCGGATACCCTCGAGCGGGTTCTCGGCGTCGGTCCACTCGGCGAGCAGGGCCGTGAAGTCCACGTCGGCGTCGCCAAGTTCCGGCGCGACGAGATAGTCGCCCGGATCGAGGTCGAGCGTCTTGGCCCTCGCGGCCGCCAGGGCGTTGCGCAGGGCGACTTCATGGGCGACCCACGCTGCGAGAAAGCGGCTCCCCGATTGCTGCGCCACCGCAGCCGCATGGCCGAAGTAGGCTTCCCAGACGGCGTCGGAGGCGATTCGCGTCGTTTCCTCGCCCTCGGCGGGTGCAAGGTACGGCGGCAGAGGCTCGTCGTCGCATATCTGGGCGGTCGTCAGCAAGGTTGGCTCGATATCCCGGCCCTCGCCGGCCAGCGCCGCGTCGCGCTGGAGAAGGTCGTCGCCCAGCAGGATGGCGTCAACCAGCGTCCGGGCGGCGGCGTGGCTCACGTGCTCACGCAGGGCCACGAGCGAGAGCGGCGGCACGGAACCCAGGTCCGGCAGGCTCGGCAGCGCCGACACCAGGTAGTAGTTGTCTCCCGCCATCTCGGCGTCCTACTGCGTGGGCTGGGTCGCGGCCCGGTCGAGCATCTCGCGGAGGTTCGGATTCACGAGTTCCGAGAGGGCGTCGACGACCGAAGCCAGTGTGACCTCGATGTTGGCGCCTTCGATCGCGTACTCGAACCCGGCCTGGCTGAGCGTTCCCTTCAGGTCGAGCGACACGTCGCCGCGCTCGGTCTTCTCGTGCAGGTGCGCCAGCGCCCATTCGATCAGTTGCTGCTGCATCTCGGGCGCCACGTTGATCTTTATGAGGATGCGGCCATCGAGGTCGGCCTTGACGTACTGCATGACGATGTCGTGCAGCAGGGGTTTGAGGAACTCGGCGTCGCCGAGGGCTTGTTCCGCGCCGGCGGCCAGGACGGTCCGGACCGCGCGAGAGAGGGCCTCGCGCAGGCGTAGAGACGTGTCGCGGGCCGCCAGGGCCAGGTCGGTCCGGGATTTTTCGAGTGTGTCGGCGGCCTGGGCTTCAGCGGCCTGGAGGATCTTGGCGGCCTTGGCCTCGGCCTGGGCGACGATTTTCTCAGCCTTCTTGTTGGTGTCGGCGAGGAGTTTGTCGGCGGCGTCTTTGCCGGCCTGGATGCCCTCCTGCTGGAGTTTGGCAACGAACGATTCGATGGATTCGGCCATGTCGGCCTCCGCTGGCGTGCTGTGCCTTTCCTATAATCGTTTACTGGTGGGGTTGCCTTGAGGGATGTCCCAGACTCTTCCGGGCAGCCCGCGCCGAATACGGGTCGATACCACGGCAAGATGCGCAAGTCAAGCGAAACCGCACCTGGCCGAGTTTCTGGGAGAAGAAGTGGCCACGCCCGCAGCCGGTGTCTCCGGAAGGCCGGACGGGGTTAGGTCATCGCATCGGAGCGGGTGACGGTTCCATTCATTGCGAAAGGCTTGCATTGCCGGCCTCAGCGGGTATCGTGATATGGGGTAGTTTGAGCCCTCCGGTTGGGTAACGGTTAGCCGAGCAACACGGGAGTAACGAAGATGGCCACTCGCGAAGACGAACTGGTTCCGATAAAAGAAGTTATGACCTTCTATCGTGCAGCATATGTGTCTTTCCTGGAGGCGGATCGCGCTGCTGCTGAGCGGGACCGTTGCGAACGTGCCGTTGCCCAAGAAGATACAGATTCGCTGGACGAGGATCTGAAACACATAGCACTGCTCGACGAACATGAGGAGCGTTTTGCCATGGCAACGATCGTCTTCAGTGCCATGGCTCTTGAGGCGTTGATCAACGATTACGGCATACAGAACTCTGGCAGACGCTACTTCAAGAAGCACCTGGACCGGCTTCCTGCCCTGACGAAATGGCTGATCTTCCCACGATTGGGGAGAGGCTCAAAGAGCATGCGTACGGGCGGACAGACGTTTCGGGGTCTGACCACGTTGTTCGCGCTTAGGAATGGCCTCTATAATGCTCCCCAAAATTAGGACCAGGCATTAAGATGGTTTCGCGGGTCCGAGAAGAGGCATCGGAGGCGAGACCGATGGGAGAGCGGAAGCGACACAGCGTGGCGTTCAAGGCGAAGGTGGCGGTCGAGGCGATCAAG
>JAUVZF010000005.1 GCA_030602705.1 Planctomycetota bacterium
GTACCTGTTTAGCGTGCTTTCGAAGCGATGTCATTTCGACCGAGCCCTCGCCAAAGGCGAGGGCGAGCGGAGAAATCTCGTCGTCCGGACACGGATAACGGCGAGATTCCTCGACTCGCTTCGCTCGCTCGGAATGACACGCTAAACACGTACCTCATTCTAATCGGTCGCCTCATCGGGCGCGGGTTTGTCGGTATCACCCGCCCCGGCGGGCTGCGGCGTGTGTTTCAATTTCGCGTCGATGCCGGAGGCCAGGGCGTCGTGGATGCCCTGGACGTAACTGGCGATGGTCCAGGAGATCTCTCGCCCGGCGGCCCGCAGTTCCACGCCGCACGCGAGTTCCGGCGCCGTCTGGAACTCGACCGCCACGTCGGCCGCCAGAAGGTCGTGCACGGCCCCGGCCGCCTTCTGTTGGTGCTTCTCATCGAGCGGCATGGCCGTGGCGACGATCACCGGCCCGCCGGAGCCCTGGACGGCCTCGGCGAACTCGCGGCACTCCTCCTCCGGCAGGTCCTGGAGGCGGCGGATCAGCACGTCAACCATCCGCGCTTCGAGCGAAGAGTCGGCCAGGTCCTGGAGCGCCCGCCGCGCGGCAGCGCAGACCTGGTCGCCCGCGCGGGTGCGCATCTCGCTCAGGAACGCCTCCTTCTCGCGCGCCAAGTCCTGGCGCCAGCGCTGGGCGTGCTCTTCGACCTGGCGGCGGGCCTGTTCGGTGAGTTCCTTGCGGCGTGCGTCGGCGTCGTCCACGGCCGTCTTGAGCAGCGCCTCGCGCTTGGCGTCGAGTTCCTGCTTGTCGCGCTCGGCGGCGGCGACGGCGGCCTGTGCGGCTTGCTCCTTCTCCTCGGCCGCCTCGAAGTGGGCGGCGATCTTCCTCTCGCGCTGGTCCATCGCCTTGATGACACGCTTGTAAAGGACGAACCAGAGGACGAGGACCAGGAGCAGGAAGTTCGCGACCTGGACGCCGAACGTCCACAGGAAGTCGGCCCACGACGAGGCGCCCCCGGCGGCCGCGGGCCCGGCCTGCTCCGCAAGCATGAGTGTGAGGTCGGCAAGCATGGCTTAGTTCCCCGCGCCGGCGGCCGAGGCCGTCACGAAATCCCAGAACGGGTTCGTGAAGATCAGGATGATGGCGATGACGAAGCAGTAGATGGCGGTCGATTCGACCATCGCCATGCCGACGAACAGTGTCCGCGTGATGGTGCCGGCCTCGTCGGGTTGGCGGGCGATGGCGCTGAGCGCTTCGGCCAGCGCCCGCGCTTCGCCCAGCGCCGGGCCGATCGAGCCGATGGCAATCGTCAGCCCTCCCATGATGATCGAGACCATTCCGATCAGGGCCGTGTCAGTCATTGGTCCTTCCTTTCTTGCCAGTTTCGTCGCGCTCGTGCGTTTCGCCGCGCGGTTGGGTGCCCCGCCGCTCACGCTGCGGGCTAGTGGGTTGGCTCGGGTGCGGTGCTTCATGTTTGTGGGTTGCCATCTCGGCGCGCTGCCGGGCCTTCTGCATCTGCGTCTCGCGGGCCTGGATGCCGGAGGAGATGTACACCATCGCCAGAACGGTGAAGATGTAGGCCTGGATCATGCCGAAAACCAAGCCCATAGCCTGCATGACGGCGGGGGCGATGAACGGCACGATCGACAGTAGGATGCCAACCACCATCGCACCGCTCATAACGTTGCCGAACAGACGGACCGCCAACGCCAGCGTCCGCGAGGCCTCGCCGATGATGTTGAACGGCAGCATGAAGACCGACGGCCGGATGTAGTTCTTCAGATACCCCCCCACCCCGCCGCGCGCGATGCCGAAAACCGGCACCGCGAAGAACACGCACGCGGCCAGTGCCGCCGTCGTCGCAATCGACCCGGCCGGCGACGAGAAATACGGCACGATGTCCACCAGTGCCGACGCCGCAATGAACAGGAACAGCGTGCCGACGAACGGCAGGTACGGGTCGGGGTTCTGGCGGCTGATCTGTCGGATCTCACGGCGAAGAAAGGAGACGACGATCTCCAGCAGGTTCTGCCACCGGTCCATGCGCGGACCGGACGAGAGACGCCACGTTACGACGAGCGACCCCACGACCAGGGCCGCCATGACGATCCACGTAAAGAGGATCGTCTTGTTCAGCAGGACGAACGAATCGCCCAATCGCCACAGGATATCGGTGTCAAGTGCGTGCATCTAGACCTCGTTGCGCTGCTGTGCGGGCGTTTCGGCCTTGGCGCCGTCCTTCGGTTTCGCGCCCCGGAGACCCCATACCCGGACCGTCACGATGCGCGTCGCGATGAATCCCACCATGCATGCCGCAAGCAATTGCCAGTCGAGCCGCGCCAGCAGGACGATGACCGCCACGGTCACGACCGTCCGTGCGGCAAACGAGCCGACCATCAGAAGGTGCGGGCGCTTCGCCGTCGGCAGCCGCCGCACCGTCAGCCACAGGCCGCCGAAGTAAAACACACTGACGGCTGCGCCCGCCGACACGGCCAGTGCGAGTTTCCATGCAGGTTCGACGTCCATTGCTACGCGCTCCCCTATGGGTCGCGGCTAAAAGGGTCGCGGCTGAAAGGGCAAGGCATGCATTGCCCGTTCGCGCAAGTCAATCTTCGCGGCGGCTTTCGCGCCGCACCCACAGCCACGCGTTCACGCAGCCGAGCACCAGGCCGATCAGCATCAGCGTCAGCGTCCACGAGACGCGGCCGGGCCACCGCTGGTCGATCATCCAACCCAGGAGGATGCCCAGCACGGTCGGCACGGCCACCGACCAGCCGACGATGCCGAACATGCCGGCGTAGAACAAGGGGCTCCGGCGCCGCTGGCGTCGGCCCTTGATCTTGCGTTTCTCCTTCGTACCGACCTCGCGGGCGAACTGTGCCCGCTCGGCCCGTCCGCGTTCGGCGGTTTTATCCGTGCGTGCCATGTTCCAGTTCGAGAAAACGGTGTACGAACGTGGCTTCGATCTTTGCAAGCGCCATTCGCGCTTCGTCTTCCTGCTCGTCCTGCTCTCGGAACTCGTCCTGAATCTTTTGCCGCAGCGCGCCAAGTTCGGTCCCGCGCGTGCCGCGCCGTGTGGACACCAGGACCTGGCCGCCACACTTGACGAGCACGCCCTCGGCCACGGCCGCAAACTCCTCGCGTCCGCCGGCCGTCTCGAACACGAGGAGGCCCGGCACGACGGTCGTGGTCATATCGACGTGGCGCGGCAGGAGGGTAAGTTCGCCGTCGCCGGCCTCGACGTTGACCTTGCGGACCTGCTCGTCCAACAGTACGCCCGTGGGCAGCAGCACCTTCAGATTCATCCCTTTTTCGCCTCGTCAATCGGCCCGATCATGTAGAACGCGCTCTCGGGGTACTCGGCGAACTCGTCGGCCAGGATGCGCCGGCACCCGTCGATGGCGTCGTCGCGGCCGACCATCTTGCCCTCGTGTCCGGTGAACTGTTCCGTCGCGAAGAACGGCTGCGTCAGGAACCGTTCGAGCCGCCGCGCCCGGTTCACCGTGGCCTGGTCGGCGCGCGAGAGTTCCTCCAGGCCCAGCATGGCGATGATGTCCTTGAGTTCGCCGTATTCCTGGAGCGTGCGGCAGACTTCGCGGGCCACGTCGTAATGCTTCCGGCCGACCACGGCCGGCACGAGCATCTTCGATTCCGAGCGCAGCGGGTCGATGGCCGGATACAGACCCTGGCTCGCCCGGTCGCGCGAAAGGACGATCGAGGCCGAGAGGTGCCCGAACGTGTGGACGACCGCCGGGTCGGTGAAATCGTCGGCCGGAACGTACACCGCCTGGATCGACGAGATGGCGCCCGTGTCGGTGTTCGAGATCCTCTCCTGGAGCGCCGCCAGTTCCGATCCGAGCGTCGGCTGGTACCCCATGCGGCTGGGCAGTTGCCCCATCAGGCCCGAGACCTCCGCCCCCGACTGGATGAACCGGAAGATGTTGTCGATCAAGAGGAGCACGTCCTGCCGCGCGTCGTCGCGGAAGTACTCCGCCATCGTCAGCGCTGCGTGGCCGACGCGAAAACGTGCACCCGGCTGCTCGTTCATCTGGCCGAACACCATGACCGTGTTCTCCAGAACGTTGGCCTGCTCGATTTCGCGTCGCAGGTCCTCGGCCTCGCGCGTGCGTTCACCGATGCCGCAGAACAGGCTGACGCCCTCGTGGCGGCCCACCATGTTGTGGATCATTTCCATGATGAGGACGGTCTTTCCGACGCCTGCCCCGCCGAAGAGGCCCGCCTTGCCGCCGCGCTCCAGCGGCCCGAGAACGTCGATCGCCTTGATGCCCGTCTCGAAGACCTCGCGTTTGGCCGACTGGCGCATAAGCGGCACCGGCGGACGGTGGATGGAGCGGTACTCGGCCGCCTCGACCTCGCCCAGGTCGTCGATCGGCTCGCCGAAGACGTTGAACATGCGGCCGAGCAGCCCCCGGCCGACGGGCACCATGATCGGTTCGCCCGTGTCGATGACGGCGTCGCCGCGCGCAAGGCCCTGCGTAGGCGTCAAGGCGATGCCGCGGACGGTGCGGTCGTTGAGGTGCGAGAGGACTTCGATGCGGACCGCACCGCCGGGCCCCGCACGCAGTTGGTTGTAGATCTCGGGCGGCGGCCGGGGAAACGCCGCATCGACAACGCTGCCGCGAACGACGACCACGGTGCCTCGGCGGGCAGAATCCTGGACCTGTTGGGCGGGGCCGCTCGCCCATACGGGCCCGTAATGGGCGCGGTGGGTCCGGGTCATGAATCCCCCGCAAAATTCGCAGCCGCCGGGCACACCCCGGCCGGCGGCCGTATTTAACCATGTTCCCCGCCCAAGAGCAACCGCTCAGTGACGTTTTGGGAACTGAATCGCTGAACTCGGCAGCGCTATGCGTGTCGCGCCGAGGAACACGCGGTCACGCTGCGCGTGGCCGTGTAAACAGGTGCCACCCCAAGAGGGCCTCACGGGCACCACGGCAGTCTCATGGCCCAGCGCCTCCAGGCGGGCGAAAATATGACGCGGGCCTTGATAAACTTCCGTGCCACACGCCGGGCCAGCCTTCGAAACGTCCGGCCGTAGGCGACCTCCGGCGACGGTTCCCCGGCGGCGCGACCGGCGGCGGCGCCGCTTGCGATGGCGAAGGAGAGTCCCTCGCCGCTCGACGGGCTTACGAGCCCGGCCGCCTCCCCCGCAAGGAGCACCCGTCCTGAGCCGGCCAACAGGTCATGGCCGGCTCGCGGCCGCGTGAGCCGCCGCGCCGAGTTCTCGAGCACCTCACCGTCCAGGCCGAACGTCTCGCGGTACCACGCGAGGATTTGCTGAAATCGCTCGCGTGCCCCGCGCGGCCGCCCGAACGCGCTGCCCACCAGCACGGCACCCGGCTTCGGGATGGACCACGCGTAGAAGTCCGTCATGCGGCTGGCGAACAGGACCTCGTGAACGGGCGTCGGCTCGGCGGCCGCCAGCCGTACCTGGATCGCCAGCATGGTTGGGGGGGCCGGTGCGAGCGGCAGCGCCGCCCGGCGCACGGCCGACGCCGCACCGTCGGCGCCGACGAGCAACCGTGCCCGCACGTTCTCCTCGATGCCGGCCGACGCGATGCGCGCTGCCACGCCTTCGCCCTGTATATCCAGGCCGACGAGCCGCGTATGCGGACGAAACTGGGCCCGCGCCGCCGCAAGACCCAGCAGCCACGCGTCGAACCGCCTGCGGTCAAGGTTCAGGTAGTCTCGGCGATAGACCTGGTCTCGCCCGGAATCGAGATCGTGGACGTGGACGGCCTGCGGCTCCGGACGGACGCGTACGTCCTGCGGCAGCGTAAGGCCAAGCCGTGCGATCACGCGCTGCGCATCCGGCGCCAACAGCCCGCCGCAGCAGCGACCGTCGGACGGCTGGCCGCGATCCACAAGCAGCGCTCTCACGCCCCGTGGCAGATTCATGGCGGCGGCACAACCGGCTGCGCCGGCCCCAACGATCAGAACATCGTAGGTCCGCTCGCTCAAGCGCCACCCCGCAAACGGCGTCCTCGGGCCACGCACGAAGTCTAGGGCCGGTCCAGCCGCGTGCAAGCGGATTATCCGCACGCGCCGTTACGCGGCCGTTACCGACGCTGCGGCCCCCTGCGCGTCTATGAGCAGGTAGGAACGTGGTCTGGAACGAACCGCACGAAAGGAGGTGTCTTATGAGAGGCTCACATGGAAGATGCCGGCTGAAGCATCCGGCGACCGTCGCGCTTGCCGTGTTGCTGGTGTTCGTTGCCGCCGCATGCGCGGCCGCGCCCGCACGCGCTGCTGCGCCCCCGGCGGCGGACGGGGACGAGAACCCCTATCTCTGGGAACCGCGCGTCACGAGCGTCGCGGTCTTCAAGAACGGCCTGGGGTTCTTCGTGCGGGAAGGGGAGGTAGGCCTGCGCGACGGCTGGTGCGTCGCACGGGAGGTCCCGCCCGCAACGTTCGGCACGCTGGCCATCTACTCGCACTCGCTCCAGGAGACGGTGGACGTCGTCGGCTCCGGGCCGGGCGAAGTCGTCGAGTTCGATGGCATCGACGCCCCGAAGGACCTGGAAACCAAGCGGGCGCGCCTGAGGTCCTGCCTGCACCTGAAGGTTCAACTGACCTACACCCACAAAGGCGGCGAGCGGACGGCGGCGGGACGGCTCGTGTCGGTCGAACGCGATTACGCCGCACTCGAAACCGGCACCAACACCTTCGCCGTGCCGGTCGAAGGGGTCAAGCGGCTGGTAGTTCTCGAACTGCCGGTCCGCGTCCACCTTACGGGCCGCGACGAGGAGCCGCCGAAACGGGCGAAGATCGGCATGGCGTACCTCAGGAAGGGCATCACGTGGATCCCCGAATACACGCTCAAGGTCATCGACGAGGAGACGGCGGAACTCGTGCTCCGCGGCACGCTCGTCAACATGGCCGAGGACCTGATCCACGCCGACGTCAACTTCGTCGTCGGCGTGCCGCACTTCGTGCACACCGATTACCTGGCGCCCGTCGCGGTGGGTCAGATCATCCGGACGATCGGCGCAGCGGTCGCACCGGCGCAGGTTCGGACGCAGATCGCCAGCCGCGCCGCCATCACGTCAAACCTCCAGCGGGCGAACCAGTTCGGCGTGGGCCCGAACGTGGTCGATCGGCCCGTGGCCGGCGGCGGCGACGTGAAGGCGGCCGTCGGAAACCTGCCGCAAATGGCGACCGTCGCCGGAACCGATTTCACCGTCTACACGAAGAAGAACCTGACCGTCCGCCGGGGCGAGAAGGCCATCGTCACGCTTTTCACGAAACGGATCAAATACGCGCACCTGTACCGTTGGACGCCGCCCGAGCGGATGAAACATTTCCTCGTGCTGCACAACGCGACCGACACCGCCTGGACGACCGGCCCGTGCCTGGCCGTCAGCGGCGCCAGCCCCTTGAGCGAGGACCTCTTGAAGTACACGCCGCGCGGCGGCAAGGTCGAGATTCCCGTGACGGCGGCCGTCAACGTCGCCCACGACCAGACCGAGAAGGAGGCCGACCGCAAACTCCGGGCCTACTCGCCGGCGCACAACTACTGGCTCGACCTCGTGACGATCGACGGCCGCCTCAAGGTCCGAAACTATGAGAAGAAAACCGTGGACATCATCATCGAGCCGGCCATCATCGGCAAACCGACCGATGCGTCCGACCGCGGGGCCATCTGGCTCGATACATCCAAACTCAAACTGCTGGAGCGGCGCGGCCGGATTCGCTGGCGCGTCACGCTTGAGCCGAGCGAGACACGCGAGTTCACCTACACCTACGAGCGCTACGTCCCGTCGCGGTAGAGTTACCCGCGGGGCTTGTCCCGCCGGGTCGAAACAGAGAACAGGGAGCAAGTCGATGCGCGGCCCGTACGGGCCGCGCTCGGCCCTCACGTTGTTACAAAGTCGTTACCCGCGCGGCGGGCGTCGTGTACGATACTGCTTGTGGAGAGCGACGTTGCGAGCCGGTGCGCGGGCAGTGTGTTGTGTGGTGGCGTTGAAGAAGTAGAATGGATTGATGCAGGCGCACGGGCATCCGCGCCAATTGCGTCCGGGGAGCCTGAAACATGCAGCAGCGGACCGTCCTGGTTATCGAAGACGACGACGCCATCCGCACCGGCATCGTCGATACCCTCTCCTACGCCGGCTACACGCCGCTTGAGGCCGCAGACGGCGATGACGGTCTGCGGCTGGCGCGGGAGGCCGAGTGCGACCTCATTCTGCTCGACCTGGTGCTGCCCGGCCCCGACGGCCTGGAGATCCTGAAGGCGGTTCGGACGGAGCGGCCGACGCTTCCGGTCATCATCCTGACTGCCCTCGGCTCGGAGGACGACCGCGTCCAGGGCCTGCGCCTGGGCGCCGACGACTACGTCGTCAAACCGTTCAGCGTGAAGGAACTCCTGGCCCGGGTCGAGGCCGTCCTTCGCCGCAGCCCCGAGCGGCCGGCCGACGTTACGGTGGTCAAGATTCCGGGCGGGGAGGCCGACCTCGCTCGCCGCGAGGTCCGCTTCGACGGCGGCGCGCGCGAGGAACTCTCGGAAAGGGAAGCGGCGCTCCTGGAGTACCTGGCCGCCAACGCCGGACGGGCCATCTCGCGCGATGAGATCCTGACGCGGGTCTGGCGGCTCGACCCGCGGGGCCTTGCGACCCGCACCATCGACATGCACGTGGCCCGCCTGCGCGAAAAACTCCACGACGACCCGTCCGAGCCGTCCGTCATCCTGACCGTCCGCGGCACCGGCTACATGTTCGCCGAGCGGAGGGCGAGCGGATGAAACGCCCGTGGCAGATCGCACTGGCCTTTGCCCTGGCGCTGGCCGTTCTCCTGGCCGCCATGGGATGGATCAGCCGCGAGGTCCTGCGCCTGGACCGGGCCCAGGCCGAGGCGAAGCGTCTCGCGCTTCGGGAAGAGAACGTGCGCCTGGCGCTGTGGCGGATGGACTCGGCCGTGGCGCCGCTCTTGGCACGGGAGAACGCGCGCCCGTACTTTGTGTACGCCTCCTTCTACCTGCCCGAACTCCCATACGCTGAGATGCTCAAGGACGTCTCGACGCATCAGCGGGTGTATGCCCATCTGCCGTCGCCGATCCTCGTCCAGACGTCGCCGTACATCCGGCTGCATTTTCAGATCGGGCCCGATGGGCGCCTCACCTCGCCGCAGGTCCCGCCTCCATCGGAGGCTGCCGGCGGATATGCTCTGCCGAAGTACGTGAGTGCGAAGACCATCGCTGCTGCCAGGGCTCGGCTCGCGCGACTTGAGAAAATCGTCGGCCGCGAGGCGCTCGAGACGGCGCTCGCCGTGCGCCCCGAGCCGATGCCTCCGATGGCGGCTGCCGCGCAGGCCGATCTGCAACAGGAGATCCAGGACCCGTCCCAGGCTCCTCAGCAGGAACGGCCGCAGACCCAGGCCCGACGCAACGTTCAGGAATGGCAAGCCAGGTACCAGCAAATGACCATGATGCACCGTGACATCAACGACCAGATCGCCGGCAACCTGTACGCCTTCGGCGCCGTCGGGGCTAGCGTGATGCGGCCGGTTTGGGTTGGCGGCGAACTGCTCCTGGTGCGTTGGGCACGGATCGACGGCGCGGATCATATGCAGGGCGTGTGGCTTGCCTGGCCCGCGATTCGCCGGTGGCTCCTCGACGGTGCGGCCGACCTCGTGCCGCAGGCAGACCTGGCGCCCATCACCGATGGTCCGGGCGAAGCCCATGCGCGGCGGCTGGCGGCGCTGCCCGTACGACTCGTGCCGGGCAAGGTGCCGGCCGACGCCGTGGACGGCCTCTCGCCGGTCGTCCTGTCGCTGGTCGTGGCGTGGGCGTGTGTGCTGGCGGGGGCGGCGGCGGTCGGCGTGCTGCTGATGGGGGCCGTTGCCTTGAGCGAGCGCCGCGGCGATTTCGTCTCGGCCGTCACGCACGAACTGCGCACCCCCCTGACCACGTTCCGCATGTACTCCGAGATGCTCGCCGAAGACATGGTTGCCGACCCAGACAAGCGCCGCCGCTACCTTACCACCCTGTGCGCCGAGGCCGAACGCCTGACCCACATGGTCGAGAACGTCCTGGCCTACGCGCGCCTGGAGCGAGGCCGGGCAAGCGACGAGGCCGAGCGTCTGACGCTCGCGGACCTGGTGGGCCGGGTTCGCGATCGTCTCGAACACCGCGCCAGCGGGACCGGCATGGAACTGGTTGTCGAGGTGCCCGAAGAGGCCGGCTCCGTCGCCGTATGGGCACGCGTCTCGGCCGTCGAACAGATCCTCTATAACCTGGTGGACAACGCGTGCAAGTATGCCGCCTCGGCCTCCGACAGGCGCATCCATCTGACGGCGTCTCTCGCCGCCGGCGGCACCGTCCTCACGGTCCGCGACTACGGGCGGGGTATCTCGCGGGCCGAGGCCCGGCGCCTGTTCCGTCCGTTCTCGAAATCGGCCCGCGAGGCGGCGACCAGTGCACCCGGCGTGGGCCTGGGCTTGGCGCTGGCGCGGCGGCTGGCGCGCGACATGGGCGGCGACCTGGTCTTTGATCGCTTGGACGCCGAGGGCGCGTCTTTCACCCTCCAACTGCTGTCCGCGTGACCGGCCGCTGCCGCGGCCGGCTCGAACGGCTCGCGCGGTGGGCAATCTTGCCCACCGCGCCCAAGGCCAACCCTGCGCGCGGCCGGCTCGAACGGCAATCCGAAATCGTTTTGCTGCTCCATCCGCTTGCTTTGGCGTCCGATTCTGGTATACTTTGGGTGTGTGGCGAAGTCGCACTGTGGTACGCGATTTGCACACGCTTTCTGGAGAGGGAAAAATGGCCGTGCTAGGCGGGGGGTCAGGCGCGGCTTCCTCTTTATCTGCTTTGCCCTTCCACATCCGCTGAAGACTGAACCAGTTCATGGCGCGGGACCATGAAGTATAGAACTGGATTAGCCAAGGGGGTGTTCCGCGTGGCGGGTTAGCGAACTGGACCTTTTCGGCCGTCACGCACACCCCCCTTGCCCGGAAGGAAAAGCACATGGGCACACGGCATAAGCCACCGTGTTGGACCGCCTAAAGGCGTCCAATGCTGCTGCGGGGCGCTTCGGTGCGTTCCCGCCTCGCAGCGGCTGCCCCTTATTGGCCAGGAACGCAAAAAGAAAGTGCCATGAAGAAGCTAGGTTACGAGTATCTTGATGAAGCCCCCTATGTCAGCATCCCCCTTCCCCTTCTTTGGCATACAAGGTTGAGTGCCACCGACAGGGAAGTTCTTTGCTACATCAGGGGTCGGCAGGGAGCCCAAAGTTTCATCTCTTTGGGCCAACGGCTCATAGCGAAAGAATTGGGCCACAATCGAACTACGGTCACGCGTTGCATCCGGGTATTAGAGGCAGAGGGTTTGTTGGTGACAAAAGGCGAGGAGAAACGGCGACTCGACTATGATGCACGTCCGTTGGATCGGTGGCTCAAGAAATGGGCGCCCAGGTGGTTGAAGAAAACCAATCATCAAAACTGGTCGCGTAACGCGACCAGCGCATGTAGCCAAAAGCGACCAGCGCATGTGGCCAAAAGCAACCAGATTCGCCCAAACTGGTCGCATGCTTCAACCACGGTAAGAAAAGGGAAGAAGGGGAAGAAGGGGAAGAAGGCGAAAACGGCCCCCTTTGCTTCGCATCCCTCAAAACGGCCATCTTCCCTGGTAGGACGACGTCTGGTTCGACGGATTGAATCTGCCCTGGGTTCGGACTTCTGTCTGGAACGGAAAGATCGGCAAGCGCGGCTGGATCACTTAGCGCAGCGGTTGGATTATGTCAACCGAAGAGAGGCCGGTGCCCTGGAGGAGTTGTTGGAAGAAGCTCGGCGGTTTGCCGCCCGCCCTGGCTTTGATCCGCCCATGCGGGTTTCGACCCTGCTAAGCGCCCGGCTTTGGAAGCCGCTGCTAACGCGCCGAGGGTTTGCAATGGAAGAATTCTTTCCCAAACAGGACAAGGGGATAATAGATTACAACCACCCCGAAGACGACGGAGATGATCTGGATCGCAGGAACATCAGGAATCCGTATGAAGGGCTGCTTGATTGAACCCCCCGCTGCGGCGAAGGCGCAGGACAAGCAGCAGGAGGCCCGGACGTATCGAAGTGCCCCGATGTCTAAAATGTCATCATCCGCTGGCCCGCTTCCGATATCGCACAGGGAAGCGGGCTCGCCACTTTGAGCCGGTTCTAAAGACCCAATTTTAGTTGACTTTTGAATATCTAACCCCTACACTCATCGGGGCACGTGAGGGGGAAAGGAAATTGACGATGGAACGGCACACCGCGATTTACGTAAGGGTTTCAACGCGGCAGCAGAGGGACCGCAGCCAGCGGGATGCGCTGGAGCGGTGGATTGCCGCTCAGAACGGCATCGGGCCGGTCAAGTGGTACGCCGACGAGTTCACGGGCAAGACCATGAAGCGGCCCGGATGGGCAAGGCTTGAAGCCGCGATGCGTAAGGGACTCGTGACGCGCCTTGTAGTGTACCGGCTGGACCGCCTGGGCAGGACGCTCTCAGGCTTGGCCGCGCTGTTCGATGAGTTGCAGGAACGCGGCGTTGGGTTTGCATCCTTGACCGAGGGCCTTGATCTGGGCACGCCAGCAGGACGGCTCGTGGCGGGTGTCCTGGCGAGCGCGGCCCAGTACGAGACGGAGATACGGGCCGAGCGTGTCAAGGCGGGCCAACAAGCCGCCCGCGAGAGGGGCAAGCGCTGGGGCGGCAGCAAGAAGGGGCGCATCTTGAAACTGACGCCGCAGGTGTTGGACGCGATCAAGGACGGCAGGCAGCGGGGTGAAAGCAAGACCGCGCTTGCTCGGTTGCTAGGGCTATCGTGGCCGACCGTGCACGAGGCCTGCCGACGGCTGGGGGTGTGAGACTTGCTGTGAGGCGTTGACTCAGGGCGCCTCAAGGGCGCTGGCGGTGGGATAAGGGTTTGACGTACCCTTAGCGGCACAAGCCCACCAGCAAAAGGTTTCAAGGAGCCACGAAGCAGGCTTGCGACGTTTGCGCCTGGCAGGAAGTGGCAGCCTTCCATGCAGCCAAACTCAATGTCAACGGGAAGGATGTTCAATAAGTCGCATACGAATTCTGGGCATGAGACGGCCAGGCTGGACCCCCAGCGCAACGGCAAGTCTCTCAACGGTTTCCAGGCGTACGGATCGCTTGCCGCGCTCGATCAGGCTGATATGCGTCCGGTGTAACCCCGCAGCGTCTGCAAGCGCCTCTTGTGACATGCCTCTGGCCCCCCTGAAGGCTCGGACCCTTCCGCCGAACTCTTGTGCAAACCGGTCGCCTTTCATGCTTGACAAGCATCCGGTTTTATAGACAATCAAGCCACAGACAATGCGCAACACAAAGAGGAAGAAAAAACATCTGCCCCCGGAAAACCATCCGGCCAAAAGGCCGTGAACGGTTACGGTTTTTGTCTTGCACTTTGCGGGCGGAGTATGCTCTTGGTTATCAGGCTCATCGGGATCCTGAACGACTGTAGAACCGTGAACGGTTACGAGTCTGGGCTGTCGCATGGACACAAGGACCGATTGATGCGAACTGCCGACCTGATCCGCCCATACAAACCGGCGATCCTCGACTTGTTGTCCGTGCGCACTCTCATGCTTCCCGCGCTCGTTGCCTATGGATTCCTGGTGAATCCGCTCACCGGTCACGGAGGACTACCGTGCATTTGGCGAGTGTGCTTTGGATTTGAATGCCCTGGTTGTGGCCTCTCCCGGGCTGATGCGCTCCTTGTGCGTGGCTCTTTCCGGGATGCAGTGGCCTTGAATTGGCTCATCGTTCCGGTGTGGCTGGTCGCCATTAAGTCATTTGTGTCCCAAGTGCTCACCCTCATCAAGAAAGGCGGGGAGACCCATGGCTGAACTAGGCGCTGCAGAAATCGCACAACTCACGAAAGGCTTTGACGACTCGAAGAAAATGATCTTCCAGTCGCAATTCGCTTCCGAGAAGAAGGACCGCGGAACGGCGACGATCCTGGCGCTGTTTCTCTACGACCGCATCTGGCTGGGTGATATCGGCCTCGGCATCGTGAAGATGATTACCTTCGGTGGTTGCGGCATTTGGGGGTTGATCGATATCTTCACCGCCGGCTCTCGGTGCGACAAGTACAACCGGCGGAAATCTCAGGAAATCATCGCGGCCTTGAAGGCATCCTGAGCAGCGCGAGTGCCGCGCGACCGAGTTCCGGGGACACCCATAACCGTACCCGTCAAGGCCCTGGCCACAGGGGTCCAGAGTTTTTTTCCCACAGCATGGGGTGTCCCCAAGAAATAGGCACGACCAGATTCGTGCCAGGTAGCATTGAGGACGTATCCCACAGGGGTATGGCGCGCCGACGCCCTCGGCGCTTGGCGCTCAGTTTGGCGCTCGGCGCGCCCGGGACCGACGCTGAGAGCCACAAAAGCGCTGGCCGGAATATGCCTGCTCTCCGACTTGCGACGGCATCCTCAGTTTGGCTACGCCTCGGTGTCATACACCCTCAACACCTCATCCCCGTAGTGGTTGATGACCTTGATGGCGATCTTGCCGGTTTCGGGCGGGTCGAAGGGGCGGCTCACGGTCGAGTAGAGGGCCGACCACGCGCCCTCGTCGATCTCGGCGCGGAGGGCACGCTTCAGTTTGTCGTAGGGCTCGTCGCCGCCGGTGAAGTAGGCGTGGCGGACGAAGAATGACTCGCCGTTGTAGTTCGTGTCAATGAACCAGCACGCGATGTCGTCGGTCGAGTTCGAGCGGATCTCGCCCGTCGTCGGGTCGTAGATGTCCACGCCCTTGATCTCGACCGTCAGTTTCCCGTCCTTGGCCTTTTTGACCTCCAGGTCCGGCTCGCCGAAGACCATGAACAGGTTCCCGGCCCCGGTACGCTTGAGGAACTCATCGCCCATCGCCAGGTCAGCGTTCATACGGCAGGGAAGGACCACAAGTTCCCCGTACCGCTTCGCCTCCTCCGAGACGTGCGGATCGAAGGCGAGGCCGCAGACGATGAGCACGTCGAACCCGACGCCCTGCACAGCCTCCTTGGCCGCCTCCTTGATGAGTTCCGGCCCGACCGTGCCGTATTCGGGGCCAATCGAAATGGCCGCGCGCCGCTCCGTGCCGTCTTTCTCGGTGTAGCGGCCCTCGCCGTGAATCCACACGCCGGGGTACGGGTCGAGTGTGTCAAACTTCAGGCGTTCGTTCTTGATCGTGTTCTGGACGCCGGCCTTCTTGAGGTTCTCAAGGATGATGTTGCCGAACTCGTTGGGTCCGCGCGTATCGACGGTGACGCCGATCTCCGGCATGCCCTTCTCGGCCCGCTCCTTCTTCTCTTGGGCGCTGATGGTGCGGTGGGGCGAGAGGCTTTCGACGGTCAACGGCCCGCTCACGCGCACGCGCTTCGTGTCCTCATAGGGCTGGTCGTAGAGGATCTCGGTGTCACTGGCGCGGGCGATGGAGGCGTCGATCTCGTCCTGGCGTTTCCGCCGCAGCCGCCACCACTCGGCCAGGAGGTCCTTGGCCTTCTTGGGCCACTCCTTGTCCGCCGTGCGCGGCACCTCCCATTCCTGCCACTTCTTTTTGAGCAGGCTATTGAGTTCCTTTCTGAGTGGTTCCAGGCGCTCCTCGTACCTGGCGTGGATATCGTTGATCTCCTCGTTGTTGGCGATGGACTTGAGCGTGACGTGCGGCACGCGCTTGTAAACAAAGCCCATCTTGATGTCGCCTTGGGGCGTTGCCATCGAGGGCGGGCGGCCGGTGACTTCGGCCTCCTTCTTGATGCCTTCGGGCGAGTCGGCGAGGAGATAGTACGGATACCGTGCGGCCATCAGGCGCGTCCGCGCCAGAGCCAGGGCCACGCGGCTCGTGTCGATGGTGATCCAGCGCCGGCCCCACTGTTCGGCAACGTAGGCCGTCGTTCCACTGCCGCATGTGGGATCGAGAACCAAGTCGCCTGGGTCTGTCGTCATGAGCACGCACCGCTCGATAACCCGGCGTGCCGTTTGCACCACGTAGACCTTCCCAGAGGCCGGGGCTGTGTACGCCCATATGTTGTGAATGGGCGAGACGGGGTAGTCAGAGAGTTTCAGCACGTAGCGAACGGTGTTCCCGCCCGCGTAGGGTTCGAGCCGCTCTGCCCAGTCAAGCCTCCTCATCCCCTCTATGGGGCTCTTCCACGAGCGTCCGGTGGGGGGCCTGTAAGTCCTGCCTCGGCAGTCGAAGGCGTAGATCCCCGTGTCAAACGGCCCGGCCGGATATAGAGAAGCCAACTGGTAGATCTCCGCCTCGGCTGGGATTTTCTTGGGATCGTTGATCTGCTCGCGGGCCAGGGCGTGTCTGGTTCCGTCCGGGAGCATGTACTTGTTCCAATGGGAGTCGCCAGCCGTCTCCGTCTGCTCATACAGCCGCCTGAACTTGGCTGCTCCCTTGTCCTTCGCGTACCAGACGATATAGTCGCAGACGCCCTCAAGCATCGTCCCCCCAAGCGTCATGCTCTTGGTACGGTAGGCGATGAGTTCCACGAAGTTCTCGCAGCCAAAGACCTCATCCATCAGGCAGCGAACCAAGTGGACATTCTCGGTACCGATCTGAACGAAGACGGAGCCCGTTTCCGTCAGGAGTTCGCGTGCCGTGACCAGCCGGTCACGCCAGTAGGACAAATAGGAGTGGATGCCGAGTTTCCAGGTGTCGCGAAAGGCCCGGATCTGTTCCGGCTGACGGGTCGCGTCCTCTACCTTGCCGTCCGTCACCCTTCTCTTACGCGTGGAGACCTGCCAGTTCGACTTGAACTGGATGCCGTAGGGCGGGTCGATGTAGATCATCTGGACCTGCCCTTTGAGACCCTCCTTCTCGACGAGGCTGGTCATCACGAGGAGCGAGTCGCCCAGGATCATCCGGTTCGACCAGTTCGCCTCGTGCTGGTAGAACTCGATGAGTTGCTCGAAGTCGATGCCGTTGAAATCGGCAAAGAGTTCCAGTTGCTCCTCGGCCGGCTCTCTCTTCGCCTGGGCCCGCACGTCCTCGATGATGGCCTGGGGATGAATCTTCTCCTGGATGTAGATCGGGACCGACGGGGCCGTCAGTTCTTCCTGGTCCTGCTCGTCCTTCCCTTTCCACACGAGTTGCGGATCGAGCGACGGATCCCGCGCATAGAGGAGGCCGGGGTAGGTGATCTCCTCCGGCCGCGCCTCGTCCTCGGCCACGAAATCCCGCAGTTCCTCGGTGGGGATGTTCCTGCGCTTGTCCTTGTGCCGGACAGACTCCACCTTCTTCTTCGATCCGGCGCTTCGCTTCCGTCCGCGTGTGCTCTTTTTGGCCATGTTTATGCCGCCTCGTTACTCGGTGTCTTGTCAGCCCAGGGAACCTCCACCACAGCACCCAAGCCTCTGCTGACCAGCCTGTTTCCGTAATCCCCGTGATGATCGAACAGACGCAGAAGGACCATCTCCAAGTACCACAGGCCTAGATTCCAGGCTTCGTAAAACGCCTTCTCGTACTTGCCATACTGCTTGTGTTCTGGGTGAACGATGGAGTTGCGCACCTCAGTGAGCCCGTCCATCGCATCTCTCCAGTTCCAGCCCTTCTGCAACGCGGTCAATTTGGCCAGGCTCGCAGGAATGACAGACGGGATATCCAGCGAAGCGAATAACAACCTGAGCCTGTCCGACGCAGTGAGCCTTTTGAACCCGTCCTTCGTGATTAGCCCTCTGTCCTCAACGGTGTACGTCCATGACAGGAGCTCCAGGGCCGTCTGAGTTAGGACGATGCCCCCATCGACACCGCGGCGACCGCTGTTGCTCGAAAGATACCAGTAGATCGCGGTTTGAGTGGGCCTCCTCCAGACTTCGCTGTTCCACCGAACCATGAAGCCAGGAAACACTTCCTCGCCTACGTTCACTCGTCTGATAGGCGTGCGGTTCGCCTGGACGCCGCGGCAGACGTGTGAGAGCAAACCGTATGCGGTCGTCGGCTTGGAGTGATCAGAGGCTTGGGGGGGCGTTCGCCGTCGAGTCCCCAAGTGCCCGTCTATGCGTCCGGAGGGGAACCGCCGGGCAGGCGGGATACGGCGATGTCTTCGGGAAGGCCCTCGTGGACCCGGTGGACGAGTCCGATGAGCAGGAGGCCCGTCCCGTCGTCCGGCAGCGTCGCGTCGATCCTCTTGCGTATGTATGCATCGCGCCGCTTCAGCAGGTCGTCGGCCTCCTTCTGACAGGCCTTGCCGGCGGCCCGTTCCTGAGCGGCTGCGGCGAAGACGTTCCGCATGAGTTCGTATTCTTCGAGGAGGAGTTTCGGCGCCTCGGTTCCGACGAGGGTGGCTCCCTGGTCGACGAGCCAGAGGATCAACTGGTGGTTCCGGCTGTCGCGGCGCGCCAGGTCGGTGACGATCTGGAGTTCTTTGCCACACACAGGGAGACCGTCCTGGTAAACGTAGGTGCGCGCGTAATCCAGACCGAAGCCGTCAATGCGTTCCCGCAGGTTGCGCCAGAACTGTTCGATGGTCTCGATGTGTTCTTGCCACTCGCGCTGAGTGTACCTGGAAAGGAACTCAGCCTTGGCCCCCGGCAGGAGCGAACCCATATCGGCCCCCGTGTGGACGATCGGGACGTGGATCAGTCTTCTCACGGCTCCTCTTTCGAGGGTGGGTTCAGGAAGAGACTTCCACCACCTGGCGCCAGCGGTCGCGCACCCTGCTGCGCACTTCCTCCAACTGCTCGACGACGTGGAAGATATCCTTCTCTCTAGTCACCCAGCGTGTCGTCAGCGTCTTGACCGCGCTGCGTAGATGTGTAACGGTGGCCTTCTCTCCTTTATCGAGCAGCCACCGTAACGAAGTCAGCAGTTCGTGCTCCTGGATTTCGAACTTGCGCAAGACGGCGATGACTTCTCGCTCGCGTTGTTTCTGGCGCGTGAGGATATCCTCCCGTATCTTACGCAGGTCGGCAAGGTCGCTCGCCTTGCCGCCGGCAAGAATGCGGCGCAGCCGCATGATCACATCTTCGTCTTCCGCGGCGAAGGCGTCAAGACGTTCCGAGACCTGCTGTTGGCAACGGGCGCGGGTGTCGGCCAGGTCGCGGATGATGCTGTCGAAGTCGCAGCGGCGCAAACTCTGGCCTTTGGCCATGTTGCGCTGCAGGAGAGCCAACATGTTCTCCACGTCCTGCTGGTACGATCCGACCAGTTCATAGGCCTGCTTCATCATTTGCGAGATCGTCCTGACGCGGACCTCGTAGGCGTCAATGACGCTTTCGGCCAAGTCGCGCAGCATCTGGCCCTTCTCCGCGAGGGGACTGGTTCTGTCGTCCGGCATCACCGTTTCCCCTGTTCCACAGCCGGGGCCGACCGATCCGGGCCGCCCCAGCACAGTTCAAGGATTCCATTGCGAAACGTCTGCCGGCAGTTCTCCGGCTCCAGGCCGGGCGGCAGCGGGACCCTTGCGGGCTTTCCGCCACCGTCGGAGGAGATCTCGACCGCTCCCCCGCAAAACGAGACGCTCACGTCGCGTGCCTCGCCACACGGCAGGCACGCGAGGATTCGGAAGCCATCCGCCTCATGGAAGGTATCGACCGTGACCTCGGGACGCCGCTGTTCCTGGGTGCGCCGGGCTCCGACGAGCCACCAACTGTTGGGGACGTTCCGGCCGGTAAGCGCGTCGGTCCGCGCCGGCACAAAAGTGAGCAGGGGGAAGCCGAGCACGTCCTCCGCGACCGGATTGATGACCTCCCTGATCTTCAACAGGACGTCCATCTGCGAGGGTATCCGGGCGTGCTGGGCCAGTTCTCCGACGGTTGCGTGGCGTTGCTGCCAGAGGAACCAGACGATGCTCTCGGCGTCGGCATCGAGGTGGGAGGCCAGACGTTCGAGAGCGGCCAGGTCGATCGGCGCTGCCAGGTCGGCCAGTCGTTCCCGCACGGCGTGCAGGTTGGGCGCTGTCAGCCAAAGGCGCGAACGCTTGTGCTTGGCGTGGCCCGAGCGGTAGTCCAGGCACAGGGCTTCTTTCTTTCGGCCCAGAACGGAGCGGACGCCCTCAATGCGGAGTCCGGCGATGCGATCGGCGGTCAGGTCGAAGACGGGGCGCCCTCCCTGCGTCAGCGTGATCCCGTTCGGCGTCAGGCGGATGCGACACGGCCGCCACCCGGAACGCAGCACGGTTTTGAAGGTTGCCCTGGTCTCGAGGACGGCCTCGCGCGCATCGCAAGCCGCTGCGCGGTCGGTGGCGACCTTCCGCCTCAGCGGCGCGACGGGCGTTTGGATTCCTGATGCCCTCGTCATGGCAACGGCCCTCTACCTAGAGTTGATCTTTCTGTGGCGCACGAATTAAATACAGATCCATCTGGCGCGAGTATTCGAGGAGCCCGTCGTTCTGCATTCTGGTCAAGTGTTTCTCGAGGCGGTCGCGGGCGGCCAGGATTCTCCCTCCCCGGATGCCTGCTGCCAGGAGCAGGTCCGCCTCGCGAATCCTCAGTTTGCCGCCGGCACGGTGGACCTGTTCATAGATTCCGCGAGCCACCGGCGGCAAAGCGGATTTGATTCCGGACATCTCATACCCGCCAAGTAGTTTCAGAACCTTCAGGGCATCCGCGTCCTGCTCATCGACCTCGCATTGTTGAGCGGCCTGCTCCTTGTTCCCGGCAATGGCTTTCGCGTAGAGGTCTCGGTCATGTGGGCGCGAATCGAGGAACTGCGATTCGGCCGACCGGATGGTGGAGTTCAGTTCGGTGATCTCGTCCTACATGGCGCAGATTCTGACGGCCTCCTTGCGTGCTCGCGCAATCCAGGTATTCATGGCTGAGGCGAGTTTGGCCTGGCGGCGTCGTTCTTCAATGTACATTGGGCCCAGTTCCCGTTGGACGGCCTGCATCGCTTCTTGCCAAGTCGCTTCACGGAGCGCCTTCTCCGCCTCCACGATTTGCGCGTCCAATTGTGCGAGGGTTTGCTTCATATCGACAGATGTGCTCTCTTTTTGCCCTCTCAGCCTCTCGAACTGCGATTTGCGGTCTGCGACCATGTTAGCGGCTGTTTTCATCATGCGCTCCTTTCGTGGTTGATCATGTCTCAGGTCGGCCTCAGCGAATTGAGCCGGAGGTCCTATTCTTGAGTTTCCTCATTGCCCTCTGTCCTTTGGCAGTCAGGCGACAAGCCCCATCGGCCGCCACGTCGATGAAGTCCTGCCGTCCCAAGGAATTGCAGAGCATCCTGGCATAAGCATTGCTGAGGCCCATTTTCATTCGAACGGTTCCCACCCTGCCGTGGTCGGCGGCGTCGATGATGATCTCGAGCGCCTCCAGTTCGCTTCCGCCAGGGAGGGCTACGCCGCCCTGGCGGTCGTGTATGTCGCCGATTTCCCATCCGAAGTCGAAGACCCTGGACTGCTCGTGCTTAAGATCCGCCCGGAGTTCGTTGGCCCCCTCAACCGCGACGTTCAGTTCCTCGCGGACCGCCGCGATACTGTCCAGTTGACTGTCTATTTCGTCGGCCAGTCTCCGGCACCCGATGTCCGACGCTTCCAAACCCAAGGCGTCCAGCCTGGCCTGAAGTTTGCGGACCCTCTCTTGCCCGTATCGGATCGTACTTTGGAGGCCCTCTGCGCGAGTGAGAGCATCTTGCAGTTCGTGCCTCAACCGAGCAATCCTGTCTTGGGTCTGCATGCAGGGCGACTCCTTTGATCAGGCTGAGTGCAAACTTGGTGCCACACTCACACCTTGCTCACCGAAGAGGCCACGACTCCCTGGCCGTTGCACGTGAGGCAGTGTTGGCGCATGCGGCGTTTGCCGCGGGCCGTTTTCAGCGTATGCCGCCCCGTGCCATCGCAGTCTTGACACATCGCGGGGTTCTTGATCGCCGGGACCTCCCCCGTGCCGCCGCAGGCGAGGCAACTCAGGTTGTCCGTATTGTCCGGCTGTATACCTGTCCCCTTGCAGAAGGCACACTGTGTCATGCCCCGGCGTTTGGTTTTGCGCATGACTGCGGCACGCGCCCTGGCTATCAGACGTTGGCCGTTGCAGACGAGGCAGCGCTGCCGCACGGGCCTCTTGCCCTTGGCAGTTCGCTTCATCTGATGCCCGGTTCCATCGCACGCCGGACACTTCACCGGGTCCTCGATCACGGGAACCACGCCTGTGCCACGACAGGCCAGGCAATGGAGGCGGTCCGTCGTGTTGGGTTGGACGCCGGTTCCGTTGCAGAACACGCAGGGCAGGACAGGCTGGTTCGCGTGGATTTCTCCGGTTCCGCCGCACACCTGGCAGTTCGACAGAGCGGAAAGGCAGCCGAAAGGATCTTTGCCGGTGCCCCGGCAGAAAGCGCACTTAATCGTGCCGGTCGTCGGCTTGGGTTTGGCACGGGTTGCAGTTGCGGGGGTTCGTTTGATCTTCTTCCTTTGCAACTTGGCTTTTCCCATCTTGTTTTCCCCTAACTATGGGCAGCGCGCCGGCGGATATCTCTGCGAGTCTGCCGCATCGGCGGCGCAATTGATGCTTGAGTCCTGAATTTGGTCTCCGTCGGGCTATGGGGTCCGCACCGTTCGCTTTTCAGTCCGCGTGTGCCATCAGTCAGACAACTTGCTCCTCTAGCCCGCCACAACTCCCTGGCCTTTGCAGGTGAGGCAGTACTGACGCATGCGTCGCTTGCCACGGAACGTCCGCAATGTATGCCGGCCGGTGCCATCGCAATCCGGGCACTTGACCGAGTCCTTGATGGCGGCGACTTCCCCCGCGCCGCCACAGACCAGACAGTGAAGGCGGTCTGTGGTGTTGGGCTGCACGCCCGTTCCCTTGCAGAATGCACACATGCGCGTGGGCCCCTTGACAGGGCTCTTTCCGGTTCCGCCGCAGACCTGACAGTTCGACAGGCGGGAAAGCGAACCGAAACGATCCTTGCCCGTGCCCTCGCAAAAAGCGCACACGCCGTTGCCGACCTTGCGCTTCGGGGCAACAGTGGTTTTGGGTTCAACCCTTGGGTTGCCCTTCTTCCCCTTCGGTGAACTACCCCCTGCGGTCACTTTTGACTTGGCTCTTGGCATCTATCGGCCTCCTGTTCTGTTGAGCCCAAATTGCCGGCTATCACAAACAACCAATCCGCCGCGCGCCGCTGCAATTCACGTAAGCGCCGGTTCTCGCAAGAAGGTGCCCCACCCCTCCTGCAGTGGGCTTTTCGTCAGGCTCCGGACGGTCGGCTCCGGCGCTTCAACCTTCTTTCCCAGAGTGCTGCTGTTCAACCGCCTTCGACGGACAACGGCGCAAACATCTCGTCCATCTCTCCTGCCAAATCGTCCTTGAGACTGCCGAGAACGGTCATGGAATGCGCCTTCCGATACAGGGAAACCAATTCAAGGTCGTCGTTGATGTTCGGCAGATTGATTATTCCGTGGTCCGGATGGAAGTAACTGTATTCTTCCCAGTTATCCGATCGGAGCCAGCCATTGCGCTTGCATTTGTCGTACAGATCGGTGCCTGGAAACGGGACGACAATGGAGGCAGTGCTGAACTCGAGGCCGAGGGTCTCGATCAGGTCAATGGTGGCCTCGATGTCCGCTCTCGTCTCTGTGGGGTAGCCGATCATGAAATTCCCCGTCGGCGTTATTCCAGCGTCGTTTGTCATCTGGACGGCCTTCTTTATCTGGGAAGGTTTGGTCCTCTTGCCACACTCATCCAGTATTCTCTGGCTGCCGAATTCAATTCCGTAGAATATGACTTGGCAGCCGGCTGCCTTCATTTCTTCAAGAATATCCTCCGAAACTGTGTCCACGCGGCTATCACAGTTCCAGGCAACCTTCCGGCTCAGGCCTCTTTCGATCATGCCCCGGCAAAGCGAGACGAGCCACTTCTTGTTCGCCGTGATCAGTTCATCGGTGAAGCGCACGATCCTGATCCCGTACACGTCGGCGATCTCGGCCAGTTCGTCGAGCACATTCTGCACGGACCTTCGCCGCAGGACCGGCCAGAATCGCGGAACGGAGCAGTAGTCGCAGTGGAAGGGACAACCTCTGCTGGCTGAGACCGCTGTGAACCGCCCCCGGCTCTTTCCCAACCTGGTCACGTAGAGGTGATTCGGCAACAGATCTCTTGCCGGGAAAGGCAGCGAGTCAAGGTCCTCGATAAACGGACGAGCTGGCGTAACCACGACGTGGTCTCCGTCCTTGAACGTGAGTCCTTTCACCTTCTCGAGACTCCCGTCGCCGGAGAGCGCCCGAGCCAGTTCGACGATGGTGATCTCGCCCTCTCCCCTGACGCAGAAGTCAATGAACGGCTTCTCAATGAGTTCCCTGTGGCAGGGATGGACGTGCGCCCCTCCAAGAACGATCTTTGCTGGAGGATAGGCCGCCCTTATCTGCCTACAGGCGTCCAGGGCGCTCTTCAAGTTCGAGGTGAAAACGGTAAGGCCGACGAGGTCCGGCTGTGCCTCCGCCACCTGCTGGGCAAGTCTGTCATGGGGCATCCCGATTGATTTTGCATCCACGATCTCAACCCCGGCCCCCTGTGCCCTCAGTGCCGAGGCGAGATAAGCCAGCCCGATGGGCGGGAACTTCGAGCCGGTCCGGACCGCTTGCCGGATCACCTTTTCTTTGGTGATGTTGACCGAACGTCGTAGCGGGTCAACAAGAACGCACTTGAGGGTCATGTAGTAGTTTCCCCTTCTTCGTTCTCGGTTTCGCCTTTTTCGCCCTGCTCCTCCGGACTCGGTTCACGCTCGTCGCCGCGCGTTTCCTTGGACCCACCAAACATGCCGCCCACCATGTCGGTGATCTTGTTTGCCGTGTCGCTAACGACTCTGACCACACGCGTAACTGTGTCCATCATTGGTTCACTCCTTTACTGTTGTGATCGCTCCAGTTCCAACAAGAACTGCTCACCCTTCTCGGTAATCTCGTAGCCGGTTACGGTCGTTCCCCTTATATAGTCGCCCCTCCATAAAGACCGGCAAAGGATGGCGGCATACTTCGTTGAGAACCCCATCTCGGTGCCCACGGCCTCGGCCTTCACCTTTCCCAACTCATCCGCTTTCCCCAGTTCACGGATCAGTTTGAGCGCCTCTCGTTCGCTGGCCACGATTGATGCCATGTTCATGCCCTCCGAGGCCTTGGGGGCAGACACGCGAGAAACCGATTCCCGGCCGCGTCGATCAGGTTCATGATGCCGGCCCCGCTGTTCCAGAGAGAAGACGGTATTGGCATTTTTTTCTTTGCTTCACCGCGTCGTCTACCAGTTTGAGTATCGCATCCTCATCTCGGCGGCGCCCCTCCTGTGCAATCCGGTTATACTTGGCGAGGGCTTCTCTGGCGCGGCCGGCCACAAGCAGTCTGCCCGCCTCCGAATAGAGCCCGACCATTCGAGCCCAGATTTCGGCAGCCGTCTCGGTCCGTCCTTCTTCAGCACCCTTCACGGTCATGGTGCTCCCTGGTTCGCCTTATCGCCAAGCGTTTGACGTTCGTGCTGCGTTTGCGGCGCGCATGGGACAGGCTTGCACTGTTGGCTCAGCAGGTCCCGCCACAGGCCGGTTGTTTCCGGCGGAACCTCGTGCCGCGGTGATGGGTCCGCGGCCGCTGCCGGCTGCTGCTCGTGCTGCGTTTGCGGCGCGCGTGGGACAGGCTGTTGGCTCAGCAGGTCCCGCCACGGTCCGGTTGTTATTTCCGGCGGAACCTCGCGCCCCGGTGATGGGCCCGCGGCTGCTGCCGGCGTCTGCTCCTCGCCTATTCCACGAAGATGTCGCACGAACCCCCTCATCTGCTCCCTGCGCCTGGCCGACTGCTCCCGCCAGGCCTCTCGCTGCTTCGCGGTCTCTTCCTTATGCTTTCTAATGAGCGCGCGCATATCTTGCCGCCTAGTCGTCCCCTTTCCCGAAGGCGGCGGCTGGTGCTTGGGGCGAGAGGGCCGCGCCACCACCTTGTCCGGCCCAACCTCGGGCTGTTTATTGGCAGCCGCGGATATCCATTTCGCGTATTTTTCATCCGCCGACAAACGAGGCCCCTGCCGTTGTTCTTCGCGCTGCTTCTTGCCGATCGCTCCCATTCCTAAGTCCGTGATCCTGACCCTTCCCGCGGCGGACACGTCAAGGAAACCCCTCCTGCCCACTGAGGCCAGCACCGTTCTGGCATAATCGACGCGCCATCCCATGTGGTTGGCGATCCGCACCTCGTGAAGTTCGCCGTCGCCCTCTTCCAGCAGAAACTCCATGATCTCCTTCTCATCAGGAGTAGGCATGCTCACGCTCCGTCTGCCGACGGGGCGTTACGCTCTCCCCGCCTTGGGTTCCTCTTGCGAAGATGCGCGACAAGGTCCCTCCCCTCCCGGCGAATCCACTTGATTTCCGACCTGGACCTGCCTCGTATCTCATGGATGTCGTCCTTGCATCGTGCGCGGAGTTCCTTTACGGCTTCTCGTCTCTGTTGCTTGTTCACCTCGCACAGCGCCTTACGTGCCTCACGGCCCGCTTGCCAGTCCTGCATCCAGGTCGCGACGTCGCCACGACGGTACCGGCGTTCATCCGCCGCGGTCCGTCGGGTCTTGCGGTTTGACTCACTGAGTCGCTGGCGTAACTCTTGGCAGTCGTGCCGCCGGGCGCCCGCATTGAAAGCGCTTACCCCCATGGATCACTTCACCCCCTTTTCACGGAGCGCTGGGGGGCTACTTGCTGTTGGTTTCGCCTAACCCCGCGCCTGCTCTTCTCCGTTTTCGATTTCGTCTGCCGCCTCTTGTCCTTGACCTTCCGGGGGACGAAGCCTTCGCCCTGACAGTGCAGGCAAACAAGATTCTTATCAGTGCCGGCGCCTGTCCCGCCACAGACCTGACAGGTGTCGTAAGGCTTGTCCACGTACACGCTCTTACGGCCGTGGCAAACCGGGCATTCCGCCAAAGACGGCACGCCGTAGAAGTGCCCCAATCCGGTGCCTTTGCAGAATGCGCAAGGAAGTTTTGCCAGTTCCCGCACGGCTTCATGAGCGCCCCGCTTTCTCCCCTTCCCAGGCGCCTCGTTCGCAGCATTCTTTCGGACGTGTTTCGTTTTCACTGCTGTTCTTGCCATTTGCGTGATTTCCTCTCGCTCATTGAGCCGGACACTTGACGGGCATCCCATGCCGCATGCCCCGCCATGTAAGGGACACGCCACGCCTTGGCGCGCCCGATGCCGAAGCCCTCAGGCTCGGCGACTGCACCGGTTCGCCGATAACCTCCCTCGCCGTCTCACTTGCGGAACTTGCCCGCCACGTCTTTCCCCGTGGGAGTCAAGCCGAATCGGTGCGACTCCGGCTGTTGTGCTATACAACCGGTTCGGAGCAGCCTCCGACAAATGAGTCGCGCATAACGAGGCTCGATATTCAGCCTCTTGGCCAGCGCAAATGCGGTGCAGTCGCCTGCATCGGCAATACTCTGGAGTACTTCCCGTTCAACCCCAACGACGCTAACCATATTTTCACCCTCCTCCCTTCAGCCCAGGGCGTCCCCCGACGCGTCGCCGCTCCTACTCGCTGCCGGAGAACACGTGCTCAGCCTTGCTCAAAGGTACGTAGTGATAGCCAACCTTGCGCAGTTTTTTCTTGCGGATGAGGATGTTGCACAGTTGTTCGGCGTAACCGCTGGTTAGGCTTAGCAACTGACCGATTTTCCGCGGCGTTGCTTTCTCGCCCAAGGTTGCAACAGCATCCATCACGTCCTTCTCCCTTCCGGTCATCGCAGCCACCTCCTTATCTGTAGCCTGTCTGCTCTTGTCCGACAACGCGCCGGGCAGAACTCCGAGGCCAATCTACTGCCTTCCCATATCCTTCGCGAACACTCCGCGGCAGCACGGGGCGCCGTCGGGGACGGTTGCGCTGAACGAGAAACCGATCGCCGGGTTGATGGCGCGTGCGGCGCAGTCCATGTGTTCGGCACATGAGACCGAACACGGTATCCACCCCGGCGAGGCGTCCAAGCCCATGCTTCGTATGACGCTGTGCCGCCAGCAGGCGAGGACTTGTATGGTGCAGCGGTCGGCGGTTTGCTCGCCGAGCGTCACTTGCTGTGCGCCGGTAACGGCGGCCATGGCGCCAACGGTTCTGGCGATGGCAGAGGGTCCATCTCCGTGGATGCCGACTTTTTGCTTGAACCGCCGATAATTCGCTGCGACATCCTGGAGTGCCCCCTGCCGGATTTCGTGGAGGAAGTGCCAGGAAACGCCCTTCTGGACGTAACCCAGTTCCACCTTGCAGGTTTCGACGAGCGACTTGACCACGTAAATGACCCTGATCCACTCCTTGCCGGCCAGTTCGAACTTGGCCCTGGTTGAGAGCCTCTTGACCAGCCGCTCGATTGAGTCGAAGGTTATGCCCTCGAACTCCGGCACAAGCCTTTCGAGTTTGTGTTGCGCCTGAAGGACGCGGGCCACGGCCTCCTTGTGCTTTCCCTGACCCTGGAGGACCTGCCCAAGCGTAACGTCGGGAAACGCGTCATCCGGCGCCGCTTCGACGGCCCTGTTCGCGTAGGAGGCGGCCCGGTCGATCCGGCCGCCCTTAAGGCATGCGTCCGCCAGATTGTTGAGCAGGGCCACGTCGTTCGGGTTCTGCGCGAGGCCCTTCTTGTAGAAAGAGATCGCCTCCGCATAGAGCCCCTTCGTAGCGCTTCGGCGTCCTATGCGGAGCGCTTCGCTGGAACGGATTGCCTGTGCGCTATGGACGGTCATCGATCCATCTCCTCGGTCAAGCGAACTGCCGCAGTTGCTCCCTGAACTGGAATTCCAGGCCGGCCCTCTCGTATAGTTCGCGCAGTTGGGTATCCGTAATATGTTCGAGTTTGATAACGCCCTGCTTCAACTGGTAAGAGTAATACCGCCAGTCCGAGGTCCTCAGCAGGTTGTGCTCTTTGCAGTAATCGTAGAGCGGGGTGCCGGGGAAAGGAGTTACGATCGAGAAGCCGGCACTATCCAGACCGTGATCGATGGCAAGTTCCTTGGCGAAGTTGATGGTGTCCTCGACCGTTTCGACGGTTTCGGTCGGATACCCCATCATGAAGTAGCCGTAGGAGGAGATGCCGCTCTTTGCAGTCATTTCTACGGTCCGGCGAACCTGCTCTGTCGTGAACCCCTTCTTGCAAAGGTCCAGTATCCTCTGATTTCCGAACTCAATCCCGTAGAAGACCACCCGACAGTTGGCCTGGCTCATGGCGGCCAAGAGTTCCTCCGACATCAGGCCGACCCTGCCGTCGCAGGCCCAGGCGAGGTCCTGGAGGCCCCTGCGGACCATTCCCTCGCACAGCGCCATTGCCCACCGGCGGTTCGCAAGGAGGAGGTCATCGAGGAAGCGGACATACGTAACGCCAAGGTTGTTGCGGATCTGTTCGAGTTCATCGAGCACGTCGTCCACCGACCGTCTCCGTTGCCGTCTGCCCCAAATGGCCGGCGCGTCGCAGAACGCGCAGCAATACGGACAGCCCCGAGACGCGAGCACCGGGCTGAAGGGGACGCCACCGGTCCACGAGCCTGTGTAGGCGGGATGCCGCAACAGATCGCGAGCCGGAAGCGGCAACGTATCCAAGTCCTGAACGAACGGCCTGTCGGGCGTTACATGGACCTGGCCGTCGCGCCTAAAAGTGATACCTGCCACATCGGCCGGGTTTGTGCCGTCCCGCAGCGCTCTGAGCAACTCGACGGCTGTCAGTTCGCCCTCGCCTCTTACGCAGAAGTCGACCGCGTCGTGCTCAATAACCGCCCGATGCTCAAAATGGACGTGCGGCCCCCCAAGGATCACCGTCGTTTCGGGGTCGAGGCGCTTTACTGCGGCCGCGATACGCACAGCACTGTGGATTCTGGCGGTGATCGCCGTTATACCGACGACTTCGGGGCGTTCTCTCTCCACCTCAGCCAGCACGTCGTCGCTTGACAGGCGCAGGGCTCTGGACTCGACTATTCCAGAATCGACACCGTGGGCCCGCAGTGCTGCGGCGATGTACAGAAGGCCGAGAGGCGGATATGCCTCGTGCATTTCGGTGGCGATCTCCTGATCGCCCCCGCAGGAGCCAGCGAACAACTCGTCCGGCGGGTCTATAAGGAGGCATTTCATGTGGTCAGTCGCTTCCTCGGTGGTGTCCGTGCAGGGCGAGGGCCGGGCTTCGGCTGAAGTTCTCCGCCGCCAGGCTCCGCCTCGGCGCCGTCCACCGTCCGAATGAGGGCCTGCAACCGGTCCCGCCAGGACTCGAGGTCATCGATGCGCAGGTGGATGGTGCTTTCGCCGTGTGCGGTTGCCCGCCGCACGGCCAGTTGCGGGCACGTCTTCTTGGAGATCCAGCGGCGCTCGACGATCTCGACGCCGAGAACGGCTTCGGCCGGCAGTTCCCACAACTTGTTCGGGCCCTGGTAGAACAACAGGCGCGTCGGAGCCTGGTAGAGATACCCGGGTTTCCAGGACGGAAACATCTTGTTGCCGCCGTCCCACGAGGCCTGCTCGCGCCGGGTGTACCTCTCGCCGTCTATCACCGGCGGGCCGAGCGACTCGCGGTGCCTTTCCAGGGCGCTTTTGAGAATGCCGCGCATCAGCCGCGTTCCTTCACACGTCTTGCCCAGTCAGCGCGTACGGCTCTACGCCCAAGGTGTCCTTGAGCGGGTCTCATTGCGCGCTCTCGACACTTTCGGGAATGCCGGCTCGCCGCGCGCCGGCTCCCGCACGTTCGGCGGCCTGGATTGCTGCCACCGCCTTGTCGGTCTCGGCTGCGAGGCGTTCGATGTCGCCGTCCGCGAGCAGCGTTTCGAGTGTAGCGTGTGCCTGTTGGATATCGGCCACACGCTCGTCCGGCAACTGCTCGCCGGCGTCGCCGGTTCCCGCCAGGATGGCGGCGCTTTCGCTGAGCGCGTTGCGCGCACGGGTGCGTGCCTCGAATTCGCGACGGCGCCGCCTGTCTTCGGCGTAGAACGCCTCGGCTTCTCTGAGCCGCGCCCGCACGTCCGCCTCTCCAAGGAGGGCGTCGCTGCGGATCTCGATGCTGCTGCACTCGTCGGTCCGCAGGTCTTCCGCCTCGACCCGAACAACGCCGTCGGCATCGACGAAGAACGTCACTTCGACGCGGCCTCGCCCGCGTTCGAGCGGGTGGATGTCGAGGTTGAAACTACCGAGCGAGACGTTCTCGCCGGCCACCTCGCGTTCGCCCTGAAGCACCTCGATGTTCATCGATTGCTGTCCGTCGGCGGCGTTGGTGAACAACCGGTTTGCGGAACAGGGAATCGTAGTATTGCGGCGGATGAGCCGCGAGAACAGCCTGCCCTCGGTCTTGATTCCCAGCGACAGTGGAATGACATCGACCAGGACGGCCCTTCGCGGCAGCCCCGACAGCATGCCCGCCTGCACCGCGGCCCCGATTGCCACAACCTCGTCGGGGTTGACCTTTGTGTAGGGTTCCTGTCGAAACATCTCCCGGACCAGCGCCCGCACGGCGGGCATGCGCGTTGAGCCGCCGACCAACACCACGCGGTCGATCTGATCGACCTCCAGGCGAGCGTCCTTGAGGGCTTGGCGGGTCGGCCCGACCATGCGGCCGAGGAGGTGCCTGGTGGCCGCCTCGAATTCAGCGCGCCTCACGCGCGATTGCAGTTCGTGATGCCGGTCCGTCTCGGCGGAGGCGACCGTCAGAGAGACGAATGCCTCGGCGTGGTCGGAGAGGTCGCGTTTGGCCTTCTCGGCGGCGTCCAGGGCTCGGCGCCTCAGTCTCCGGTCTGCCAAGACATCAAAGCCGGACTGCCGGCGGAACCGTTCCGCCAGGAGCATGAGCATGACCTCATCCCAATCATCTCCGCCCAGATGGTTGTCGCCGTTGACCGCCTTGACCTCGAACAGGCCGTCACCGAGTTCCAGGATCGAGACGTCGAACGTGCCGCCGCCCAGGTCCCAGATCAAGACGGTTTGGAGGTCCTCCCGGTCGAGGCCGTAAGCCAGTGCTGCGGCCGTAGGCTCGTTGATGACGCGCAGGACCTGGAGTCCGGCCAGCCGCCCCGCCTCGAGAGTTGCCTGACGCTGCGTATGGGTGAAGTACGCGGGTACGGTGATGACGGCGCGGCGGATTTCGGTGCCGAGCCGGGCGGCGGCCCGGGCCTTGACACCTTCCAGTATGCGGGCAGAGACTTCCTGGGGTGTCATCCGGCGTCCGCCCAGAGAGACGACATGGGCCGTGCCCATGCGTCTCTTGATCGAGAAGACGGCGTCGTCCGGCTCCGCTTCGGCGCGGGCGCGGGCCGGGGCGCCGGCGAGCACTCTGCCGCCGGCATCGACTGCGACGACGGACGGCAACAGCCGCTCGCCGGCAGCGTCTGTGATGACCTCCGCGCGCCGGCCGTCGTAGAGTGCCGCGACGGAGAACGTTGTCCCCAGGTCGATGCCGATGGCCTCATGCACGGATGGCCTCCTTCGGCTCCGGTGTTCTGCGGGCGCGTTCCCATGCGCGGATGTTCTCATCCCACTGGGTGAATATGCCGTAGTTGAGCATGGTTTCCATGCCGGCCAGGGCCGCCCGCAGTTTCACGCCCAGCAGCGGAATGCCCGCCACCGAAATGACGACGTCGGCGTCGATGATCAGTCCCTTTTCCAGGACGCGATCCAGCAGATCGACGAGTGTCGCTTTCGCCGCGAATTCGGGAACGTCGTTCATCTCGAATTACCCCAGGCTATGTAAAACTGTAAGGCGGCCACGGGCCCGTCACGCGGACCGAGAGGCCCTTGCCGGTGCAGTAATCCGTGAAGGCCGCCCTCAACGCCTCATCCGTGCCGTTCTCGACCAGGCAGGAGAGGTTCGCCACCATGCGCAGGTTGTCTTCGCCTGTCTTGAGTTTGCCGACCGACACCTCGACCGCGTGTCGGCCGGCCAGATCGAACGCCTCGCGGAAAACGGTCTCGGCACGTTTCAGGATCTGTTCCCTCACCCGCTTCTCCAACTCCTGCCTCTGGAAGTAGAGGGCGCCCTCGGATTTGCCGGTCAGGCCCTTTTTGAGTTCGACAACCTCCGGGCAGGTCGCCATCACGTCGGGCGTGGCCGATTCCACGTCCAGAAAGACCTGGACGCCGTACTCCTGCCGGCGTCGCACCCGGTCGGCTTTCTGGAGCAGTACGTCGCCCTCATCGTGGAGCCACCTTCGGAGGTGATCCGCGGCATCCGCACGGTCCTTTCCGGAGACCATCGTGTCGAACGCCATCGGCAGGACGGCCGCATAGCGCTGGCATGCTTCCGCCACCACCGCCTGATGGCGGATGACCCACTTCTCAACGGTTTCCTTGTCTTTCGAGGCATACGGCTTCGCCGCGCACTCATGGACAACGGCCACCAGGCCATTCCCAGGAACGGCAAACACTTCGGCGTCGTCGATGCCGGCGGTTTCAAACGGGATGGGCTCTCCCACCGTCACGGCATAGACGTAGAGGGCCCGCTGATGGGTGTCCTGGGCGTTTTCCGTTCTCGGCCGTGGGGATGCCTGTCTCGCCGGCCGCCCTTGGGGACCCGTTGCCGGCCCGCCCTCGACGAGGGAAAGCAGGGCGTCGACCTCGGCCGGGTCCGTCTGGACGCCGGCCGCGCCCAGCAGCGTGCTCAGGTTCTCACGTGTCACCGGTTTACCGGCCGATCTCAGCGTTGCTGCCGCATAGATCAGGCTCGCGTCGTCTCTTTTGTTCATCGTTCACCGCTCTGTTGGCCGCCTCCGTCACGCCCGGCGCGACGAGGGTCCGCAGGGCGTCGTCCACCAGGTCGTCGAGGCCTTCGCGGACGTTGGCGACCGCTTCTGAAATGCCCTGCTCCCGTTTGATCTGCTCGATGGCCTTGTCGAGTTCGATAAACGCGTTGCCGAGCCGCTCGACCTCCTCTTCGGTAAGGCTGCCGCCTTCCACACGGCGCATGGCCTGGAGGCGCAGGGCGTCTCGAATGATCTCGATAAGCGCGAGGACGAGCCCCAACAGGCCGGCCTTGAGTTTTTTCTCGTCGATATTGATTGCCACGATAGATACACTCCCGGCTTTGAGCCTTTAGGCCTTCATCGCCTCCGCGCTGATCCAACCGCACCACGGGCAGCCCTGCTCGATCAATTCCGTACGCGCCATGCGCTTGCCGCACTGCGGGCAGGTGTCCTTGGCCTCCATTGCGTCCTTCCATGCTGGCGTCTGGAGGTTGGTGCCGGAGGGGAACTCAAGGCCGTACTGGGCGGCGGTCTCAAACGATGCCAGCGCCGCCCGGATCCTGATGCCCAGCAGTTCCACGCCGACAAGGTCAATCGTGATATCGGCGTTGATCACGAGGCCCTTGTCGAGGATACGGTCAACGAGATCGACAAGGGTGCCGCCCTGTCGCTGGGGGGCCTGTTGCTGGAGGGCCTGTTCAGGAGCCACGAATTCTCCTTCCCTTCGCCTTGGCAAGCGCAACCATTTCCCTGCCGAGATCGGTGGTGTGGTATCGGCGTCCCCCTAGCGCGGCCAGAAGCCCCTTGTCGCACAGTTTCTTGCGCAGCATTTGCACGTAGCCGTCGGTCAGACGGGTACGGTACGGGACATTGGGGGCCTGGCCGGCGTCTTCCGCCTCACAGTAGGCTCGGAGGACCTGTAGTTCCGTGGCGGTGGGTGACGCCCGCGTTTGAGGGGCCCCGCCGGTGTCCGAACGGTGTGGAGTGACCACGCCCTTGCCTTTGCACCCCTTACAGTACAAGTTAGTACCGGGCTCTTTGCCCCTTCCCCGACAGGTGGCGCACGTGATCGCCCCCTCATCAACCTCGACGTATCCGCGCCCTCGGCAGACCAGACAGGTCACATAGTTCCTGGCCTCTTTCGAACCGCGGCCCTTGCAGAAAGCGCACACGACCACAGGCGGCTTAAGCACGATCGCTCCCGTGCCGTGACAGACGGGACACCTGGTGCCGGCCGGGCGTTCGCCCTTGCCCTTGCAGAAGGAGCAAAGCAGGTGGCTCTCGTACAAGAGTTCAGCCGGCCCCGAAGTCCACTTCTTGACAGTGCCCTTTGGGCTGGACCCGCCACTGCCGGCCACCCTGATCGCATTCCACAGATCAGGTTCTTGGCCCGGCTTTGCAAAGGACCTGGCTTGCGGCGAGCGACGAACGCCACGGCCCATAACCTTCCAGGGCTCGCCTTCCCGGAAGGAGACGGGCTGGGCCCCTGTGTCACCGCCGGCGGGCGCCAGCACATCCCCATTGCCGCCAACCGCCTGTTTACCTTTTTGGGTGACACAGAATCCCCGATTGGGCTTGAAAGCCACATAATCGGCCTTGACGAGGTCGATGCACAGCCCGAGGGCCTCTTCGACGGTCGTACCGATTCTCTCGCTGACAGCGCCCGTGGATGCATGTCCATCCAACGCAGCCACGGCCTCCAGTGCTTGTTGTTCGATCGTGCTCGCACTCATGTTTACCGTCTCCCTTGCCATGAGGTGTTGGCTCAGTTCCAGGCTGACTTGGGCCGGTTTTCATCGGCGCCGCGAGGCTGCAACGGCCCGCGTGCCGCGTTCGGCCGCGGCGGTTTATTCTGCGGCAGCCTCGTCTGCCCGCGCGCGCCTTGCCCTTTGTTCTGCTTGCAGTTCTCGGACCTTCGACCGCCAGGTTTCGCGAGGGACGTCCGGTTCGTCGTCCGTCTCCTTTCCGGTCCGTGTGCCCGTAAAATGCTCTATAGGCGACTCGCGCCCTGTTGAATAGCGGATCCTGCCGTAGCGCCTGTTTTTCCGCTGATACCGCCTCAGTTCGTCCCAGTCCATGCCCGTGGACTTCTTGACCTTTGACTTTCTACCGATCGAGTACCTCATCTTCCGTCCTCCGATCGTGCCCGCGGTTGCAAAGAAGAGCGCCTACTCGTCAGGCACATACTGAATCTTGGTTCCACAGTTGTGACACGCTACTTTCTTCCCGCTGAGAGGAAGTGAAACGATCTCGTCACATGTGGGACAGTATTCCCAAGACTTGCCTTCAACGGGCTCTCGATCGATTGGTTTGCCAGCCTTCAAACCTCGTCTTCCCCGCACCGGGACAGGCCTGTAGGGCTTGATGGGGACAGGGGTGTAAGGCTTGATGGGGACCGGCGTGTAGTCCTTGATGGGCACCGGCTTGTAGGGTTTGAGCGGCGCCGGCGTATAGTCCTTGAGGGGGGCCGGCCTATAGTCCTTGAGCGGCGCCGGCCTATAGGGCTTGAGCGGCGCCGGGGTGTAGGCCTTGGGAGGGACAGGCTTGTAGGGCTTAGGCGGCACCGGCGTGTAGTCCTTGACAGGGACAGGCTCGTAAGGCTTAAGCGGCACCGGTGTATAGTCCTTTAGCGGGGCTGGCGTGTAGTCCTTCAGAGGGGCGGGCTTGTAAGGCTTAAGCGGCACTGGCGTGTAGTCTTTGAGTGGGACCGGCTTGTAAGGTTTAGGCGGCACTGGCCTGTAGGGCTTTAACGCCACCGGCCTGTAGGGTTTGGACGAACCCGGCGACGGTGTCCGCTTTGTAGTTGAAGGTTGATGACGGCTGTCGGTCCGCATGTTAATCTGCTTTCCTGTGAGGGGCAACTCCTTCCGCGATTTCGTTTCGATCCAGGTACGACTTCAGAATCCAGAGTTGCCGATAGCCCATGATTCGGCGGAACCTTTTTTCGGCGTCCCGTCCCGATCCCGAGGCCTCGGAAAGACCGGGGCGGCCCGGTGAAGCACCATCGCTCCAGCCTGCCACCGGCTCACGCCGCGCGTCCGCCGCTCAGCGGAACCTCTGGAAGCATCGAGGCGGCCCATAGCCGCGCCACCGGCCGCTGGACCACCCGTTCCGTAAGCGAGCCATCTTGTCCGTAGGCCCGGACCGCCTCGGCCTCGACCACATGGACGGTTTTTCGGGCTTTGAAAACCGCGAGCGTTTTTCGGGCGGCCCGGAGAACACAGAGGGACGTTCGGGCCGCTCGGAAAACACGGAGGGACGTTCTGGCGGCTCCGACCAGCGCGATGATTCCCTGTGCCGTCGTCTTGGCGCGACTATCCAGTTTTCCATTCTGTTTTGCTCCCGGCTATGCGCTATCTCGGGCCGGCTGACCTGCCCGGCAAGGACTGCCGGCACAGGTTGACCTGGCCATTCACCAAGGGAACCGCTCTTGCCGACTTTCGTTTTCATCCCTGACGTCGGGCTTGGGCCGGGGCTCAGGTTCGTCCTCGTCCTCAGGGGGCTCATAGCCCGTCATTGTGCCCGTGAAATGCAGCATGCGCGAGTCGCGGCCCGTTGAATAGCGGACCCTGCTATTGCGCTTCTTCTTTTGTCGTTCCACTTCATCCCATTCGGTACCCGTTGAATGGAGTACTCGTCCGCTTTTTCCGGTGGAGTATTTCATGCCACACTGCTCCTCGTGATTGCGAGTTTCCGGCGCTTGTCCTTTTCCTGTTTCGCCTGCTCAGTCGGTCGGTGCGCTTGTATCCTTCATCAGTACTCCATTGGCATTCGCTGCCATTTGCCGCGCTTGCCCTTCCGCGTTCTCGGAAATCCGCGAACGTTCATGCGCTCCTGGAGCGTCGAGACGATCACGGGGCCTCGCCAGCGGATCGCCAGCCATCGCAGCGTGCCGGTGCCTGCAAGTTTAATCGCCACGTGGCTGTTGGGGGCAAAGCACGTGTCCGTAAGGAGTTTGTCCCCAAGGCAGATACAACCGTCCTCGATCGCGAACCGACCGGTCGCCAAAACACACTCGAATATGCTCAATGCCGGCACGAAGCCGATTCGAAAAACAAAAAGGTACTCCTTGCGGCTGCCGCAATTCTTCAGACCCACGAGAATATACGCCGCTTCGGTGGCATCGAGCATGCGGCAGTGTCTCCAGAGATTGCGTCCGACGTGGATACGTCCGTCGTCGTCCACCTTACTGAAGGCGCGCATCAACATTCCGATGGTTACCCCTTACGCCGTTTTCTCTTGGCAGGCGATTTTTTCTTCGCCGGCTTGGCAGTTTTCGCGGCAGGTTCTTCGCCGGCGGCCTCGATCTGCGCTTTCAGGCGGCGGAACTCGGCCTGGGTGATGTCGCCGGTCTCCAGTTTCATCCGCATGGCGAGCAGTTGCTCGGCCGCGCTCCGTTTCTGTCTTGATGCGGCATCGCGAACGCCCTTGGCGATTCGATGCACTAAGCGCGGCCCGCCCAGCACCGGCTGGCTCAGGAACCAGGCCAGCGCGCTGATCAGGCCTATCTCTTTGGGTCGGCCGGGGCGGAAAGGCGTGTCCCGGAACTCGGCCGGCCAGTTCGCGCCCCGGGTCCCGAAGTGCCGCGCAAGCGTAATCCGGCCTGTAACATTCGCCGGCGACGGGAGACGCCTGCTGATCGATGCGGCGGGAAACTGGCCGGCACCCGGCAGATACCGGCAGGTACGAACCTTCGACACTGCGGCCGTGGGAGGCAAGGCCGCTGCGGCGATCGTGGGTTCGGCCTTCTTCGCGGCCGCGCGGGGTGCCGCGGCTCTGCGCGCCCCCTCGCCGTCGCCTCCGGAGGGTCTTTTCTTCGCGCGCGCGGCCTTCTTCGCGGCCGCGCGGGGGTCCACGGCGCTGCGTGCCCCTTCGCCGTCGCCTCTGGGAGGCTTCTTCTTCGCACGCGCGGTCCGCCTCGCCGCCGTGCGGGTCTTGACGTTCCTGCGGGCGGTCTTGGCGCGGTCTGTGGAAATCTTTCTGATCATCCTTTTCTCCCCACGTCAAACAAGATCGACTCGATGTCCCTGAGGGCGTCCAGCCCTGCAATCGGCTGGGGCAACAGGGGCACCGAGACGACGCGCAGACCGGGATGTGCCTTGCGAAACCTGGCCCGGTGCTGCTCCTGTACCTTTCTGGTGCGTCGGCAGAAGGCGCACCGGTTCTTGGGGATCATCTTGTTGAAGACGACCGAATGGACACCGACGCCCAGTCCGGAGAGCCGTTCGATGAGGCGCTGCGACTCGCGGACGGCCATCTTCTCGGCGACCGTCACAACGACCGATTCGGCCTGCGCGGGGTCCGTCAGGATGGCCTGAAAACGGCGCAGGCCGCGGGCCAGATCGACCATCTCCTCGCCGGCGGTGTGCCCGTACTTGAGCAATACTTTGAAGATGGCTCGCAGCCAGGCATGGGCCAGTTCAGGCAGTTCGAGAAACCGCAGCGCATGGCCGGTAGGCGCCATGTCGAAAACGAACAAGTCGTACTGCCCGCCGTCGGCCAGGTCCATCACGCTCTTGAGGAACATGATCTCATCGACGCCGGGAGGAGAAAGCGACGCGAACTGCTGCATCGATTCCTTTTCGAACCGGACTTGCACTCCGCTGGAGGTGAGATTGTCGAAGATGCCGGTAATCGAATCGCCGTAACGCTGCCGGAAACGCTCGAACATCACCTCCGGATCCTGCTCGCAGGCGAAGAGGTTCTCGGCCGCCACGGACACGATCTCAGGACCGACGGGCGAACCGAGGCAATCGGCCAGGGAATGGGCCGGGTCCGCCGAGAACACGAGGACCCGCTTGTCGGGGTGGGCACCGGCCAGGCGCAGGCCCGTGGCGGCGGCCAGCGATGTCTTGCCCACGCCGCCCTTGCCCGCGAAGAACGTGAAACGAACGCCCTCGGTGAGCACCAGTGGTTCGCCCGGCTTGCACCGGACGGGACGCGTCTCCTTCCCTTGCTTTGGCACCGATCGGACGAACGGATTGACCGAGGTAGGTTCGTCGGCGAGGCCCTCCAGCACGCCCACAACGCGGTTCAGGCCCTCTTTGCCGTGCACCTCGCCGGCAAACAAGGGGACAGGCAGCAATTTCCGGGGTGACAGCGCCGTCGTAGCGGCGAGCACCGATGATTGCCAGTGATTTCTGGCGGCACAGAACGCACACTTGGCCGGCTCGACCAACTGATTCACGATCAGTCGTTTTACATGGATTCCCAGAGCGGCCAGTTCTTGCAGAAGGCGCTCTGTCTCGGCAAGGGCCATCGGCTCGGCGATCGTCACCGGAACGAATTCCGCCCGGTCACGCGCCGTGAACATTTGCCTGGCCCTCTCAATCCTCCGATCAAAGTTGATCAGGAACCGCTCCGCGGCGTCAACCGGCGGACGCTTCCGACCGCGGAAATGACGTTTCAGATAGCGGAACTTGCGCTGCATGATGTCCAGGGCCTTCAGCCAGCGCTTCATCTCCCCCGGCATGGTCAGGAAGCACAGCGCGTGCCCGGTCGGCGCGGTGTCCACCAGGATTAAACCCCATTGGCCCTCGTCCAGCAGGCGTGCGATCTCCACGACCGCCATCACCTCGTCCACGCCCGGAAGCGTCAGGTCGAAGAAGCCATCGATGTCGGAGCGGTCCAGGAGCGTCCCCCGATCGAGCAGGGTGCGCAAGGCTTCGCCGTTCTCCCTGGCAAAGGCGTCCGCCAGGCTCGCCGCGTCGAGTTCCATCGCCCACAGGCCGTCGGCGCCCCGGACGGGAACCGCCTCCGCGCCGACGGTCTGGCCGAGGCTGTCGGCCAGCGAGTGGGCCGGGTCGACAGACAGGACGAGAATCCTGCGACCGTCGCGCGAGGGGCGGCGGGCGATGGCGAGTGCGGCGGCGGCTGCCAGCGTCGTCTTGCCCACACCGCCCTTGCCGCCGAAGAACACGAGTTGTGCCCCGGCCCATTCGTCGAGAAACCCCTTCGGCGGGGCGACCTGCGGCCGCGCTGCCGGCGGCCGCGCCGGCGGCGCCGTCGGGATCGCTTGTGCCATGGACACAGCCAAGGGATCAGCCTCCCCCTTTGAGGACGGGGATGAAGCCGCGCGAAACGGTCCTGGACACGGCCCTGAGGCCGGCCTCGGAAAGCACGTAGGTCTTTACCTTTGGAAGGGTCTTTATGGGCGAGGGGCCGCGGCCAGGGGCTGCTTCAGAGCCGCCCCTGATGTGGGCTCCGGTGTTCGCCTGTTTATGGCACCGGAGATAGCCGTCCTCGACCAGGACCTGGCACGCGGCCTCTACCTTGGAGGCTTGCATGCAGATTCGCCGGGCGATACTGACCGCCCTGGCCTTTCGGAGTTCGCGCACGACGCTGAGTATCTGTTTCTCAATGCCTTTCAAGGGACTACCCTCCCTCCGTCTCCGATTGCGCCCGCAACCGCCCGGGCGTCGGCCTGGGGCGGCTCTGCTGAACCCGTGGTCCAGAGGCGGTATTTCTCTTGTGGGGAAAGCGGCTTCTGATCATCGCTCCGGCTGTCGGCATCTTGGGATCCGCCGTGGCCGGGCTTCCCGGCGTCGGCCCCTTCGGAAGCCTCCGGCGGCACTGCGGGTTCGGGCGCGGCTTTGCGCAGAGCGGCCATGCCCTTTTCGGTGAGCCTGACCCGGCCGTTTCTGAACACGTCCACGTAGTCGCTCATTCCCAGGCCGCGGCAGACAATTCGGGCATAGTCGGAACTCATCTTGATCTGGGCGGCGATGGCCGAGACCGACGCTTCGCCGCCTTTTTTTCGCACGGCTTTCAGGACTTCAAGTTCGGTTCCTCCCACGACAGCCTCCTACTTGGTTGTCCTGGTGGTGAAGTGACGGCCCTTGCGGAAAAGTTTCTTGTGCCATACCAGGTCGCGGCAGATCTGTTCGGCGTAGTCCGGTGAGATTCCCATCTGACGTCCGATCGTCGCGGGGGATGCGCTTCCGCCCCCTTTGTTAATCGCCTTGAGTACTTCCTGTTCTCGACTGGTCATCTCAGTCCTCCCTTCTCCTCGTTCTTGCGGCGCGATGGCGTGCTCGCAGCGACTGGAATCGTGTGCGAGCACGCCTGGCGCCTGTTCGCCACTTGCGGACTACCGCACGTCTAGTGGCTGGTACTTGCCCAGGGTCTTTTCGTACCCGGCGTGCGTGGCCAGGCAGGCCTTGCGCCGTTCCTTGAAGACGCCGGCATCGGCCTTTAGCCGAGCCTTCGACTTCGCGGCGTACTCCCTGGACGTGGCCCTCTGCTTGTCCATGTAAGCCATGTTCCTCACCTCCTTTCTTTGGGCCCAAAGTGTTCTCTATCTCAAACAGTCGGGCTGGGCGTGGCCTAACCGGTGTTGCCACGCCCTTTGCGGGCAACGGCCTTTCCCGGTCACCGATTCTCCTCTTCCAGCAGGACTTCCTCCCGTGGTGCGTCTGACAGACCGTGTCTGAACCGTCGTGGCGGCGGCTTTCTTGGCGGATGCGCCTCAAGAACCGGACGTTGCCATGCACGCTCGTGATGATGGCCGGCGTGAGTCGGGCAAGGCGGGGCATCGGCCGCGCCGCCGCCGTAGAGTTCGGCGCCCATGCGGTCGAGGGCGTCCGGTCCCCGCACCTCTTGAGGAAACTGGCGGACCGCCGTTACGACGCAGCCGATGGACGAGGCGAAGTCGGCGATCTCATCGACGCAAGCGAGTTGCTGGCACCGTTTGGCGGCGCAGAACGCGCAGTCCGTCGCGGGCGCCAGGAAGTTGCAGACGATGCGTGCTACGGGGATTCCGGCCGCCGTCACCGTCTCGAGCATCCGCTGCATCTCGAGTTTGCCCATGGCCTCGGCGATCGTGACGGCGACCAGTTCCGTTTGGGCCGGGTCGGTCAGGGCGGCGTGCATCGTCTTGACGGCGTTGGTTGAGCGCACCATTCGCTCCGCAAGCGTGGCCAGGTGCTCGACGGGGCGCCTCTGTTGGTACTTGAGGATGGCCCGGTAGGTTACACGGAGCCAATCCTTGATTAGTTCCGGGAAGGCCAGGAGTTTGAGCATGTGCCCGGTGGGCGCCGGGTCGAGCACGTAGAGGTCGAACCGGTCGGCCTCGGTGAAGTCAAAGAGACGCTCCATCACGAGCACTTCCTCGACGCCCGGCGGGTAACTCTTGACGTACTCGAGCAGGGTGCCGCGGTCGAACTTGATCCGGTCCAGGTTCATGACGCCGATTTCGTGGCTTTCCCAGGCCTCGAAGGCGGCGTTGATGTTCTCGACGTACTCGGCACGGAACTTCTCGTAGAGCGCCGCGGCGTCCAGTTCCAGCGCGGTCAGGTTGTCGCGGCCGGGAACCGCGGTCAGGGAGTCGCCGATCTCCAGGTCGAGCGAGTCTCCGAGCGAATGCGCCGGGTCGGTCGAGACCACGAGAACTCGCTTCTCGGGGTAACGCCGCGCCAGGCGCAGCGCGGTGCTTGCCGACACGGACGTCTTGCCGACGCCGCCCTTGCCGGCGAAGATGAGGAACCGTTTGCCCGCTTCCACGGCCAGTTCGCTGGGAGGGGCGATTGAGCCGGACACGCTCACGCGGTTCGGCCCGGCCGGCTGCGGGGGCATCGGCTGCACGGAATCATTCTCGCCGGCCAGGACCTGGCCGTAGCGCACCAGGGCTTCCTGTCCGCGTATCTCTTCGGGGGAAAGTGGAACCTGGAGGATGCGGCGGGGAGCGAACTGCTCCTGAATCTGCTTCAGATACGGCGTTTGCCCTTCCGCCTGCGACCGGCAGAAGGGGCAGTCCGGGTCGGCACGTCGCACGCGGTTGACGATCACGTTGCCGGCGGCAATGCCCTGGCGGTCGAGCGCCCGGGCGAGGCGCACCGTCTCGGCGACGCCCATCTCCTCGGGGATGGTCACCATGACGAACTCGCATCGCGCGGGGTCGGTGAGGAGTTTCCCGACAAACTCCATGTGCTTAATCAATTTGCTCAGGAACTGCGGCACTCCCCGTCCGCCCCTTTCCTGGCCGGGAATATTGAACAGACCCAGGCCCTGCAGGCCGGCCGAGGTCCGGTGATACTTGTTGAACGACCTCTTGAAGAGCGTGACCCAGCGAGCGTATTTTTCGGGCATCGTCAGCAGCCGCAGAGTGTGGCCCGTCGGCGCGGTGTCGATGACCACCAGGTCGCAGCGTGTGGAGGGGAGCGGATCGTGCGGGATGCCGCGCTGCAAGTACTCCGCCACGGCGGCGAAGATCATCAGGTCTTCCATGCCGGGCAGACGGAAGGCGAGGAAATCGCGGATATCCGCCTGGTTGGAGAAGACGGTGCCGCGGGCCATTTGCTTGAGGTGCTTGCCGTACCTGCGTTTGAAGGTCGCCAGCAGGGAGGGCGGATCGACCTCGACCGCCGAGAGGTTGGGGACACCGCGCACGCGAACGATCTTCGGCCCCACGGACTGGTCAAGACTGTCGCCGAGCGAGTGGGCCGGATCGGTCGACATGATCAGCACCTGGCGGTCGGGCATGGCTTGGACCAGGCGCAGAGCGGTGGCGGCCGACGAGGTCGTCTTGCCGGTTCCACCCTTGCCGCCGAAGAACAGCAGTTGCAGAGAAGACGGGGCGCTCAGGAAACTCGGCGCCGCCTGCTTGCCGCCGCTATCCTGCTGGACAGCCTGTTGCTGTGTGGCTTCGGCTAGTAACGCTTGCGCGCTCATGTAGGCTCCGTTGTTCCGCTATGCGCCACGCAGGGCCGTCCACCGCAGGCCGTTCTCCCAAGCGTCTGACGGCACCGGAGCGGAGGCGGTGGCCGGCGGCCGGTCCACCTGGTTCTGTTCGAGGGCTTCAGGTCCGGCAGTACGGTCATCTTTCTCTACAGTCTCGATCCCGCCCCGCTTGCGAACTACCTGCAAGCCGGTGTCGGTGATCTGACATCTGCGGGAGCCGGCTCCGCGCAACAACCCCTTCTTGATGAGCGACTTCTGGAGCAGGTTGACGTACGCTGGTGTGTGGCGGGCTTCCCTGGACAGAACAATCCGTTCGCCGAGAGACGCACGGGCGTAAAGTCGCAGGATCTCCAGTTCGCTCGCGAGGACGGCCGGGAGGTGGGCGGCAGTCGAACCCGCCGCGACCCTTCTGGCCGCCGCGCTCGCGGTGGCCGCTCTACGGTTGCCGGTTGAAGGCTGCTCGCCTATGCGGAAGGTAAAGGCAGGCCGCGGCACCCGTCCCCCGACCGACACGGCTTTTGTCTCTTCGCCCCGCGGCTTCACGCTCACGACGCCGGCGCCGCGGCAGGCGATGCACGTCAGGCGCGAGCCTTGCTGTCGGCCCGTGCCGCGGCAAGATGCACACTTCTCCACGGGCGGCTTAACCGTGACGTAACCTTTGCCGCGGCAGGCGTTGCAGGTGACGTTGCCTCGGGGTCGTTCTTCGCCTCGGCCCTTGCAGAGGGCACACCTGACGGCCGGCGGACGGATCTCGACCGTGCCTTTGCCCCGGCACACCGAGCACTTCGAGCCGGCCGGCTTCTCGCCCTTGCCCCGGCAGAAGGCGCAGGCCTGAACGGGGTCCTCGATGATCGCATAGGCCGCGCCGGTTCCCCGGCTGCTGTCTTTGTCGTCCTTCACTGGACGCCATTGCATGATGTGGCCTCCGCACAATCCGGCGATCCTCTCCGGCGGGGCATGGCAGGTCCGGCACAGGCCGGTTGGTCAGGCCTGGAGCGGTCCCGCCGTCACGGCCTGTCCGCGCTATGCCAACCATCCAGCCGGAGGCGGCTACTCTTCGACGAGGGCAACCGCGGTGTCGATGCGCTTCCGCAGTCCGGTCCGCTTGAATCCCGCGACGTTGCCATTGTCGTCGAGGACGACGTCGTAGGTGGCGAGGATGTCCATGCCGTCGGGCAGTGAGTGCTTCTCGACCACGTCGATCGAGACGCGCCATCCTTCGCCTTCGCGGTTGGCGGAGAGCGTGCTTCCGAGTTCCAGCCCCGTCAACGAGGCCAACTCGCTACGGGCGGCCTCAACGATGTCAGCCATTCCCATTCCTGCCATTGCGATTCACTCCTTTCGTTGGATTGCTGTCGGTGCGGCCCTTAGCGGACCGTTTGCTCCTGCTCGATGCGCGTCTCGATGCGCGTCCCGCACTTGGGGCAGAACGCGTAGTCCGCCTCCCAGTACCGCCATTCTTGGCCACACTCGGGGCACCCGACGTGCAGGCTGAGGCCGCACTCGGGGCAGTTGTCAAAATTGCCTATTGTCGTGGCCCCGCACCGGGGACATTTGAACGCTCCTGTCGCTTGGTTACCCATTTCGATAGACTCCTTGTGTTTGGTGCCCGCCCGGCCCCCTAAACGGGGGCGCCTTCTTCCTTGAGTTTTCGGATGCGTTCGATCTCCTCGAGCAGGTCGGCCTCTCGCCGCTCGTACTCCTCCTCGGAGACCTCGCCTAGTTCGAGGCGCATCTGGAGTTCGAGCAGTTGCTGTCGGACCGAGTTTTCGTCGGTCATCTCCGCGTACGCGGCTTCCCCGAGCTTCTTGGAGACCCAGACCGGGACCCTGATTGGCGCGAGCAAGATGTCGTCTAGCACGAAAGCCATAGGTCCTCTCGCATCATTCCCAGGTCACCACGACCTCAACGAAGTTCAGGGGGGGAATCGGGCCGACGTACTTGAGGCGCACCCGGCCGTTCGTTTCGCCCTCCAGCGCCTCGACGCACCCGTCGAACTCCTGCTCGTGCCTGCGTTCCACGAGGAACGACGCGTTGAGGATCATGGGGTCGCCGAAGACGTCGTTCACTTTGCGGTCGAACCAATGGCCGTCGAAGCGGCGGAGGATGTGCCTGGCTTCCCTGGCTTTCTTGCGCTCGAGGGCGTTCTTGACCATCTCTCCAAGGCGGACGCCGTCGGCCGGCGTGACGGCTGTGCGGCTGCTGGCGTGGGCGCGGGCGGCCTTGATGCGGGGGTTTTCGTCGACGATTTCGGCGAAGATGGCCGGCATGTCGGTCCACAGGACTTTGAGGCCCAGTTCGGCCTTGTCCGCCACCATTTCGAGCAGATCGCACAACTCGTCGTGTCGGGCGAGCAGGACTTTCTCAACGATCTGGTCCCGATGGTTGGCAATGCAGCCAAAGCGGACCGGCAGCATCGGCCAGCGCGCCATCGCCGCCTCCATGACGCGCTGGTGCGCGATCACGCTGGCGCGGGCCACGTCGTAGCGGTCGGCCTTGCAGCGGCTGACAACGGCGGCGATATCGCCGTGCGGCAGCATCTCGACCGGCTCGCCGTTTCCATCGATGCCGGGCACGTCCAGGACGGCCGGTTCGGCTGTGCCGACGATGGCGTAGATGTAGAATCCCCCTTCCATCGCTAGGGCGCCTCCACCGGTTCGACGAGCAGGACCTCGGGGCGGTCGGTGTCGCGAAGGTCGAGTCCTTGCGGCGGGCAGAAACGCTTGAGGAGGTCCGCCGCCGCCTTGACGCGTTCGAACTTCTGCGGGAGGTTAGGGTCTGCGGGATCGGTGTCCGGATGAAAGCGGCGCATGGCGGACCGGGCGGCATCCGCCACCATCTGCGGGGTGATGCGTTCCGCCAAGTCGATCTCGCGCCGGGCCGCATCCAGGTCAGCCACCCGCGCACGATGCAACTGGACCGTGGTGAAACTGTACGGCGGCAGTGGGCCGACGATGCGGAAGTTCAGGGCGCCCTGTTCCTGCCGGTCGGCTTCTGCGACCCGGGCTTCGAGCCGGTCACGCCCCTCGGCATTAACCAGGAAGGCCGCGTTGATGATCATGGCCTCGTGGCGGGTCTGGTGCCGGACGGTCCGGCGCGCCACCTGTTCCCACTGCGGCAGGATGCGGTCTTCGAGGGCACGCTTCCTGTCATCGAGGCGGTCCTTGACGAGTTTGCCCAGGCCCAACCGTTCGGCCATCGACCGGCCGGGCGGGAGTTCGGCAATCCGGTTCTTGTGTTCCACGATGTCTTCTTCGCGGCCTATCTCCCGGAACACCTGCTGGATGTCCGGCCACATGGCCACCACGTCGATTTCGATCAGGCCGTCGACTTCGGCGAGCAAAGCCTGCAGGTTGTCGCGGTTGGTCCGGAGCATCTCGGCCACCTGGACCTCGCTGTCAAGCACGGTTCCGAACTTCATAGGCAAGACGGTATGGCCGGCGTTCATAACCGTCTCAGAAACGAACTGGTGCTGGGCCAGGTGCCTGGCCAGTTCCTCCTTCGGCACCGAGGTGACGTCGCCGTTGCCGGTGTCGCTGACGACGGCGGCAATGCTGCCGTAGGCGATGCTATGGACGCTGGTCGCCTCGCCACCGACGCCGATCGGCCCGAAATCGGCGGATGCGCCGTCCGCGATGAATCCGTAGGTGTACTTCATCAGGGGGCGTCTCCTTTTGCCGGCGGCTCGGCCGATTCGCCGATGACCTCACGCACCGCGGCATCCATATCGGCCGCCGTAAGGGCCATCTTCGAGAGCGGCAATTCCTTCTTCTCGGCAAGGTGGATGAACCGCCGGATGGCGTTAAGCGCGGCACAGCGGCAGATAGCGGCAATCCGGGCGCCGCTGGCGTGACCGCAGGCTTTTGCGATCCGCTTCAGGTCCACGTCGTCGGCCAGCGGCTTGCCGCGCATGTGCACCTTGAAGATCTCCAGTTTCGCGTCCTCGTCCGGAAACGGCAGTTCGATGATGAGGTCGAAACGGCCTTCTCGCAGGAGTGCGGGGTCGAGCATGTCCATGCGGTTCGTGGCCGCCAGGACAATGACGTCTTTGAGTTCTTCGATGCCGTCCATTTCGCTGAGGAACTGGCTGATGACGCGGTCTGCGGCGCCCTGGGCGGTGCCCCGCCTGGGCACCAGGGCGTCGATTTCGTCGAAGAACACGATGCAGGGCGCCGCCTGCTTGGCCTTGTGGAAGACCTCTCGCACGCCGCGCTCGCTCTCGCCCACCCACTTGGACATAAGTTCCGGCCCTTTGACGGGGATGAAGTTGAGGCTGCTCTCCTTGGCCAGCGCTTTCGCCGCCAGCGTCTTTCCGGTGCCGGGGGCGCCGTGCATGAGGATGCCCTTGGCTGGCCGGGTCTTGGCGTGCTCGAAGAGTTTGCGGTGCTTGAGCGGCCACTCGACGGCTTCGCGGAGCGACTGCTTGACCTCCTGGAGGCCGCCGACGTCCGCCCAACCGACGTTGGGCACTTCGACGAAGACCTCGCGCATGACGGACGGCTCGACCTCGCACAGGGCTTCGCGGAAGTTGTCCATGGTGACCTCAAGCGTCTCGAGCGTCTCGTAGGGTATCTCTTTGAGTTCGAAGTCGATGTCGGGGAAGATGCCGCGCAGCGCTGCCATGGCGGCTTCGCGGCCGAGGGCCTCGAGGTCGGCGCCGACGTAGCCGTGTGTGATCTCGGCGATCTTGTCGAGGTCAACGTCTTCGGCCAGGGGCATGCCGCGGGTATGGATCTGGAGGATGTCGGCCCGGCCGTTGCGGTCCGGAATGCCGATCTCGAGTTCCCGGTCGAACCGCCCCGGCCGCCGCAGGGCGGGGTCGACCAGGTTGGGCAGGTTCGTGGCGCCGATGACGATGATCTGGCCGCGGCTCTTCAGGCCGTCCATCAGGGCGAGCAACTGGGAGACGACGCGTTTTTCGAGTTGCTTCTCGCCGCCCAACTCCGCGCGCTTCGGCGCGATGGCGTCGATCTCGTCGAGGAACACAATCGCCGGGGCGTGCGCGGAGGCGTCCTCGAAGATCTGGCGCAGGTGAGCCTCGCTCTCTCCGTAGTACTTGTGCATGATCTCCGGGCCGCTCAGGTGGGTGAAATAGGCGTCGGTCTCGTTGGCCACCGCCCGCGCGATCAGCGTCTTGCCGCATCCCGGAGGACCGTGAAGAAAGACCCCTTTCGGCGGTTCAATGCCAAGCCGCTCGAAGACCTCGGGGTACTTCAGCGGCAGTTCGATCATCTCGCGTACCCGCTGGGTCTCACGCGCCAGCCCTCCGATGTCCTCATAGGTGACCCTTGCGCGAGCCGCGGGTTCGCCGGCCTTGGCTTCGCCGCGCATCTCAATCGTGGTGGTCGATTGAATGAGCACGGCGCCCTTGGGCACGGTGGTAACGACCTCGAAATCCTGTGTCCGCGAGCCGAACATCGTCGCGCGCACGGAATCCCCCGCCGTAAGCGGCAGGCTCTCCAAAAGCGTTCCGATGTAACGCATGTCCCGCTTGCCGCGCAGGCCGCGCATCTCTGTCAGCGGCGCCAGGACGATCTTCCTGGCGGGGGCGGCGTCGGCCTTCTCGATCTGGACGTGCTCGTCGATCCCGGCGCCCGCATTGCCGCGAAGGATGCCGTCGATGCGGATCATGTCGGTGCCGCGATCCTCGACGTACGTCGGCATGACCTTCGCCGGCGTCGCACGCTTGCCGCGCACCCAGACAACGTCGCCGACCTTCACACCGAGCGGATCGAACAGTTTCGGGTCGAACCGTGCGAGGCCGCGGCCGACGTCCTTGGACGCGGCTTCGGCCACCTTCAGCGAGAGCGTTGGGGCCTTCTTCTCTTTCTTCTTCGCGCTCGGAGTCATGACGACTTTCCTGTTGCTCTCCCGCCGCTCGCCCGGTAGGCGCACGCCGCGGATGGGTATGCCGGCGCCGTCGCTTGCGTTCCTCGAGCCCGCCGCCTCAGGAGACCGGCAGTAACCTATTCGCCTTTCTTCTTGAGGACGATCTCGAGGATGCCGTTCTCGTAGGAGGAGGTGACGTTCTCCTCGTCGACGACTGCGGGGAGCAGGACTTCCTTCTGGTACTTCCTCTTGCCCTCGGCCGAGAGCGTGAGCATGTCGCCCTTGACCTCCACGTGGATGTCGGCTTCCTGGATTCCCGGCAGTTCCGCGATGGCCCGGATGGTGTCGCCTTCCTCGAAGACGTCGACGATCGGCTCGCGCATTTCCTCGACGACCGGCCCCTTGGGGGTCTTCTTGATGTTGCCGAACGTCTCGACCTTCGGCTTGCCTCCGGCCATGGTGCGGACCGTGAAGCCGTAAACGCCTTTGATGTCCCTTCCGCGCCGCACGCCGGGAGGGATACCCCCGACGCGGAACTCGCCGGTCTTGCTCAGTTCCTCGCCCTTCTCGGCGAGTTCGGTGGCCTTGTCCACGAGGCTGCTGAGACCATTGATGAGCCCGCCAAGGCCAAGGCCCTTGAAGATGCCGCCAAGGTCAACCACGGGCGTGGCATCTTCCTCTGCGGCTTCCTCTTTCTTGTCCTGGTCTTTCTCTTCTTTTTTCGCCATGGTTCGATTCCTCTCTCGGTTTGTCGGCCCGGCGCCGCTTCCGATTGCGGAGGGTCTGCCCCGCGGCGCCTTGTTCACTCGTCGGACACGTTGGCGGCGGTCGCCATTTCCTCGATCCGGTCGGCCCGCTCCTCGACGATGGCGGTGATGCGGCGTGCTCTGGCAACCCGGCCTCTCAGGTTCTTCACCACTCCGCGCCACATGTCCGCCAGGATCGCTTGCGACTTCGGTGTCAACCGGTAAGCGCGCCTGGGCCTTTTGCCCGAATCGTCCACGCATTCGGTCAGAAGGTCGCGGTTGACCATCCCCGCGCAGAGGTACTTCGTGTACTCAACGGAGTTCTCCAGGTGTTTGGCAACCTGGCGGAGGGTGACCGTGTCGGTGTCGTCGAACAGGAGCAGGATGTGGTATTCGTTGGGCGTCATCCAGGCGGCCCCTTAACAATGCTTCTCGATCAGTGTGATGAGCCCTTTTTCCAGGCCGGGATCGGCATCTCCGTCCCCCCCGCCCGCGAGCACGTCGAGACACGTTTGCCGGAATGCCACGTCGGAAGCCGACATTCTCATGCCGTTCGTGCTCACGAGTCTGGCGATCATGATGCTGGCCCGGACGGTGGGAACCGTGCCGGTGTCCGTTTCCCTGGCGCCGCGCACAACGTCCACGATGGCGCGGGCCGTCTCGTTCGCCACGCCGCCCTTGGCGGCGGCGATGGCGATCTCGCTGTCGCGATCGTAGTGGCCGAGCCGGATGGTGATCATGCGGTCCAGCAGCGCATCCTGTGCCCTGTGGATCCCGGCGTACTCCTCGGGGTTGCTGGTGAAGATGGCGCAGAACTCCGGTGCCACGCGCAGGTACCCGTCCTCTCCCCGGGCGGCCGGCAGGTCGAGAATCTTCTCCTCCAGGATGGGCAGCAGGACGTTGTTGGCCTCGGCCTTCGAGCGTGTGAACTCGTCGTAGAGCAGCGTGTAGCCGTTTTTGCAGGCCGCGGTCACGCGGTTGTCGACCCATTCGGGCGAGACGCTCTCTTCCGACTTGAGGACCGTGTGGATGAAGTTATCGACGAGTTTCTTTCGCCGGTATCCGTACTGGCCGCCGATCAGGTCCGAGGTGCCGAACTCCTCGTCGCCGTGGATCAGCATCACGGGGCGGCCGATCTGGCCCGCGACGTACATGGCGATCGTCGTTTTGCCCGTGCCGGCCGGCCCGCTCAGATGGACGGGGAAGCCTGCCGCCAAGTACCTCATGGCCCGTTCCACCACGTTCTGCACCGCGGGCGTGACGACGAAGCCGGGCTGCTCCTTGTCGATGAGGATCGGTGAGACCTCTGAATGTGTTGCGGTCATGGTCTGCCTCCGGGTCTGGAGAGGCGCCTTCCTCGGGAAGCCAGGCGAACCGCCGGTGCCATCTCTATGGTTTTGATGGGGCACATGTGCGGGTCCCCGAACGGCTTCCGAGGAAGGCTCCCTCTCTAATGACAGGGCTCACAACGGATGTTCTCCAGTGCAGGGTCGGCGCTGACCATGTACACGATGGCCGGCGCCTGCCCGGTTCGTTCCAGCCTGCGTCGTCTGACCTCTTCCCAGGGCTCGACGCCCGTGGCGATGCCGCCGTCGCTCATGTCTCTGTGGCCGACGACGCGGCCGACCCGGCGGAGCGCATTGTGCAAGGCCTGGGGTGTGCGGCCGTGGGTGCGCAGGGCTGCCTGGAGGCGGTCCACAATGGATTCGCGTCGCGATGCCTCGTAGCGCGCACCCTCCAGCGGCACGCAGTCCGTCAGGTGGAGGCCGGCGTCCACGCTGGCCCGGAACAGGACCGGGCGTCCAGCCCGGTTCTTGCGTCTCAGCCGCCTTTCGTCCCAAGGCTCGAATACGATGTGACACCCGTCCGAGTCCCAGTGGACGTGGTCGACCTCGCCCACAGGGCGTATCGACTCGGCGAGGAGGTCCGCGGCACGGGCGGGGCGTTCTTCGGGCGGCAGTTCGCTAAGACGGGGCCCGAAGGCGGACAGCGCCTCCTGAAGCGAACCGCTCAGGCGCGCCGCCCGCCCCAGCGCAAGGGCCCTCATTCTCTTCTTCCTCTCGTTTCCCTGCTGGTACTCGGCCGCCTCTCGTTCAAGCCGGGCCACCCGCTGTCTTGCGAGCCTTGTCCCGAGCGTTCCCCTGGCCCTCGCCCATTCCCGCGCCATGATCTTTCGGGCAAGGCGGTTCAGGCCGGATGCGGAAAGGCTCTTCGGCTTTTTCTTCTTGCGGAAGGCGGCGCCGGCGGGCGTTGCGGGCAGTTCCCTCCACCCGGCGGAATCCGGCTCGGAGGGCCACAAAGGGGCCAATTTCTTCGCAGGATCGCCGCCCTTCTTGAAGGCAATCGTGGAACCCGACGGTCCATCGGTCATGCCAGGTCCTTTCCTCAGTATGGCAGGTCCATCTTCTTCATGGATCGGGGGAGTTTCTTGGCTTTGCCGGCACCCGGCTTAGGCGTCCCATGCGCGTTTGCGGGCAATTGGGCCTCGAGCACCTGGCCCAGTTTTTGCTGGATCCTCTGCATGTCTTTCAGCATAAGTTTTTGATCCAGGGCGACGAACTCCTTGCGGGTCTCCATGTTTTCACATTCGCGTTCGTGGCGTTCCTGCCTCTTCTGCTGAAGGTACATGTCGAGGAACTCTTGCCCGACTTGCTTGGGCATAGCCCGCAGTCGCATCTTCTGCGAGGTCCTCAGGTTGTTGATCCCCGTCATTTTCTGTTGCACGAGGGGCCTCCCTTCTATCTCAGCCGGCCCTTCTTGCGTGCGTGAACGGTGATGAACCGGCCCGGCCCGGGGCCGCAGGCCTTGATCTCGACGGTGGCTCCGGGCTTGAGGCCCGTCTCGCGCGCGATGTTCTTGGCGATTCGGATCTTGCCTTCTTCGTCCACCTTCGCGAACGCTCTCATCAGCGCCATGGTTTACTCTCCTTCCGTTGCGCCCGCCATTTCGAGGACAGGCTGCTCAGACTCAGGCCCGAGGCCGGGCTGTTGCGGCTCGGGCGGCCCTTCGGCCGGCATCGGCCGCGAGGCGCAGTGCTTGTCGATCAGATTCGAGATCACCTCCGCCGCCCTGGAGTGGTGCGCGCGGTCGCCCACGCGGCTGGTCTCGGAGGACAGGATGTCGATGCAGGTCTGCCTGAAGACGGTGTTGTCGCGGGCGACGACGCCCTTGCGAATCCTGAGCGTCTTGGCAATCATCATGGCGCCGCGCACCGTCGGGGCGAACTCGATCGCGTCGGACTCGCGCAGGGCGCGCACGATCCGCACGATGCTCGTGGCGTCGGCCTCGGACAGGCCCGACTTGGCCACCGTAATCTGGATCTCGGTCTCCTCGTCGTAGTGGTCCAGGTCGAGGGTGATCATGCGGTCCCTGAGGGCGTCCTGGCTGCGGTGGACGCCGGCGTATTCCTCCGGGTTGCTGGTGAAGATGGCGGTGAAGTCCGGGTCGACCCGCAGGTAGTTCCCGTCACCCTCGCGTGCGGCGGGCAGGTCCATCATGCGTTCCTGGAGGACCGAGAGCAGGACGTTGTTGGCTTCGGGCCGCGAGCGCGTGAACTCGTCGTAGATGAGCGTAAAGCCGTGCTTGCAGGCGACCGTCAGGCGGTTGTCCACCCAGCGGCGCTGCATGTCCTCTTCGGTCTTCAGGACCGAGTGGATGAAGTTGTCCACGACCTTTCGGATGCGGTACCCGTACTCGCCGCCCACCAGGTCGGAGGTCGAGAACTCCTCGTCGCCGTGGATCATCACGACCGGCCGGCCGATCTTGGCCGCAACGTGCATCGCCAGCGTGGTCTTGCCGGTGCCGGAGACGCCCCGGAAGTGAATGGGGAACCCGGCAGCGACGTACCCGAGTGCCCGCGCCGTGATGTCCTTGACCGCCTTGGTCTCGACGAAGTTCGGCAAGGGGCGCGGTTCCAGAACCGTCGTCATCTCCTCGATTGGCATGAGTCTTCTCCCTCCCTTTAGTAAGGATCCCGGTGCAGCCCTCGCGCTGCCGGTCGGACCGTTCCCACCCTCGCACGGAGCCTGGAGGCCGGAGACGACGAGATCACAAACGTCACTCGTTCGCCTTGGCCTTTTTCTTCTTCTTCGCCCTCTTGTTTTTGTTCGCCTTCTTGTTCCTATTCGCTTTCTTGCGGGCCGCTGCTTTGGGGGCAGCGACCGTCGTCTTCCGGTCGGCTGAGGACGTCCAACGCATCGAGGTCGAACTGGGAGCGGCGGCCGTCGTCTTAGGCCTGGGTACGTCTCGCGGGGCCCCTTGCTCGATGCCCTCCGGGTGCAGCGCTGCGTGCTCCTTGCTCACAACGCCCGTGCCGCCACAGTCGGTGCAGGTCAGGTAGTACCCGTGCACGTGGCCTTTGCCGTCACAGGAAGGACACTTGACGGCGTCCTTGGGCACCGTGACCATGCCCTTGCCCCTGCATACCATGCAGGTGATGCGTTTGTTTCGTTCGACGCCCGTGCCGCCGCAGAAGGCGCACTCGATGGCCGGCTTGGTGAGGCTCACCTTGCCGCGCCCGCCGCACACCTGGCACTTCGAGAGTTTTGACATTATTTCAAAGGGGTCCTTCCCGGTTCCTCCGCAGAAGGCACACGTCGTGGTCAACCTTCCGGCGGTCCTGGTTAACACTTTTATCTGTGCCATTGGTTATCTCCTCATCCGTTGCCCGCAGGTCCGGGCCGTCAGGCGCGCCTGGCGGCGTGCCGGCGTCCGGCCGCTCGGGCGGCCGGCGGTTACCGAAGGCTCGCTACGCGAAATAGACCGAACCTTCCTTCTCCACCTTGCCTTCCTCAACCAGTTCCCGGGCAACGGGAAGGAGGTCGCGCCAACTCTCGAAGCCCAACCGCTCGGCCACGGCGGCCAGTTTCATGCCGTCTTCGCTCCCGGCGATCAGGGCCAGGACCTTCCGTTTCAACTCAGCGGGTGAAGGCCCTTCCTTGGCGCCTTTGGCAGGCTTGGGCTTCGCGGGCGCCGGCCTGCCGTCGCCGCCGTGGACATGTCTCATCTTCGCGAGCAGGTCCTGCCACGCCGCCGCCGTCTCGGCACGGTCCGCAGCAGCCTCTGCCTTGAGTTCGACGTTCTCTTTGTGGAATTGGTCCAGAAGGCCCGCCACCTCCTGTGCACGCGCCTTGTCCTGTTCGGCCGCCTCGGCGATCAGTGCGGTGTTCTGCTGCGCGAGATCCTTGACCGTGGCGTCAGCCTCCGCCCTGATATCAAGATTCTCCTGATGGAACTGGGTGACCAGTTCCGTCATCTCCTGGGCCCTGGCCTTGTCCTCCTCGGCGGCCTCAGCCTTCAGGGCGACGTTCTGCTGCGCGAGGTCCTTGACGGTCGCGTCAGCCTCCGCCTTCAGGTCCACGTTCTCTTTGTGGAATTGGGTGACCAGTTCCGTCATCTCTTGTGCCCGCGCCTTGTCCCCCTCGGCGGCCTCAGCCTTCAGGGCGACGTTCTGTTGGGCGAGGTCCTTGACCGTGGCGTCAGCCTCCGCCTTCAGGTCCACGTTCTCTTTGTGGAATTGGTCCACAAGACCCGCCATCTCCTGTGCCCGCGCCTTGTCCTCTTCGGCGGCCTCGGCGATCAGGGCGGCGTTCTGCTGCGCGAGATCCTTGACCGTGGTGTCAGCCTCCGCCCTGATATCAAGATTCTCCTGATGGAACTGGGTGACCAGTTCCGCCATCTCCTGCGTCCGCGCCTTGTCTTCCTCGGCGGCCTCGGCGATCAAGGCGACGTTCTGCTGCGCGAGATCCTTGACCGTGGCGTCAGCCTCCGCCTTCAGGTCGACGTTCTCTTTGTGGAATTGGTTCAGAAGGTCCGCCACCTCCTGCCTCCTGGCCTTGCTCTCCTCGGCGGCTTCGGCGATAATGCGCGGCACGTCCTGCTTGCGCTGCGTGTGACAGGCAGCCATCTCCTCGGCCAGGCTCTTTAGATCCGTTGCGTTCGACATTGCCTGTTCCTCCATCCTGCATCGACTTGACGTTACTGACTCAGGAGAGGGGTGCCCGTTACACGCCTCTTCGCAAAGACTCCAGGCTGCGCCCGAACCGCCTGCCTTGCATCGGCCGGTGCAGGAGGGCCCGTGTCGGACGCTCCTACCGCTCGGGGGCAACCCAGCGTCCTGTCCGACTCAGAGCCGGACGTTACGCCTCTTCGGGAAGAAGCCCCACGGCCTCGGCGTACTTCAGGAACGTCTCGACGCCGGCGATGACGATCCGCGCCTCGATGGCCAGGAGTTCGATCCCGACGAGCGACACCCGCACCCAGGCATCGATGACGATGCCCTTGTCGAGGATGCGGTCCACGACTTCGACCAGACTGGAACTCGCGATTGCTTTCTCGACAGCCATTTCCGTCTCCCTTCCTAAGAACGTGTGCGTACATAGCGATACGGCGAGCCTGCACCGAGCAGGCTCCACCTCCGGAGGTTATCAGGTAAGATCCGACGTGCCGGCGGCGCGCGGCGGCGGCGCTTATCGCCTCGGCGCCGCCTCGAGAGCGTTTGGGAACGAGGAAGAAGGGAATAAGCCGCCCCGGCCCGGCCGCATCGGACGGCCGGCGGGGCGGGCGACTGATCACCGCGACTTTACTCCTACGCATCTCCATCCCAGCGTTCCCAGCGCTTACGGCATCGAGACGTGCATCCTTGCAACCACTAATTGACGGGTTGCGGGTGCAACTTAAAGGTTTTTCTGCTTTTCATCAAAAATTCCGGCCGAGCCAATCACGCATGCACAATCGTCGTACCCGCCCGTCCTCGCCGGCGTCCTTCCGCGGCCGCCGGTGCCTTCTGTGTGTGTGTGGGGGGGTGTGCGTCGCGGCCGCGCGTGGGGGACGCGGCCGCGACGACGTGGGGTCCAACGCGTGCAGGCCGTTGGTCATGTCGATGCGGGCTCCAGTGCTCATTGCTGATTCCAGAAGGGGCAAACGCCGTGCCATCGGGAGCGAGCGCGTCGCGGCGCCAAGCATGCGGCCATATCAGTATTGGCAGAGGCGATGCGCGACGATGGCCGTTCGCGCGGCAGGAGCGGAAGCACCTGCGGTTGTGGAGAGCGTTCCCCATAGTTGCGGAATCCATTCCATAGGCGGCAGGGGCTGCCCATCCGGCGTTATGCCCGAGAGATGCCGTAATCCCTTGCCTTGGTGAGGAGGGTTTTGTAGTCGATCCGGAGGAGCCGAGCGGCCTTGGCCTTGTTTCCGCCGGTCCGCCTGAGGACCTCGGCGAGGATCTGCCGTTCGACGCGGGCCACGACTCGCCGCACGACTTCCTTGAAGGAAGCGCTGCCCCCGATCACCTCGTTGATGTCGGGCGGCGCGGCATCGGCCTCCAGGGGCGCCCCGGAGATGTCCAGGTGGTCGGGTTCGATGCGGGTATCGGCCATGAGGACGCCCCGGCGGACGACGTTGCGGAGTTCGCGGACGTTGCCCGGCCACGGGTAGTTCAGGAGCCGCTCGATGGCGGCCTCGGAGAGCCCGCGGACGTCCTTTTCGAGTTCGCGGTTCGTCAGTTCGACAAACCGGTTCGCTAGTGGGATGATGTCGGCCCGGCGCCGGCGCAGCGGCGGCACCTCGATGTGGAACTCGTTCAGGCGGTGATACAGGTCGCGGCGAAAGCCGTCGGCCCGAACGAGCGAGCCGACATCGCGATTGGTGGCGGCGATGACGCGGATGTCCACCTCGATGCCGTCTGTGCTGCCGACGCGCCAGATGCGCCTCTCCTGGAGCGCGCGGAGGAGCCTTGGCTGGAGGTCAAGGGGCAGGTTCGAGACCTCATCGAGGAAGAGCGTCCCGCCGGAGGCCAGTTCGAACTTGCCCGGCCGTGCCCGGTCCGCCCCCGTAAAGGCGCCCTTCTCGTGCCCGAACAGTTCGCTCTCGATGAGGGTCTCGGGTATCGAGCCGCAGTCCACCGCGATGAACGGCGCCGAGGCGCGGCGGCTGATGCGGTGAATCGCCCGGGCGACGACTTCCTTTCCGGCGCCGGTCTCGCCGGTGATGAGCACCGTAAAGGACGTGGGGGCCACCCGCTCGACGGTCGCGAAGACCGCCTGCATCGCCTCGCTTGATCCGATGACGTCGCGCGTGGAGATGCCGCTGTCCAGGCAGGGGGCTTCTGCGACGTTCTCCTGGATGGTGCCGCTCGTTGCCGTAGTCATGAGGAGCCCTTTCCGTTGCTCGCCATGAGATTGTGGCCGGCTCTCGACGTACGCAATCTGCCGTGGGAGCAGGCGACGAACACGGGACAGGCGCGGCGTGAGGGCGGACAGAGCACCACCGCTGAAGAACGGCCGGACCTCTGGTCCAGGCATGCGCTCAACATTCTCTCCCATCCCAGCAGCGCCAACTAGGACGGTTATCGGACGTTCTCCGCCGACGGCTTGAGGAATTCTTGCACGGATTCGGAGTCTGTGAGACGGAGCCGCACCAGGCGTCTTGGGGAAGACGAATCAGGGCGGGCACGTTCTTCGCATCTCCGGCGGCGCTGCCGACGAGACACACGAACTCTCTCGCCCCGGCGCCGGAGGCGTCTGTTCCAACAAGGACCGAACGCGAGAACCTAGCACACGCCCTGCCCGCCTGTCCGAAGTCCGGACCCGTTCCGGGGAAGACCGCCGGGTGGATGGACTCCAGGAAGATAGAGTGGTGGTATCGGCGGGCGAGGCGCCTCGCCCGGGCCTGCCGACGGCCAGATACCCCAGGACGCCCAGCACGAGGACGGCACGATGTGGGTCTGGGACTTCGAGGTCACGCTGCTGTAGCCGCATCACACATCTGCCTTCGCCCCGGTCATAGCCATGGCTGGGGCGCTCTCCGGGCCTTCGGGCCAGCCTTGACCGTTGCAGCAGAGAATCGGCCAACGACTTCCATCTGAGGCTTGGCGCGCCGCCCGGCGCCGGTTAGACTCCGCCATCACAGTCCAGGCGATGGGAATGGCACACGTCTGGCGAGGGGCCCTGCGTTGGCAGACGACTTCTCCGACACGATCATTGACGCCATCGACCGCGAGGTGCTCTCGCTTCTGCGCACGGCGTCGCCGGACTGGAGCCCGGCAGACGTCGACCGGATGCCACACAACCGTGCCGTGGCCTTGGCCTTGCTGGTCCAAAGCCACCTCGTTGAAATGCGTTTGCACGTCCGGGCGTGGGGAGAAGGGACGCCGCGGGTCGTCCACGCCGACTGCATTGTCTCCGGCCGCTGGCGCGACGTCCTGCCCGAGGAGGTGCGCCGCGCGATTCCGGATTTCCCAGGCCATGTCATGGTCCAGCCGGAGCCGCAGTTTGAGTACCGCCTGACGCTCGAGGGCCAGGAGGCCCAGCGGGACGCCACGAGGGCACAGGGCCCCGACCTCATCGGCTTCCTCATCGCCATCAAACGGGTGCTTCCGGGCCGGGTGCAGGTCCGTATCACAGGCTTTGGCGAGGAGACACATGAGCAGATCCCGACGGCAGTCGCCTCGTCGCAGGCGAGTGCGAGTGTGGGGGATGTTGACATTAGCCTCGCGCCGGTCTTCAACATCGACGTCTCGAAGGTCGTCCATCCCCAGGAGCAGACGGGGCACGGCAGAGCCGAGGCGCCGGAAGAAAGCCATCCTGCTCCGGAAGCCACTGATGGCACGAAAGGGCGGCCGCTGGAATCTGAGGAGTCCGACGATCCCGTGGACAGGCTGCCGAACCGGGTGCGTCGGGCCTATGCTCAGTATCTGCTCGCCGCGGAGCAGTACGAGGGCAACGCAGGCGGACCACCAACGGACCGCCAGTTGCACGCTTGGCTGAAGCGCCACTCCGAGGAGCGTCTGCCAGCCTTCGAGACGTGGGCGAGATACCTCCGGGATGCTCGACAGGCCTTGGGTACGCAGAAGAACTCCCCGCTCGCGGGCCGCGAACACGGCCGGTCCGTTGTTTCCTGCCACGACGTTGAGCCGCTCCGCCGACACGAGGTGGACTAAAGCGGACCCCTCCGCAGAAATCCCCCCTCCTTCCCGCCTGACCGAAGTGCCTTAGCATCAGCAGCTTACTGTTCCCTGGTGCGGATTCCGCGCCGGCATCCGCCCCCCATCCGCCCATCCGTTTTATGGACTGTGGAATCGCGCGTGCGGAATCACACACGGATGGTTCCGAAAGGAGAAGCGGCCATGATCGGCACGAAGCAGGCGGCGGCCATCCTGGGTGTCCGGCCGGGGACGCTGACCCGAGCGATATGGGAAGGGCGCATCCCTGCACCCGCGAAGGGGCCCGGCGGGGCCTACGTCTGGAGCCGCCGGGACATCGAGCGCGCCAGTTGGGTGCTACGGCACTGCAGCGCCGCCAATGTCCTGCCCGAGGAACGGGGTGACCGGTGAAAACGGACACCTCCAAGACCAAACCCGTCGGCCGGTTTACGGTCTGGGTCGAGCGCGCCGAACCGTCCCCTGAAAGCCAGGAGCGCTGGTCCCGTCGCGCCGAGGCGTTGTGCGCATGGCTTGTGCGCCGGTGGGAGGAGAAGCGATCAGAAAGGGAATGCGCATGAGACAGGTGGAACGCGCCTGGTCTGGTTTGAGGGGTGGATCTCGCTTGTGCAGCGGGCGGCCACGGCTGCGGTGTGGATGATCGAGGGGGCGCGATGAGCATCCTGGAGACGGCCACGTCGTATCGCCGCACCGGCCTGTGCGTCCTGCCGGCCATTGCGACCGAAAAACGGCCGGCCCTCTCCTCCTGGAAGCCGTACCAGACCCGTCTGCCGACCGACGACGAACTGCGCGCCTGGTTCACGGACAGCCAGGTCATGTGCCTAGTTACCGGGGCCGTCAGCGGCAACCTCGAGATGCTCGACTTCGATGGCGGCGGTGCACTGTACGGTCCGTGGGCCGAACTCGTCATGAGTGAAGCCCCGGGGCTTCTGGAGCGGCTCGTCATTGAGCGCTCGCCGTCGGGTGGTTGCCACGTCGTTTACCGGTCCGAAGTGGCCGTGTCCGGCAACCAGAAACTTGCCCAGCAGCTCGTCGACGGGCGGCCGGTCACGCTCATCGAAACGCGTGGTGAAGGTGGCCTCTTCCTGTGCGACCCGACTCCCGGCTACGAACTCAAGCAAAGCCGGTTCGAGGACATGCCAACCCTCTCGGCCGTTGAGCGCGACGTCCTGATCAAGGCGGCCGGGGCGCTGAACGAGGTTATCCCCGGGCCCGACTCGCCTCGTGTGCCATCCGAGCCATGCGGTCGGCCCGGCGGGAGAGTGCCGTCTGAGTCCGCCGGTCGTGCCGTTGACCTGTGAGGGCCAGCACCGCGACGATACGCCCGGCCACTGGCCCATCGTGTTCGCGTCGGGCTGGTGCGGCCAGTATCGACCGCGGGAATCGCCGGAGGCGAGGCCGGCCGAGCCCGAACCTGAGAAAACCGGGGCACGGGAGCGGTTGTGCAGACCTGTAAGGCGGTCGGGAAGGCACCGAGAGGACGATCAGGAAGACGCTGAAGGCGAACCGACGCTCATCATCGACGGCAACGCCCTGACGATCCGCTGGAACAACTTGGCCGCAGGCGGCATCTGCCCCGTCTGTGGCGGACCGACGGACCCGCAGGAGGGACCGGAACTGTGCATTCGTGGAACGTGGAAGGTCGTCTGCCACGAGTGCGGCAAACGGCTGAATCCTGAGCTGATGGCAACACTCCAGGAGATGTGGGACGATCCGGCATGGCCGCACCATGCGTACCTGTTCGGCCGGGCCGAGACGCCTTCGCGCTGAGGTGGGACCCTGATGGGCGGCGTTGCCGGCCACGAGGGCCCGTCCGCTCCAGGAGTTCCGACAGCGATGATGGATATGTGGGGAATAGGTACTTCGCCGCCGGCGGTCCGTTCTCGATGGCCGCGGGAACAATCGCAGGCCATCTTTTAGTTTGTTTGTTAGCGCGCGAAAACGCCGCGATGTTAGCGCAGGAGGCCAGACATGGCATTGACGCCGCACATGGAGACCATCCTGACGGCCGTGCTGCACGACATGCGCCGGATCGAAGCCGTCCCGGACCGCCCCCTGCCCAGCATGGACCGGGACACATGGCGTACGCTCTGCCAGGAGAAGCAGGAACTCAGCCTCCACGGCGTGCGCTACGACTTGGCTCGGTGGCTCGGCTATCCGCCCACGCGGTCCGACTCGGCAGTCTTCTCCCGGGCGCTTCGGCGCATGGAGGACCTGGGCCTCCTGGTCCGTGTGAACTACTGGGGCGGCCGACGGACAACGCACCTACGGCTCACGCCCCTGGGGAGGCGCGTCGTGGAGCAGTTCATGGCTGCGGACAACGCAGCGGAGGGGGCCGGCACAGAGGTGAACAACGGCGTGCCCATCGACTGGGCCCACCCCGACCTCTTGCCCCTGGAGCCGCCGCCGGAAGACGGGTTGGCCGACAATTAAGTGGATTCCCCCGGCCCCGTGAGTAAAGGTCCAGGTGCGGCCGGGTCGGCCGGCACGGGACAAGGAGAAGCGACATGGCAGCCAAGCGCAAGGTCAGGGCGGTCGGATATGCCCGACGCTCGACGGACATGCAAGAGCGGTCCATCCCGGACCAGAAGGCCTACGTCCAGCGCTGGGCCGAGGAACATGGCTACACGATCCGCCGGTGGTTCACGGACGACGCCGTCTCGGGCACGTCCACCAAAGGCCGCGAGGCCTTCGAACGATTCATCCACGACGCCGAGAACAGCCGCGACTTCGACGCGGTGCTTTGCTACGACATTTCCCGCTTCTCCCGCGGCGGTACGAACGAGATTGGCTACTACCTGTATCGCCTTGAGCAGGCCGGCGTCCGGGTCATCTTTTGTGCGGAGGCCCTTCCCGATGACGACGGCGGCGAACTCCTGTTGGGCGTCAAGTCGTGGCAGGCTCATCAGTACAGCGTGAAGTTGTCGCGCGACTGCATCCGAGGGGCCGTCTCCAGCATCACGGTCAAACGCAGCGCCCCCGGCGGCCGGGCGCCCTACGGCTACGACAAGCGGTTCCTGACGGCCGACGGCCAGGTCCTTCGGACCATCCGGTACCTGCCCGACGGGCGCAAACGGGAGTTCGACGCCCAGGGCCGCCACGTCCGGTTCATCCCGGGCTCGGAGGGGGTCGGTAAGGTGAAGTCCGACGTCGTTCGCTACGTGCCCGGCGATCCGCAGTACGTGAAGACCGTCCGCCGCATCTTCGAGATGTGCTGCCAGGGCTACGGGTTCCGCTGCACCGCCATCGCCCTGAATGACGACGGTATCCCGAGCCCGACCGGTGGCCGCTGGAACCACAGGCAGGTCAAACTGATGCTCACCAACCCCGTCTACCGCGGCGCGCTCTGCTACAACAAAACAAGCCAGGCGAAGATACACGGAATCGCGGCCGACGGTCGGCCCCGCACGAGGCAGGGCAAGGGCACGGAACGAAACAGCCGCGACCGCTGGCTCGTCGTCGAGGATGTGCACGAGCCGCTCGTGAGCAAGGAGGTCTTCGAGAAGGCCCGGGCCGAGATGGCCTGCCGACGCGACGCCAAGGGTGAGGCGCGGCCGACGCACCGATACCTCTTGTCGGGCCTGCTCAAGTGCACCCACTGCCGTCTGAACTTCTGGGGCGCCATCCTGACGCTGTACCCCAAGAACGCTCGCCGCCGCTATTATGTGGACGCCGGGTACAGGAAGTACGGGCCGAAGGTGTGCAAGTCGACCAGCATCCAGGCCGAGCCGCTGGACCGCTGGGTGCTGGGCAAGGTCCGCGAGGTCATCCTGGCCGACGCCGAGGGGACTCAGGCGGCGGTGGACGCGTTCGTCAAGGCCGTCATGGCCAAGCAGAAACGCGGTGCGGATACGTCGGCCATCGAGAAGGAATTGGCGGCCGTGAACAGGCGCATCAAGACCACGGTCGCCATGCTGGCCGACCACGACTTGGCGGACATGGACGAACTCAAGGTGGCGCTGGTGGACCTGAAGCGTCAGCGCGAACTGCTGGAGGCCAGGAAGGAGAAGGCGGCGGGCAAGAAGGGCGAACGGCTTGACGAGGCCGCGCTGCGGAAGTGGGCGATGGAAAAACTCGACCGGCTGGGCGAGGCCCTGGACGGGAACCTCTCGCCGCTGGAGACGCGGCGGCTGGTCCACAGTTACGTGAGCCACATCGACATCGACCCGTACGCCTGCACCGGCACCATGTTCATGGTGCCCGACGCCCTGGCCGCCCTCGAGGCCGAATCTATCAGACGAGTGAACGTATCCTCAAGAAGATTGCCGTGGTGTGTGTCGAACCAACTCGGGACATAGCGCCACGAGTCACATGAACCGCTGCCCCACATCTCCCAGGCACAAACGCTGTCCCGGTCAAAACCCACGGGAAGGATCGGAGCCGCCCAACCACCCTTTGCGAAGGACAGGAAGTAGTGCAGCGCGGTTAGGATTTCCTCTGCGTCACGTTGGCCAATTGCCTGCTCGTCGTCGCGCTCAACCAGCCCTACTTGCGTAATCGCAAATCCCCCGGACTCCTTCAGGAGTTTGACGTGCTCCCGCGTCGTAACGAGGAGGGACAGGGCGATTCTCCAACCATCCGCCGATAGGGTGACCCGATCAATCCGGTGCTGCTTCTTTCCTTCCCCTGCGGTTGCAGCGGCTGTACCTGTGAATGCGGGAAAGTTCACGAGATGGAAAACCACGTGCGTGATATTCTTCGCGCCTGGCCTGAGGGCAGTAATCGGCTCGCATGTTGGCGTCAGCACAAGGTGCTTGCCCTCGGCCCGCACGCACAATGTGGGAACAACAATCTCGCGCTCCGTGAAGGTCAGTTCCGAACCCACTTCATCGATGAGTATGAAGGGGGAACCGTTCTCGACTTCTACTTCGAAGACAAGGCGTGGCGCGGGGAGAAATCGCACGGACACCTGGGCGGTTCCCGTCACTTGCTCTCCACGAATTTCGAGGCTGACTGCTTCCCGGGCTAGGGAAATGGTCTCGTTGGGCGAAGGGGTCGTGTAAATGGGCGTGATTCCCTGCGACACGTTGTCGTTCGAGCCCATGGCTAATCGATCCTGACGACCGCCTCCGCGGTGGTATCATCGCAAAGGCTGCTGCACTTTATGCCCTAGCGAGCCTTGCCGCTCCCGTCTTGCGTCATTGCCATCGAGAACAGGTGCAGCGTTCTCATCGTATCATCATCGTGGTAGGGCCGTTCGCCAATGACGGTCTGTGCAATCTCTCTCATGAGGTCCCGGAAGTCCCACAGGACAATGCTATGTCGCCGGGCCTCTTCGGCTACGCCCTGCTCCCATCCCCACGAAACGATTACCTTGGTGTAGTTGCCGTTGCGGAAGCCAAACTTCGCCAAGGTTTCCAAAACGCTAGGGTTTCCGAACTTGCGCTCGACGAAATAGCCCAGTGTTCGTCTCTGGCCAGCAGCCTTGACGCGCTGTTTCAGATCCTCGCTGCTGAAGGGCTTGGTCGTCAACTTGCTGTATGCGCCGGAGATGGAGACGCCGCTCTCGATGTGGTAGCGCTCAAGATTGACCGGATCCACGGCCAACAGATCGATTTCAAGTTGGCCCTTGCACTTGATGTTGGGGATCGTGGCCCAGCCCTTGACGTAGCGGACGTAGGCTTCAACTACCTTCTCGGTCGTTTCCATCGCTATCGGGTTTCCTTAGCCCCAAGCCCCTCCAGCCTCGGTCGGATCAGGTTCTTAGCATCCCAGGGATCGGCGATCTCGATGAACGCCCACCGCCCGAAGCCGCCGTGGTTGTTGACGGCGGGGACCCAGAGGTCGCGCGCCGTGGCGACCTTGGCCTCCTTGTCCTTCCTGCGCTCGCCCGTCACTTCGACGATGAGATTCAGTGGCTCCTCGGGGCCGCGGCCGTCGTCGAGGCGAACGATGAAGTCGGGGACGTAGTTTCGCTGCTCACCGGCCAAGACGTAGGGAATCGTGAACCCGAGGCCCTGGTTCTTGACGTACGAGATGACCAGGCCTTCCTCGCCCAGTTCCTCGAGCGCCTGGGCCATCTTCTGTTCCCACGAGTCCGTGTCGGCCACGACGTGCGAAATGTGGCAGAACCGCTCGTCGGTCGGCATGACGGAGCGGGTCGTGTCGAAGTCTACGTACCGGGTCGAGCCCACGGGGTCGTAGTTGCGGAGGATCGGCTTCAAGCGTTTCTCGCCAGGCGTCGAAGCCACGATGGAACGGTAGATGCGGTCGGAGGCGTCGTGGGCGAACTCAACCAAGAGGAGCATCTGGGGGAAAGCGTTGTCTTTGCAGTGGACGCACTCGGCGAGCCAGCGGCGGGCGATCTCAAGGACCTGGGGGAAGAGCCACGCCTTGACCTCGGAATCGAACTTGTGCTCGTCGGTGTGCTCGGGCCGCTCGCTTCCGTCCTGGCGGAAGTACTTTTCGAGGACAAGTTTCGCCAGCAGGAACGCGACCTCCTGCTCCCGGTGGCGCTTGAGGTCATCGAGCGTATGGATGCTGCGCTCGCCGACGATGGGTGCGTTCTCCGTCTTCGTCGGCACGTCCTGAGTCGAGAGGGCCATGTGAGTGTCTTTGCCGAACTCGGCGGTCAGTGTCTCGCCTTCCACCTCGTACCGGTAGCCCACCAGGCGGGGGAAGATGGTCTCCAGCGCGATTCGTTCTTCAAGGGCACGGACGCGCGTTGGCGGTGGGGTGGGCTTGGGTTCTTTGGCCGAGCCGGCGCAGGGGATGAACGAGAACGGCACGCCGTACACCTCGGCGTACTCGGTGGGGAACGCCTCGAACTCGACCTCCTTGCCACCTACTTTGAGGAGGCGGGCCTCCGGCGCGTAGGACCTTCGGCGCAGGCCGCGGCCGACCACCTGCTCACACAAAAGTTGGGTCCCGAAGGCACGCACGCCGAGGATGTGGCTTACGGTGGTGGCGTCCCACCCTTCGGTGAGCATCGAGACACTGACGACACACCTAACGTGCTCGCCAAGTTTGCCGGGTTTGCCGACGGTGTTCATCACCTCGCGCAAGAGGTCCTCGTCGGTCAGTTTTTCCACGTCGCGGCCGGGGAAGCGCTGGCGATACTCCGCCTTGAACTCCTCGATCTCGGTGGCAGCGATCTTCTTGAACTGGGCGCTCATGGCCTCGCCGGATTCGAGTTGCTCGCTGTCGATGAGGATGGTGTTCGGGCGGGGAATCCAGGCCCCGTCACGGACATTGCTGAAGATGCCAAGGGCGCCGGGCACGAGGGCCGCGCGGCCGCTCTTGAGCGTCTTTTCCCACCCCGCAACGTAGTCGTACACGAGTTTCGAGACGCTCGTGTTGTTGCAGACGATGATGAAGACGGGGGGAGTCGAGCCGTTCGGCTCGTCCTTCTGGCTCTTCTCCCAGAGGCGGTAGTACTTCTCGTAGTTCTCGTAGAGGCTGTGCAGCGCCCCCTGGAGTTCGGCCGGCAGGCGCGGCTCGCCAGTGATCGCCTTTGTGCCACGGCCCTTGCGCGGCAGGTTCTCGCGAATGCGATACCAGAGGTTGCGGTACGTCGGCATGTCGCCGGTCATCGAGTCGTCGGCCACCGGGACGCGCGGCACCTTCACGATGCCGGACTCGATGGCGTCGATGAGGGAGAAGTCGGACACGACCCACGGGAAGAGCGTGCCTTCGGAGTAGCCGGAGCCGCGCAGGAAGAACGGGGTGGCGGAAAGGTCATAGATGACCTTGATGCCGATCTTCCGCCGGACGGCTTCCAGGCCGCTGATCCAGACGCGGGCCTTGCGCTCTCGGCTCTCGGCCTCCTTACGGTCATCGCCGGTCAGTTTCTCCTCGGTCTCGACCACACGATGGCGGTAGCAATGGTGGGCCTCGTCGTTGATGACGATGACCTGCTTCTTGCTGCCGAGCGAGCGACAAACGCGCCGGACCATCTGGCCCTCGGATTCCGTGAAGGCGGCAGGGTCATCCGGTGCGGCGACTCGCTTGGTCAGTTTGCCCACCTTGACCTTTTCCCGCCGCAGGAAGGCGTGGAAGTTCGTGATCACGATCTTGGCACTGTCGAGTTCGCCGCGCCGTTCGGGCGGGACGATCTCCATCAGCCGGTAGTAGTTCTGGGGGTCGTTGGGCAGGAGCACGCGAAGGCGGTCGCGAATCGTGATGCCCGGCGTGCAGATCAGAAACGCGTCGCCGAAGCGCTTGTCCTGGGGGTTGGCCCGCTTGTTGAGCACGTGCCAGGCAATGAGCATGGCCATCACGACAGTCTTGCCGCTGCCTGTGGCCATCTTGGTAGCGATGCGGTACAGGCCGGGGTTGGCATCCTCGTTGAACTTCCGCAGGTCGTTCTCGATCCAGGTGTCGCCGTACTTCTTGGCCACCTCTGTGGCATAGATGATGGTTTCGAGGGCCTCGATCTGGCAGAAGAAAAGCCGCCGGTTACGGTCGGGAGCGGTCCAGTATTCGAGGAGACGTGCGGTCGTCCTCGTCACGTCCGGGTGACCGGCCTGCCGTCAGACGGCGACACGTTCGCGGATTCTGTTGATCGTGCGGTTCGGTTCGATCCGGTCGCGGGTCCATTCCGTCTCGAAGACCATCTGGCCGCGCTTGCCCTTCTTCTTGGGACCGGGGATGGGCACGAAGTAGGAACTTGGCCGACGGAAAGGCTCGATTTCGTTGGTGATGCCTTCGTCAGAGAATCGGAAATGACGGTGGGGTTCCGCGAATGGGGAGTTAATGACCGGGTTTTCGATAATGACCTGGCTCACGGGTACTCTCCAATGGGTCATCGACAGCAACACCCCGACTCGGCGTGATTATGGCGCGCCGGACCTGGAATCGCAATGGAAACCTGGGTGTCTCTGCGAGCGCAAAGCCTAGCGCCGCGATGTCCCATTCTGGCGGCAAGCCTCGGTCTGGGCAAACAACGGGCCCCTTGCGGGGCAGCGTGCCTAGCTACACGAGGCTAAGAATCGCCGGTCGGGTTTACACCACTGCGGGCCTGGTGTGCTTTGCCCTGGCGGCGATCTGCATCCTGGTCACGCTCTTTTCCTCGATCCGGTATGCCGCCCCGTGGGTGCGCATTGGGGAAATAGAAATGGCAGGGACGATGTTCCTTTCCAGGGCGAAGGGTTCCTTGCTCATCGGCGTGGCGGCCCTGCTTATCGGCATGGCCCTGGTCGCCGGGGGTCAGGTGCTCTTGGGCTTCCGCGACATCGCCCGGAATAGTTTCTGGTGGAAGAATCTCTATTGAGGACGCATCCCACAGGGGGATGGTGTGACTTGTGTCAGAACACAGTGCCCATGCAAATTATTGCATACCAACGAGTAACGCACCAGGGCCATCCGCCACTCGCCGACTAAAAGGCGGTTTAGTCAAGCGCGCCTTTGGCCCGTGTACGCGGTCAAAATGTCTTGCGTTGCCACACACGCTGGCTATGATCAAGGGAGTGAGTCACATCTAGGTCAAGGTTGGTTGCTGATGAGGCCAACCGAGGGATGTATCGTATTGTCGGCGTACGCGGTGTCCATGACCTGATCAGAAAGATCGTCATGCCGCGTTACGATAACATTGAGTTCTTCTGGGTGAACGCGGAGGAGAAAATTATGCTGGCCGGGCAAGTTCTACTGCGCGTCGGCGAGGGTTGCCCTGAGATGGTCCTGGACATCAAGGGCGCTGGCGATGGTGGCCCATACCTTCTCGTTGGAAAGCAACCTCGCCGCAAGTCTTTCTTCGTCGCGGAGAACTCGGCCAACGGCCGCGTGAACGATGTTCGCGCCTCGTGGGCGGAAATCGGCGACGGATACGCCGGACGCTGGATCGAGGACGGCTACGAGTACCTGTTCACGTTTAAGCTTCCGGACAAGCCCCGGAAGAGGTGAAAGCGGCGCGCGTCACTGACGTGAGGGGCAGAGTTGCTGAGGCAGATCCTCGCGCGCGACGTGTGTGCAAGCCGCCTCAGTGAGATTCGGGGGTGAGCGGATGGGGCGAACGGCGCATGGCTCCTCCTGCCTGCCCTGTGATACCCCGCCAGGCGAGCCAGGGTTGCGCCTGGCGCGTCTTGGCTCGGATCGCCGCCGTGTGCTGTGTGCAACCGCGACCTATCTCCTCACCCAGAGCGCAAGTGGACACGACTCCACGGAGTCTGGCGTTGGGAATGGCACGCTACGGGAACGTGTCCTGGCTGTAGATGATAACGCGACGGGACCCAAGGCGCAGAAGTTTCCGGAGATCATGTCTCCTGAGAAGTGACCGATCAGGCGCGCCTGATCCGACCGAAAAACGCGCCGATGGAAAGTCGGAACCGAGTCGCGGTTCGGGGGCCGAACCAAGGAAAGGAGATAAGTCATGACGACCCGCACGATATGGTACAAGTGTCCGTTCTGTAAGACCGACCTCGAAACAGACCAGGCTTTAAGCGGCAAGCAGGATACCTGCCCGGAATGCGGCAAAGTCCATTCCGTTCCGCTTTCCAAGCTGGACTTTGCCAAACAGAAAGCAGTCCAAAAGGAGGCGGAGCGGGCCCGCAAGGAAGTGGAGAGGATTCGCGCAGAAGCGCAGCAGCGGACGCGGAAAGAATCACAGCAGCGCGCACGGCAAAACCAGGAGAAAGCGGACCTGCGGGCGGCGGAAGAAACAGCCCGCCGGTGGATACGGGCAAACGCGGGGCGTCCAGAGGGCGGCCTAATCGGTGGGGTCCTGCTCATTTTGCTGGGCGCGTTCGTGGGTGTTGGATTCATGGCGATGGATGTTAGCGTCGGCGCGGGAATTGCGAACCTTGACAAGATGAACCTGCGCCTTTGCGGCACGGTCGTTGGGGTGGGCCTCTTCATCGCTGGAATCATATTGGTGGGTCTGAACGCCATACATGCTCGCCTGTGGGCAGTTTCACTCCACGGCCTCAGCCGCACTCCATAAACGGTGCGGCATGGGGTATCCACACCGCCACCTCCCGACTAAGTCAACTGACGCCAGACGCCGCAAAAAACGCTCCATCAACATGTTACGCCCCATTCGCGCACATCCCTTTGACGACTGAATCCGGATCAGTCGGGGTAGCGGCGGGTCTGATGAACTCGGCTGCCTCCTTGCGCCTGCGCCCCCCGGTCTGGCGGGCTATGGTTTGCCTTGCTTGGCGTGCCAGCGCACGACAGGCGCAACGAGAACACGCCCTACAAAGAACTGGGGGGTATCAGGCAGGGCCAGCGGGGATGCGCTTCCGCCTCACGCCCTTGTCGCCGCAGCAACCGCTTCGCCTCCGCCAGGTCCGCAACCTCCACCCCTGTACTTGCGCCACGCAAGCCAGAGTTCCACGAAGGGAAGGCCCTCTGGTCGAAACCTTCCCATCGGTTAGTACACCCGCATAGCGGAGACGAAAAGAACGGGTTCCTCAACCTTCACCGTATGGTCCCGCGAATGCTTATTCCACAAATCCCGGCAGCGCTGCTCCCATTGGTCCCTCAACTTACGTTGCTCATCACCCAGCAAGTCCCATGCCATCGTCAAGAGGTCTGCGGAGACACGCTTTTTTGCATCGGACTCTGTCCGGTAATTCGCCCATTTCTTCCCAGATTTGTATATCTGGTACTTGTAGTAGATCGGGCGGCCTGGCGAGTATTTGCTCCCAAGGCTCTCTTCTTTCTCGATCCGGAAGGGATCGTCATGCGTCTTGAGATACCAAGCCAAGATGGTCTGATCCTTCTCCTTGGTCGCGCCAGCCCGCGTAACGGGCATAACGTGCCTAGGGGTGAACGACGCTGATCTGGGGTCGAGCGGCAGATAGTGTTGCCACATCGGATGAGCCGGTTCATCGGGCAACTTCGGTTGGCTACAAGACAGATAACTAAACTGCATCGTTCCATTCCAGCGCGCAGCACACGCTTCAATCTGGACCAGGCCATCGGCGATTGGATAGTAGACAAATACCGAACCACCTGTTTGTTGGACCCGTTCCGGTTTACCGAAGCGGCTGAACAGTCGCGACTTGAGCACTACTATACGCGTATCGGCGCCTTCCCCCAGCACCCCACGGACATCCATCGACTGCAGTTCTTCCTTGAACTCTTGGAACGACAAACCCGGCAAACCCGGCTGATCAGCACAACCCAACAACAGCACCACAGCGGCCAACACGATCAACATTCTTGCCCGCTCCATAGCACGTCTCCTTTCGTTAGTCAAACCGCACTTTCAATTACCGTGCCGTCCAGGGCCACGAACACGAAACGACCTTTCCGGACGCGCACCTCGGCGGCCACGAAACCCGTCCCGAAAATGCCCTGCCATATCTGCATAGCGTCGCGCACGCCGGGCCTTGAAAACGGCCTGCAGGTAACGAGCAGGTTGGGACCTGTCTCACAATAGGCGATGAAGTGGAACCCACGATCCACTTCGACGTAGGGGATGCCGGATTCGCGCAGGTAAGTCTCTACGGCCCGCAGCGTTACGCTCGTGGTCGCCCCCCTACTTCTGTGCGTTCTGGATCGCCTTCGCGTCAACAACCGTATCCTTGCCGCGACGTTTGCCTTGTTGGGGATGCAGGCCCTTTGCACGGAGCAGCCGCCGCAAGGGGCCACGGTCGTGGAAGGACGGCACCTTGGCAACAATGGCGTCGAGTTCCTTTCCGCTTAGCGCGTGCGGCGGATCGGTGGCGGTGATCGCCTTGACGGAAAGGGCGACGGCCTTCTTCTCATCCGCTGCGCTGACCTTGGCCTTTGCCTTGGCCTTCTGCTTGGGCTGCACTCCGGCAGCCGGTTTCGTTTTTTGCTTTTTCATGTTTGGCTCCTTTCGGTCGAAATGTCCATGCGCAATGATATGCGTCTACTTGACCAAAGTAAAGCGATTTCTCGGCGGGATTTTAGGGTTTTTTTCGGGGCGGTGCGGCGTATAATGTAGGCAGGGAATAGCAGCGATGCCAATCCAACGGAAAAACGGGCCGCGTGGCGGATGCAGAGGCATTTCTTTTGGCCGCTTGCTATTCCGACCGCTGCGCGGCCCGACCTTCTTTTGAAAGAAGCCGAACGGTGAGCAAGGCGAAGGTCCGAGCGGTCGGGTACATTCGCGTTTCTACGCCGGGCCAGGCTGAGGAAGGCGCAAGCCTTAAGGTCCAGACCAAACGCATCCGAGGGTTCTGCAAGGAGCGGGGCTGGCAGGTTGTCGAGGTCTATGAGGATGCGGGCAAATCGGGCGGCAACATCAAGGGCCGCCCCGAACTTCAACGCCTCTTGGTCGACGCCACGATGCGACGGTTTGGCGCCGTGGTTTTCTATGACCAGAGCAGACTTGTGCGCGATACGCGGGACTACCTCGACCTCAACGACGTTTTTGACCGGCTTGGAATCCGGCTCGTGGACTTCACGAGTCCCGATGCGGCCCAAGACGAAAATGGCGAGATGGTAGGCACGATGAAGGCAGCTATGGATACGCGCGAAAGGAAGCGCTCCCGCCGCAAGATGCTCGATGCCTTCCTTGACAAGGCCGAGGCGGGCGACCTGAACTTTGGACAGAGGATACCGTACGGACTGCGTTGGAACGATGACCGCAAACTAGAGCACGACCCGGCGGAGATCCGGGTGTGGGAACTCATCAAGGCCCTTCGCCTCACGCACGGATGGTCCTACGGCCAGATCGCGCGCTTGTTGAACGACCAGACAACCGCCCACGACCGCCAGGAAGCCGAAGATTTGTTGACCCAGTTCGGTGTGCGGCCGCCCGTACACAAGAAATACAGCAAGGGCGGCTGGCGTGACGGCACGATCTCCTCAATGCTTCGCGGCCCCAATGGAGAGGCCCGCGTGACGGGCGAACTTGAAGTGTCTGTCCCTGACCCCGCCAAGCGGAAGCAACCGCACAGGTTCACGTTGAGGTTTCCGCCCTTGATGACCCGCCGTGAGTTCAATCAACTGAGAGCACTGGCTAAGCAGAACCTTTCGCGGCAGCCTCGGCCGGTTGGCAGGGGGGCCACCCTCAGCCGCTTGTTGATTTGTGGCCGGTGCGGACGCCCGATGAACGTGGCTGGCTACACAGCCAAAGGCAGGCATTATGATTACTATGGATGCTCCGGCCGTATCTGCAAACCGAAGGAAGGCCCCCGGTGTACCATGCCACTTATACCGCAGCGCCTTCTTGAGCGCTACGTTGTCCAGGCCATAATGGCTGTTCTCGATGACGACGAAAAGTTTGAGGCTGCTGTGCTGGCCGCCACCGGCGGTGACGAGGAAACGGGCCGTCTTGACAAGGAACAGCAGCGGCTTGAGAAGCGCCTGAAGACTTTGAAGCGAAAGCATAACCGGCTACTGGACGCAATCATGTACGGCGGCTTGACGAGCAAGGCGGGTGGCAAGAAGTTGCGAGAGGTTGTCACTGCCGAAGACCAAACCGAAGCGGACCTTGCCGAGGTTCGCCAGCGGATTGCTGCCCTGCCGCAGAAGGCCAGGGATGCGAAGGAAGCCCGACGAGCCCGACGGGGCTGGTTTGAACGGTTTCGCAAGTGGGCAAAATTGACAAAGGTGCAGCGGCAGATTATACTACGCCAAGTCGTTGCCCCACAGATCGGCGGGAAGATCGTGGTGCACGCACACCGTTGGAGCGAGTTTAAGAACCCGGACGAGGCAATGCGCGGCAAGGATACACCGGCAGACATTGAAGCGCGGCTGGCCAGCATCAATAGGGCTCGCAAGCGTCAGGGCAAGAAACCGCTGGCAAGCCTACCGCCGCAAGGTGCATGCGGGGAACGGACCCTTTACTTGGACGTGAAAATCCAGGGAAGGCTACCGATGGGAGGAACAAAGAAGATGGCCGTGCTAGGCGGGGGGTTAGCGGTCCCCTGTACCTGCAACCCGCTACAGCAGGGCTGAATCCCTTCTTGAGGCTCGAGGCGTTCGCACGGGAGCGGGCCACCGGGCGTTGAGGGTTGGATCCCATGCGATGGGTCGTCGGTGAACCGGGTCAGGGCCGGAAGGCAGCAGCCCTAAGCCGGAAGACTCATGCGCCGTGGGGCTATCTGGCCGGAGCCGCGGAGCACGTCACCCGACGAGTGCCGCCTGTCGAGGGAAGGTGCACGGCCATTTTTATTGCGGATTTCGGATTGCGGATTTCGGATTGAACAGCGAACGGCAACCCCGTCGCGGCGACCGGCGATGACATGACTAGCCGCGACCGTAAGGGAGCGGGGGTGGTCTTCGGCATACGCCTCCGTACTGGACCTGACGCGGGGATGATTTACGCATGGCATACACGGTTCTGGCAAGGCGCTATCGCAGCAAGACCTTCGATGAGGTCATCGGTCAGGACCCCGTTGCGCGGACGCTTCGCAGCGCCATTGAGCACGACCGCGTCGCCCACGCGTACCTGTTCTGTGGCACGCGCGGCGTCGGCAAGACGACCATGGCGCGAATCCTCGCCCGGGCCCTGAACTGCGAGAAGGGCCCCACGGCCGAGCCGTGCGGTAAGTGCGACATCTGCGAGTCCATCCACCGCGGCGACGACATGGACGTCCTGGAGATCGACGGCGCCTCGAACAACAGCGTCGATGACGTGCGGCAGATTCGCGACAACGTGCACTACCGCCCCGCCCGGGCGCGGTTCAAAATCTACTACATCGACGAAGTGCACATGCTTTCCTCCAGCGCGTTCAATGCCCTCCTCAAGACGCTCGAAGAGCCGCCCGAGCACGTCAAGTTTATCTTCTCGACGACCGAGCCCGAAAAACTCCCGGCGACGGTTCTGTCGCGGTGCCAGCGGTTCGATTTCCGCGCCGTCCCGACGGACCTCATCGCCGCCCACCTCAAGATGATCTGCAAGAAGGAGAAGGTCAAGCCACAGGCCGATGCCATCCAGGCCATCGCCCGCGAAGGGCGCGGCAGCGTCCGCGACGCCATCACGCTCCTCGACCAGGTCATCGCCGTCGGCGACGGGGTGGTCACTCTCGATGCCGTCCGCGAGACGGTCGGCGCCGTCGCAGGCGAGGACGTGTTGGCCGTCATCGGCGCGTGCGCCGACGGCGACCACGGCGGCGCGCTCGCACGGTTCGGCGACCTTCTGGCCGGCGGCACCGACATCCGGTCGCTCCTGGAGCAACTCATGCGCCAGGTCCGCGACCTGCTGGTCGTGGCGACGTGCGGCCCGGAGGCCCAACTCCTGGACGCCTTCGGCCCGGACCGCGAGCGCCTGGCCGAGGTGGCGGAGAAACTCTCTGTGCCGGCCCTGGTGGCGTGCCTCGGGTATCTCGGCGAGGCGCGGACGCGGGCCAGGTGGGTGGTCGATGCGCGCCCGATTGCGGAACTGGCCCTCGTCCGGATGGCGTCGCTCTCGGAGATGGAGCCGCTGCCGCAGGTCGTGGCCCGGCTGGAAGCGCTCGAGGCGTCGCTGGCGGGCGCTGCGCCGGCTGCGCCGCCGTCGGACGAAAAAAAAAAGCGGCCCGCGGGCGGTGAGGCACCGGACCGGCGACGTAAACTCCAGGATGCCATGAACGACCCCGTCGTCCGGAAGGCCGTGGACATCTTCGAAGGCCGCGTCTGCAACGTCGAAGACTGATGGGGCTCGCGCGGCGGCTATCCGAGCCGCGACTGTAAGGGAGCGGATGTCGGCGCTGATACGTTCGGTCGCGCGCAACAGGTGTGCCTGCTGG
>JAUVZF010000086.1 GCA_030602705.1 Planctomycetota bacterium
AGTCGTAGGGTGCGTGCTTCGCACGCACGCGGATCAGCGATTCGGCGCCTCACGGTTCGGCGAGAGAAAACGCCGCGTCCGTACGGACCCTACGGCTGCCTTCATAACGGCAAAGCGGCGGCAGGCCGCCGCAGTCCATAAACGGCGCGGCGGGGATGAAAAAGAAGCGGCGTCCCGTTGGGGACGCCGCTCGTTGCTTCGTCACTTGTGACGGGTTACCGCCGCCGCTTCAGCAGCAGGCCCAGACCGCCAAGGGCGAGAAGGGCCAGCGTGGCCGGCTCGGGGATGACCTGCAGTGGCTCGGATAAGGCGTACATGTAAAATTCCTCGGTGTTTAACCAACCACTGTAACCACGATACGCCCAATAGCTTAGATTTCGATTCATTTGCCCTGCTCTCGCATGGTCATCACCAGTGGTTGTATCCGGAGAGACACCTAATCCCATTGACTCATTAGTTATAGTACTTTCTAGGCCGTATTTCGTACTGCCAGTCCACACATTAATTACTCCCTGGCTCGCGTCGACGGGGGAGTTGGTCATGGGACCAAAGCCCAATGGGGTGACACCATCAGCCGGGTCTATGCCCAGGTCCCAATTGTTCACACCTGATTCATTAAACCATGGGTTTATGACATTGCCACCATCCGAAATCCCTCCGTCCCACATATCGGTGAAATCATCCGCCACCTTATCGCCGTTTAAGAAGTAGACGGGAGCGGAAACCACCGCATTCTCGTTGGCGTTAGTGCCGACAGTGGAGACCACGGCGTACCATGTGGCGTCCTTAACGCCGGGTAGTGCGGAGAGTTGGGCGGCCGCATTCACGAACGTGTCATAATCCGCGATAGCCGATGACGTCGCGTCGGTCTTCGTACTCGTGGTGAAAAACACTTGGTAGGTGTCACCGATGGCCCACTCCAGTCCCGTGCCAGGATTGGTGCCCGTTGGGCATATAATGCCGTTGGGGCCGGTAAGACCCGCCTGTGCCGCCGGGGCCAGTGCGAATACCAATCCCACAACCGCTACAAGACTAATCGTTGCCTTAAACATGGTACTGCTCCTTTCCTCCCTCCAAGTAGCCGTTCAACCCTCTGCAATCCCGCGTTGCAGTGTTGAGGTTCCGCTTCGTGGCCTACCCTTCCCCTCGACAACGGTTGACGTGTTTTCAGGGCCCTCGGGACCCCCCCGAGTTGAATTGCCCTTAAGTTCGTATCCTGGGACCTCGCCCACGGATGTTTCCTTAAACGTCCGCCCTCTCCTCTTGGAAGATGGGACGGGGTCTTTCAACCGCTCGGCTTGTGCCGGCCCCCGGCCCAGACATGCGTGAGCGATGTGCCCTTACGTCCTTTGCGTCGCCCATACTGTAACGAGTATAACACGTTTTCGGCGAAAGTCAAATCGTTTTAGGGGATTCGGGAGGGGGGTGACCTAAGTCCCCGCAGGGCAAGGGGTTATAAAAAGTTCGGGGAGGGATTTTTTTGGTCCGTCGCCCCATTACTAACCCCCGATGGGAATCGGGGGCATGGCCGTTGCAGAATGCGGAACGAACGGCAACGGCTTTGAACGCAGAGAACGGCATCAATCGGGGTAACCCGCCTTCGCCAAGGCTTCGGCGGGCAAGCGACAAACGGCAACGGCCCGCTGCCGAGCCGCGATCCCGGCGCGCCGGGAGAGCGGAACGCAGAGAACGGCGTTGAGTTGGGCAGGCGGCAAAGCATGATTGCCGGGGCAAAAAGGTTCCAGGAACCTTTTCGGCGTAGCACCCTCCGGGCCCTTCAGGGAAAAGGTTCCTGGAACCTTTTTGCCCCGGCCTACATTTCAGGGGCAGCGCGCTTGAGCGTCTGGAGGAACGCCTCTGGCGACGGCGGGTCGCGGTAGGCGGTGACGACGCGGCCGTCGCGGCCGAAGACGATGACGGCGGGTGGGTTGGTTCCGCGGTAGGTGTCGCTGAACCGGCGTTTCGCCCCTTCGGGCGCCTGGCTCATGTCCACGTAGATGCGGGCCAGGCCCTTGCTCGCCTCAACGACCTGGGGGTTCGTGAAGATATGTGCCTTCCAGGTGCGGCACTCGGTGCACCAGGTGGCTCCGAAGTAGAGGAGGACGGGTTCGCCGGCGGCTGCGGCGTTGCGGAGTGCACCCTCCTGCCACGGCGTCCACTCGACGTGCGGGCCGTCGGAGGCAGCGGCAGGCGTCGCACCCGGTTGGCCGCCGGCGCGTACGCGTCCGGTATCAACAAGGACCGGAGCGTACCTGGCGTAGAACCCGATGCCTCCGGCCAGGATCAGCACCGCCACGGTGATGCGCACGGCCCAGAACCGCTTGGTGAACGGCCGCCGCGACTGCCCCTCGAGCAGCCCCAGAAAGACGGCCGCAAACACGAACAGGCCGAGCACGGCCGGCCAGAAGAACGCGGGCGCGACGTACGGCTGAATGAAGTACAGGATCAGCCCGGCCAGTGCCAGGCCGAGCAGGCGTTTGACCCAGATGAGCCACGCCCCGCCTCGCGGGAACCGGTTGATCAGGCTCGTGAACGTGCCGAGGAAGACGTACGGCAGGCCCAGTCCCAGGCCGGTAACGAAGAACGAGATGCCGCCCAAGAGGACCGACCGCCTCGTCGCGATGAAGGCGATCAGCGCGATCAGGAACGGCCCGACACACGGAGCGGCGATCGCGCCCATGACCATGCCCATGAAGCCTGCGCCGAGGAGACCTCGCCGCGCGCCGAGTTTGCCCATGAGGCCCGAAGGCAGTTGTATCTCGAACGCGCCGAACGCGCTGGCCATCATCGCCGCCATCACCGTCACGACGCCGAGCACGCCCCACGGACTCTGGAGCACCAGGCCCAGGCTCTTGCCGGCCAGTGCCGCCAACACCCCGACGGCGGTGAACGTTGCGGCCAGGCCGAGCGCGTAAACGACGGCCAGCGGCAGGACCTTCAGCGGCCGCTTCTCGCCCTGCTGGGCGAAGACGTTCATCGTCACGGGGATGAGCGGGAAGACGCACGGCGTCAGGTTCAGCGCCAACCCCGCCAGAAGCAGGAGGCCGAGATACGCAAGGAACCCCTGCTCGTACCACGAGGCGACGTCGGATTCCCCCTCAAAACGGATCTCGGGGGCTCCGCCGGCAGGGCCGGCCATACGGCCCGCCGCGAAGACGTCGGCGTGGGCCTCGTCCGTGGCGGTTCCGGCCCCGACGATGGTGACCGTTTTTTCGAGGACCATCGACCTCGGCGGGTAGCACGTGTCGGCGTCGCATCCCTGGTAGGAGAGATGCAACCGCAGGATCGTCGGCCCGGTGGGCGCGTCGTTGGCGGCCGTGGCTTCGAGTACGATGACGGCCTTTCCCTCGTAGACCGAAATGCCGCCGCTCTCGGCCCACGTTGCCGACAGCCGCTCGCCCGCGGGGTACGCGACGTTGCCCCACGTTACGGCGGGGTGAGGTTCGGGCCGGACGATGGTTGGAATGGGGAATTCCTCGTCCTGGGGGTTGGCATTGACGTGGTAGCCGCGGTCGATCTCCAGGACAACGGCCATGCGGAAGGCGTCGCCCCGGGCGACGGCGGTGCGATCCACGAGGACCTCGGCCTTGAACCACGCGTCGGGCGTCGCTGCGGCGGCCAGCGGCGCCGCGGCCGCGAGTGCCAGCCATGCGAGCAAGGCCGTGCGTCGTCTCATGTCCATCCCTTCTGACTGCCCCGGGTCAGCCGCCCAGCATGGCCTTGAGGTCCTCTTCGGGCGTCGTGACGGGCATGATGTTAAAGTTCTCAACCAGCACCTGCAAGACACTGGGCGTGATGAATGCGGGCAGAGACGGCCCGATGCGAATGTCGTTGATGCCCAGGTGCAGCAAACTGAGCAGAATCGCAACCGCCTTCTGCTCGTACCACGAGAGGACGATCGAGAGCGGCAGGTCGTTGACGCCGCACTCAAACGCCTTTGCCAGGGCCACGGCGATCTGGATGGCCGAGTGGGCGTCGTTGCACTGGCCGCAATCCAGCAGGCGCGGAATGCCGCCGATCCGGCCGAAGTCCAGTTTGTTGAACCGGTATTTGCCGCACCCCAGCGTCAGGATGACGCAGTCGTCCGGCACCTGCCGGGCCAGTTCGGTATAGTAGTTGCGGCCGGGCTTGGCGCCGTCGCATCCGCCGATGAGGAAGAAGCGGCGGATGTTGCCGGCCTCGACGGCTTCGACTATGTTTTCGGCAACGCTCATGACGGCGTTGCGGGCGAAGCCGATGGTGATGGTCTTCTCTTCGGCGTCGTCGGTGAACCCCTCGGCGGCCAGGGCGGCCTCGATGACCGGCGCGAAGTCCTTGCCGCCGTCGGGCCCCGCCGTCACGTGCGTGACCCCGGGCCACGCAACCAGACCCGTGGTGAAGATGCGGCCGATGTAACTGTCGCGCGGCTTCCGGATACAGTTGGTGGTCATCAGGATGGCGCCGGGGAAGGCGTCGAACTCCTTGCGCTGCTGCTGCCACGCGCCGCCGTAGTTGCCGGCAAGGTGCTCGTGCTTTTTCAACTCCGGGTAGGCCAGACACGGCAGCATCTCGCCGTGCGTGTATATGTTGATGCCTTTCCCCTCGGTCTGCTCCAGGAGCATCTTCAGGTCCTTCAGGTCGTGCCCCGAGACGAGTATGCACTTGCCCGCCACCGGCGTGATGCGCACCCGTGTCGGCTCCGGGTGACCGTAGGCGTCGGTGTTGGCCCTGTCGAGCAGTTCCATGACCTTCAGGTTCAGTTCGCCGACCCCAAGGGCCATGGCGGTCAGTTCGCCGGCGTCGGTGGGGACCTCGGCCAGGGCGCTCAGGATCTCGTTGAAGGCCGCGAAGACCTCCTCATCGGCCACGCCGAGGATCCGGGCGTGGTCGGCGTAGGCGGCGGCGCCCTTGAGGCCGTAGGTGACGAGTTCCTGGAGGCCGGCGACGTCGTCGCCGAGTTCGGCCCTGCGCCGGTCGATCCGCAGCGTCTGGGCCTGCTGGAGCATCGCCTCGCGGGTCTCGGCCAGGCAGCAATCCTCGCCGCAGAGTGCTTCAGGCTCGGCGCCGGCCCGGCGGCAGGCCTGCTCGTAGCGCGCCTTCAGGCGGCCGCCGATTTCCCGGGCCTTCTCGAGCATCTGCTCCAGGCGCGCGGGGTCGAAGTCGACGTTCGTGACCGTCGAGAACAGGGCCTCCAGAATGAAGACGTCGGTCTGGCGGTCGCTTGCGCCGAGGGCCCTCAGCCGGTGGGCGTACCGCGCCAGGCACTTGGCGGCGAACACCAGCAGGTCCTGCAAGGCGGCTGTCTCCGGGTCCTTTCCGCAGACGCCCCCCGCAGTGCAGCCGGCGCCCTTGGCGGTCTGTTCGCATTGGTAGCAAAACATGCTCATCCCTCGCTCCTTTTCGCATTGTGTGTCATTTCACCCCGTCCCCCACCCGTTGGTCGGAGACTATGCAGGGACCTGAAGATCTCACCACGTACAGCCTCATCCGCGTCCTCCCTGGCTAAGCAGGAGCGAGAAAGTGTTTCCGAACAGCCGTAGCGCCGGGGTTTATCCCCCCGTACGGGTCGGCCTGACGGGCGGCCGCCGGGCATAAAGCCCGGCGCTACAACCTTGGGTCCAAGCCAAGTCCGCCGCCGACCTCGGCCCCCCGGACCTCCAGAACCTCGCCGCGCGCGCCGAGGACGACAGTCGTTACCGGGATCCGCTTGCCGGCTCGCTCCATGGCCTTCCCGACGATCCGCTCCAGCCCCCCGCAACACGGCACTTCCATCCGGGCAACCGTCACCGACCGGACGGCGTTCTGCGAAAAGACAGTCGCCAGCCTCTCGACGTAGGCCTCGGCATCATCGAGTTTCGGACACGCGACCGCCAGCGTCTTTCCTGCCAGAAGCCGCTCGTGGAAATCGGGCATCGCAAAGGCCGTGCAGTCGGCGGCCAGCAGGACGTCCGCACCGTCCCACATCGGCCCCTGCGGCGGCAGGAGTGTCAGTTGCACCGGCCAGTGACGCAGGCGAGACTTACGGGCCCCGGCCGTCGTTGCAGCACCGGGCGGTGTCGTGTGCGCCGAGGGCTCATCTCCGTCGTCGAACGTCCGTGCCATCGCTCCGGGACAGACGCCGGGCTGTTCGCCGCAGGGCGCCGGCGGCGCCGGGCTCGACGGCCGTGGCCTCGCCGCTGTGCCGCCAGGCGAGCGTTTGTGGGCCTCGACGGCCGCCTCGTCAAACGCCTCCGCCGGCCGCTCCTCGATGGTAATCGCCCCCTTCGGACACGTGCCCAGGCAGTTGCCCAGCCCGTCGCAGAGGTTCTCGGCCACCAGTCGGGCCTTGCCGTCAATAACCTGGACCGCCCCCTCGGCACAACTCGGGACACACGCCCCGCAGCCGTCACATTTCTCCTCATCGATTTTTACAATTCTCCGAGCCCGCCCGCTCATGAGGTCGCTCCAATCCCCCGTTCCAGTCTTCGTCTCTATAATAGGCCTGCGGCGAGCCCTGGGCCTTGACGCAGGTCAAGTCCAGCCGTTTTTTCCGGAATCGCCTGGTACTACAACGCTACTTCGCCTTTTTGTCCGCCTGGTGGCCTTCCCAGGCCACCAGGAACAGGCATAAACTGCGTTCGCGGCGGCCTGGTCCAGTACGGAGGCGTATGCCGAAGGCCGCCGCGCGGAACGTAGCGTAGTCGTACTGGTTGACAACGCGTTCGCGCACGATTGTCTGTCGGTCGAAATGCCGCTCACAGCGCATCCCCTCTCGCCGAACGTGCGTCCGGTTTGGCGTCTTCTCTGCCCAGACGGCGACGGGCCAGGTCTCGCCCGCCGGCCGTCCTGAAGGCGCGGCCAATGACGACTTCAGCCTCGGCCGGCCTCACACCAGGAGACTCGTCAAACAGGTTCACCAGATGGCCGGCGTCCCGGACGATGCGAAACTCCGGGGTGTCGATGGTCCCGGCCGAGTGATGCTCGGCGATGATGCGGCAAACGTGCTCGGCGCGCCCCTCGTCCACGCCGAGCCGCTCCAGGATCTCCCGGGCGGCATGAATGCCGATGTCATGCAGGACCGCAGCGGCCTTGACGACAAGCGGATCGGCCTGTTCGTGCAGCAGGATCTTCTCCGCGTAATCAAGAACCGCGAGCGCGTGACGGCTGCGGCGGGCATCGTCGGCGAAAACCCGTTTCATCCGCTCGATCAACGCATCACACAAGGCGGGTTCCGCCTGCTCGACGGCCCCCGCGCCGAGACACCTGTCCGCAAATTGGCACCACTTGGCGCAGCCCATGTCGAAGTTTGGATTGACCACCATCGCCCCGCACGACGGGCATCGGCGGCGCGGATCGTCTTTCCAGAACTCGATCGCCTCGCCGCAGCGCGGACACGCACCCTCGGAGATGTCGGCGGGTCTCCAGTATCGCATATCCTGGCCGGGGCAGTGGAATCCGGTCATGGGCGCCGCTCCTCCATACGCATCCTGCCGCCAACCCCACGCGTGCCGCCGCCTGCGCAGGCGGCCGCGCAGCCGATCCCCCCATCCACTTGCCATGATAGCATACCGCCCGACCGGTTGCCTTGACCTGTGTCAATTCCGGGTGGATTTCCGGTTTTTTCCGGCCGGGCTTCCGGCCCGTTCCCGCACGGCAGCCGCCGCGCCGTGTGAGAATGCAGGGTGGGTGCTGTGCACCCACCAGTGCGTAGGTTCGAGAGCGGCACAAGGCCACCCGACGGCTCTCCCAACGGGACGCTGCGCGCCGCGTCGGGCTCGAACGGGCGCGTCGGGCTCGAACGGGCGTGCTCGGCGGAAGTTGACAAGGTAGCATTGCCACCATCTCCCGTGAAATGCCCTTGACATCCCGTGGGGAAGGGCCTGATAAGGAGTCTTTGCCTCGGCCGTGGCCCGCGGCAGTATGACGGTGGAATCCATAAACACTACCACATCCGCTGCCTCGCGTGTGGTAGAATCGAAGACATCGCGGCCGAGGTGTTCCCGGACCTGGATGCCGCGGTTCGGGGGAAGACGGATTTCGAGATCCTCGGCCACGAGTTGGAATTCGAGGGCCTGTGTGCCCACTGCCGCAAGTCCGCCAAGCGCAGCAGGAAAAGGGCAAGGTAGAAAGGGAGCGAGACCATGGAACTTAAGGGCAGCAGAACGGAGAAGAACCTCATGGCCGCCTTCGCCGGCGAGTCGCAGGCGCGGAACCGCTACACGTACTTCGCCAGCCAGGCACGCAAGGACGGCTACGTGCAGATCTCTGCCGTCTTCGAGGAAACCGCCAACCAGGAGAAAGAGCACGCCGAGCGCCTGTTCAAGTTCATGGCGGGCGGCGAGGCCGAGATCACCGCCGCCTTCCCCTTCGGCACGATCGGCGAGACGGCCGAGAACCTCAAGGCCGCCGCCGGCGGCGAGAACTACGAGTGGACGACCATGTACCCCGAGTTCGCCAAGGTCGCCCGCGAGGAAGGCTTCGACGAGATCGCCGGTGCGATGGAGTCCATCGCCGTTGCCGAGAAGCAGCACGAGAAGCGGTATCTGGCCCTGGCGAAGAATATCGCCGAGGGCACGGTCTTCAAGAAAGATACGCCGGTCGTGTGGCGCTGCCGCAACTGCGGCTACCTGCACGAAGGCCCCGAGGCGCCGGAGGCCTGCCCCGCCTGCGACCATCCGCAGGCGCACTTCGAGGTGCTCGGGGAGAACTGGTGATCGGCCTTCCTCGCCCTTGCGGGGCGGAGGCCGGGCGGCGAGCCCATGACTGAATGGCTGACCGAGATCCCGGTGACCTTCTGGGCCGTTCTTGGCGAGATGGCCCCGTACCTGCTGTTCGGCTTTCTCGTGGCGGGCGTGCTGTCTGTGTCCATCTCGCCCGAGTTGGTGGAGCGGCACCTGGGAGGGCGCGGCATCTGGCCGGTCGTCAAGGCGTCGGCGTTCGGCGTGCCGCTGCCGCTGTGCTCGTGCGGTGTGATTCCCGTGGCCGCCTCCATCCGCAGCCACGGCGCGAGCAAGGGCGCCACGACGGCCTTTCTCATCTCCACCCCCCAGACGGGCGTGGACAGCATCCTGGTGACGTTCAGTCTTCTCGGGCCGATCTTCGCGGTCTTTCGTCCTCTCGCGGCGCTGGTCGCCGGCGTCCTCGGTGGCGCGATCGTCGCGGCCACAGAGACCGGGGGCGCCACGGCCGGGCCGGCCCAGAAGTGCCACGAGGCCTGCTGCTCGCCCGGGCCGAGGCGGAGCCGGACCGGCCGCGCGCTCACCTACGGTTTCCTCACGCTGCCGCGCGACATCGGGCGGACGCTGCTCGTGGGCCTGGCCGTGGCTGCACTGATCTCGGCGGTTGTGCCGGAGGGCTACTTCTCAAGCGTCGTTCCGCCGGGCCCGTGGCAGATTCTGGTGCTGATGCTGGTCGGCATTCCGGTCTATATCTGTGCGACGGCGTCGATCCCCATCGCAGCCGGCCTGATCCTGACCGGCGTCTCGCCCGGGGCCGCCTTCGCGCTGCTGATGACCGGCCCGGCGACCAACGCCGCCACGGTGGCCACCATCTGGAAAGTCCTGGGCAAGCGAACCTGCCTGATCTACCTCGCCACGATGATGGTGGCCGCATTCGTCGGTGGTCTGGTGCTGGACAGAATCGTGACCGCTCACCAGGTGCAGGCGGCCATGCATCACGGCTGGATGCCGGGATGGGTAAAGACCGTATCGGCCGCCGCCCTGTTGGGCGTGTTGGCTGCCGGAGCCTTCTATCGGCCCAGGCACAAGGGCCGGAACGATGTTTCCGACAGGGGCCGGACGCTGACGCTGCGAATAACGGGTATGAAATGCAGCCACTGCGCCCACGCCGTCAGGAAAGCGTTGCTGGCGTGCCCGGGCGTCGAGAGCGTCGAGGTCGATCTTTCCGGCGGCCGGGCCCAGGTCTCCGGCAGCGGGCTCGACCCCTCCCCCGCCGGTGTTCTCTGCGAGGCGGTTCAGGAACTAGGGTATGGTGCGGAGGTAGAGGCGGACGAACCTGCTGCTGCGCCAGAAGCAAGGCGAACCGAAGATGAACCCTAATGCGGAGAACGAGACACGGCTTCGTGGCCTGCCGGTCAGTCCCGGCGTGGCCGTGGCGAAGGTCTGCCTGTTCCGCGACAGCGGCCGGCACGACAATCTGCCTCGCCGGAGGGTATCGGGCGAAGCGGCAAGGAGTTTACCATGAATGAACGAACCGGAGTCATCACATTCAAGGGCGGGCCGCTGACGCTGGTGGGTGACGAGGTACGCGTCGGAGACCGCGCGGCGGACTTCACGGTGCTCGACGGCGATCTGAATTCGGTATCGCTGTCGGAGTTCGGCGGCAAGGTCATCGTCATCACGGCCGTGCCGTCGCTCGACACGCCGGTCTGCGACATTCAGACGCGGAGGTTCAATCAGGAGGCGGCGGCGCTGGGCGAGGGCGTGGTTATCCTGACCATCAGCATGGACCTGCCCTTCGCGCAGGCCCGGTGGTGCGGCGCGGCCGGGGTCGAGAGGGTCAAAACGCTCTCGGACCATCGCGACGCCGCCTTCGGCATGGCCTACGGCGTGCTGATCAAGGAACTCCGGCTGCTGGCGCGGGCGGTCTTTGTGGTGGGCCTGGACGGGGTGGTCCGCCACGCTCAGATCGTCAGTGAAATCACGGACGAACCGGACTACGATGCCGCTCTGGGGGCTGTTCGGGATCTGGCGTAGCCCGGCGGGGGCGCCGCCGCACAGACACGGAACCGGCGCGCTCTAGGCAGAACGCTTCGGGCAAAAGGAGAAAGGGGAACAGAAATGACCGAGCGACTCCAGGTGTACAAGTGCGAGGTGTGCGGGAACATCGTCGAGGTCGTCGGCGCCGGCGCGGGCGAGTTGGTCTGCTGCGGCCAGCCGATGACACTCCAGGAAGAGAAGACCCAGGACGCGGCGACCGAGAAGCACGTGCCCTTCATCGAGAGGACCGGCGAGGGGGTACGGGTACGGGTCGGCCGGAACGCCACCCACCCGATGGAAGCCGAGCACTACATCCAGTGGATCGAACTCGTGGCCGACGGCAAGGCGTACCGGCAGTTCCTCGCGCCCGGCGACGCACCGGAGGCGGTTTTTGCCGTTACCGCCGCCGGAGTCACCGCCCGCGAATACTGCAACGTCCACGGTCTGTGGAAAGGATAAAGCCATGATCGGCAAGAAAATCGAAGACGCGCTGAACGACCAGATGAACTTCGAGATGTTCTCGGCCAACATCTACCTGGCGATGGCGGCCCAGTTCGACGCGATGAACCTCACAGGGCTTGCCAACTGGATGAAGGTGCAGTATCAGGAAGAGATCTTCCACATGATGAAGTTCTACGATTTTCTTAACGAGCGTGGCGGCCGCGCGGTCTTCAACGCCCTCGACGCGCCGCCGACCGAGTGGGACTCTCCACTGGCCGCCTTCGAGCACGCACTGAAACACGAGCGAATCGTCACCGGCCGCATCAACGACCTGGTCACCCTGGCGGCCGACGAGAAGGACCACGCGACGGCCAACTTCCTCCAGTGGTTCGTGGCCGAGCAGGTCGAGGAAGAGTCCAACGTCGATGCCGTCATCCAGCAACTGAAACTCTCGAGCGGCGCGCCGGGCGCCCTGTTCATGCTGGACCGCGAACTGGGTCAGCGGGTGTTCACCCCGCCGGCACAAGGAGACGCACAATGATCAGGTTCAATGCAGATGAGATCTTCGAGATGGCCGAGCAGATCGAGCGCAACGGCGCCAAGTTCTACCGCAAGGCGGCCGAAACGGCCGAAGGCGCAAACCGCGACCTCCTCCTGCGCCTCGCAGCCATGGAAGACGACCACGAGAAGACGTTTGCCGCCATGCGCGCCGAGTTGGCCGAGGCCGAGACGCGCCCCCTGACGTTCGACCCGAACGACGAGGCTGCGCTGTACCTTCAGGCCATGGCCGACGGCGAGGTCTTCGGCGCCGATCCGTCGGCGTCCCTCTCCGGCCGGGAACCGCTTGAGGACATCCTGAATACCGCCATCGGCCTGGAGAAGGACTCCATCGTCTTCTACGAAAGCATGAAGGTCATGGTCCCCGAGAAGGCCGGCAAGGAGAAGATCGACGCCATCATCAAGCAGGAGATCGGACACGTCCTCGACCTGACCGACCAACTCGGCGCCACAACGAGGTGAAGGGCCGCGGGAGGACAAACGACGGGGCCGAAACCGCCGGGTCGCCCAAGGCATTGCGAGAAGAGTCGGGGAGGGCTGCGATGAGCGGCAGGAATCTTGAACTCGACGCGCTCCTGACCCTCGGATACGGGCTCTACATCGTGGCCTCGCGTAAGGACACGCGGCTCAGCGGCCAGATATCGAACGCCGTCATGCAGGTGACCGACGCGCCGCCGCGCCTGGCCGTCGGCATCAACAAGGGCTCGCTGACGCACGAGTTCATCTCCGAAAGCGGCGTGTTCGCCGTCACCGTACTGGCCGAATCGGCGCCGCTGAAACGGATACGCCTCTTCGGGTTCCACTCCGGCAGGGACACCGACAAGTTCTCGCAGGTTCCGTATGAGACCACGGCGCTTGGCTGCCCGATCCCTCGCGACCACGCGCTCGCCGGCCTCGACGTGCGGGTCGAGCAAACACTGGACTGCGGCACGCACACCGTCTTCGTCGGCGAAGTCGTCGGTGCCCGAATCCTCGGGCAGGGAATACCCATGACCTACGCGTACTACCGGGAGGTGCTCGGCGGCAAGACCCCTCCCACCGCGCCCACCTACAGGGCTTCCGCCGCGGCAAGGCCGAAGAGCAAGGGAGCCAGGAGGAAGGAGAACTCGGCCATGAAGAAGTACGTCTGCGACGTGTGCGGCTATGTCTACGACCCCGCCAACGGCGACCCGGACAACAGCGTCGAGCCCGGCACCGCCTTCGGAGACCTGCCCGACGGCTGGGTCTGCCCCGAATGCGGCGCCGGCAAGGACGAGTTCTCGCCGGTGGACGCTGACGCCGAGTTAGCGTTGTAGTAGTAAGCGGCAACACGGGCATCGGGTTGGCGCTGGTCTGTGCGGCGCGCGGCTACGAGTGCGTGCTGACGATGCCGGCGCCGGCCCTGAACAGCAACAGGAATGAGGAGGCCAGGCAGAAATCTGCCTGCCCGCAACCCCCCGCGAGGTGAATTATGAACACACTGCTCGACCACAAACTCAAACGCCTGACGGCCGACATCCTGGCAACGTGCGACGCCGACAGCCGCACGCACCGCATCGGCGAGATGTTCCTGCCGTCGCGGTCGAGGATCGTGGGCCTTCTTGACCTGTTGCAGCAACTGCTGTTCCCCGGGTTCTTCGGCGGCAAGAAACTGACGCGAGAGAACACGCCGCTCTTCATCGCCCACCTCCTGGTGCAGATCGCCGACGAGTTGGCCGAGGAGGTCTACCACTGCTTCTGCGCCCACCGGCGATGCCCGGACTGTACGGATACCGCTCCCTGCCGCGAGCGGGCCATCGACCTGGCCGTGCAGTTCCTGGAGCAGATACCGGCAATACGTGAGACGCTCGCCATGGACGCACAGGCCGCCTACGACGGCGACCCGGCCGCCAAGAGCATCGACGAGGTGGTCTACTGCTATCCCGGCTACTACGCCATCACCGTGTACCGAATCGCCCACGCGCTGGAGCGTCTCGCAGTGCCTCTGATGCCGCGCATCATGTCTGAGTATGCCCATCACGGAACCGGCACGGACATTCACCCCGGCGCCGAGATCGGCAAGCGGTTCTTCATCGATCACGCCACCGGTGTGGTCATCGGCGAGACCACCAAGATCGGCGACAACGTGAAGATTTACCAGGGCGTCACGCTGGGGGCACTGAGTTTCCCGAAAGATGAACGCGGGCGGGTGATCAAGGGCTACAAACGCCACCCGACGATCGAGAACAACGTCACGATCTACGCCAACGCCACCATCCTCGGCGGGGATACCGTCATCGGAGAAGGAGCCACCGTTGCCGGCAACACCTTCCTGACGCAGTCCGTCACATCGGACAGCATCGTGGCTTCCGAAACGCCGAAGGTGAAGGTCAAGACCAGGCGCCGCAAGGGGGCGCGGCCGTCCTCTGAATGACGACGGCAGCCTACTACTACGCTACGTTCCGCGCGGCGGCCTTCGGCATACGCCTCCGTACTGGACCAGGCCGCCGCGAAGGCAAAAAGGTTCCAGGGGCAAAAAGGTTCCAGGAATGCTCTGTTGAAAAGAGCGTTTTGTGTAGAGACGCCAGATGATCATCAGGTTGATCGTCAGGACTCGCAAGAGGATTTCGCCGTCGATGGCATCGTCGCGTCGGCTGCGGACGGCCGAGC
>JAUVZF010000140.1 GCA_030602705.1 Planctomycetota bacterium
GGCCGAGGGGAGCGCGCGGCGGCGCGCACGGTTGCTGGAACTCCAGTCGCCCTACGGGCTCCTTCCGTTCCAGCAACCGTTGGACTGTGAGACCATCTTAATCCAGGACATTTTTGGTCTTGACAATGGGGAGCACCTCAACCCTTCATTGCGTTGAGCGAAGAGGAGGCCATGCTACTTCTGAAATTGCAGCAGCAATCAATGAAAGTTTCAGAAGTGAAGGAGGCAGTCTTTCGCGGCTTATACATTCCGGATGCGGAAAAGAAGAAGTTGCAGCAAGGGCCTATCAAATTCATTAACAAAGTGCCCGATGTCAAGAGATATTATATCTCATGTTGCAAAAGGATAAGTCTTGGGAACAAACGAAAGTGGCTTAGGAAGGCAGGGGCCATCATGGTTCCACGTGTGTTCCTCAAGGTTCTGCGCGGCAAGAGGCTGGTCGCCTACCCAGACGCAGAGGGGGAGTATCTAACTACGGAAAAGCTGGTTAACTTGGTCTTGGACTCGTCCAAGTACCCGGCATCCTATTACTTCATATGCGGTATCATCAATTCGCCAGTGCCATCGTTCCATATTCAGAGGGTTATCTTCGGCAATACGACGGAGACCTCTCGAGTGTTGGATGCGGTCTATCTGGACCACCTGATACTTCCTCGCATGAACTTTTCCGACCGCGAAGATCAAGAAAGGCACGACCAAGTGGTCACGAAGGTAAAGGCAATGCTGAAAGCAAGGAGGGCGTTGGCCAATGCCCAAACGGATAGGGACAAGGCCCTCTACGAAGACAAGTGTGCCGTCTTAGACCGCCAAATCGACCGGCTGGTTTACGACCTGTACGGCCTGACGGAAGAGGAAATCGCCATTGTAGAGGGGGCGAGCGCATGAGCGGCAATCCCTTGTCAAACATTCCGGAGATGATTACCGTGCCGGCAGCAAGATGCTCATGGACGTTCTCACGAACGTGGCCACCGAGGCGGTCAAGAAGTCAATGGGGCTATGAGAGGGTGCGCTATCGGGTAAGGGGAGGATAACGCCGCCGCCGTGAGCATGATGATGGGCATCGCGATAACCAGCACCATCACCAACACAGTGACCACCGCGATGATCACGACGACAACGACGACCAACAACATGATCAGGATCAACGGCACCACGAATGCCAACAGCGTGCCGTGTCAACCAAGGGGGTGCAGAATTATGAGGGGGTAGGTGGTACGGAGTGGGTGCGGAGAGGGTGCGGGGGTGGGGCACCCGGCCGGTGGGCCGGAGGAGACGAAATCTGCTTGCAATTAGACGGCGCCGGTTTAGTCTAGTACGCGAAAGTCTTGTAATGGACGACTATCGTGCCTCAGACTAACAAACGCGGGACCCTCTCGGCCGATGTGGCTAACGCCTTGAGTCTCTTGGCCTCCAACGGGCAGTCGATCTTCCGTCTGGAGGACCTGATCGCGGCGACGCACTGGCCCAGACGCAGGGCCATCAACCTGCTCTATCAACTCCGCCGGTCGGGGTGGATTGTCTCTCTGGCCCGAAGCACCTATCTCATTGTGCCCCTGGAGGCGGGCCCCGAGGCCGCTTGGACGGAGGATGCCCTAGTCATTGCAGGCCACCTGGCCGCGCCTGCCGCCGTGGCCTACTGGTCGGCCTGCCACTACTGGAACTGGACCGAGCAGGTGCCGCGAACGATTTTCGTTCAAACGACCCGGCGCATGCGGTCTCAGAACCGCAAGGTACTTGGTGTGACATATCGGTTTGCGCGCGTGCTGTCCGAGAAGTTCTTCGGCACCATTGAGCGGCCGGCCGGCCAGGGCAAGTTCTCGGTCACCGACCGCGAGAAAACGTTGGTGGATGCCTTGGACCGGCCGGACCTGTGCGGCGGGATCCGCCAGGTCATCGAGATGCTGCCCGAGGCGGCCGAGGCTGTCCGGTGGGAGAAGGCCGAGACGTACTTGGAGAAGATGGGGTCCGGCGCCCTTTACAAGCGTCTGGGCTTCCTGGTGGAGATGCTGGGTGGGAAGGTCCGAGTGCCGGAGCGAGAGCGACGCATGGAGGCATGGCGAGCACGCCTCACGGGCGGCTACGCGCCGCTCGAGCCGGGCGGCCGAGCAAGCGGGCCGGCCAACAGCCGCTGGCGCGTGCGGGTGAATGTGCCGGCGCTGGCCCAAACAGGGGCGCGCGGATGATCGACGAGGCCGAACTTCGCCGCATCGCCCGACGCGAGGGCGTGGACCCGATGCTCGTGGACCTCGACTATGTGCTGGGGTGTTTCCTGGCCTCGCTTTTCCACCGTGACGAGGCGGCGGCGCTATGCTTCAAGGGCGGAACCTGCCTGCGAAAGGGTTACTATGCGGACTACCGCTACTCGGAGGACCTCGACTTCACCCTCACCGAACGCATGAGCCGCGAGACCCTGGAAGGCCTCCTGGAGGAGGTGGCCCGTGAGGCGACCGACGAGTGGATGGTCGATTTCCGCGTCCGGCCGCTGCGCGTTGAAGTGGTCGATGATGAGTACGGCAGGGAGTCGTATCAGGCCCGGCTCTACTACAACGGCCCGCTCCGTCGCGCCCATGGCGACCCGCGGGCGATTCGTGTGGATATGACGACGAGCGAGGTGATGGCGTTTCCAGTCCGGCATCTCGCCATCATTCACCCGTATTCCGATGCCGCCGGCCTCGCTGACGTGCGGGTGCCGTCCTATGACCTCTTGGAGATGGCGGCTGAAAAGATGAGGGCCCTGGCGGGCCAGCGGCGCTACGCGATCTCACGCGATATCTACGATCTGGCACAGTTGCTTGACCGCGAGGGATTGGATGCCTCCCGGTTGGCACCAGCGCTGCCGCCCAAGTGGCAGGTCAAGAGCCTAACCCCCGCTCCCATCGATCTTGAGCGGTTGGCGTCCCGCCGGGGGGAGTTTCGGGAAGACTGGGACCAGAACCTACTCCGATTGCTGCCGCCCGGCGCCCCGACCGACTTCGACTTGGCATGGGGCAAAGCGATGGCGCTGCTGGCCGACGTGAACCGCCAGTAGCGAGGTGCAGCGAGGTGACCCAATGCGAATCCCATACGTCATCGACAACCAGGAGCACCGCCTGGCGGACGTGCTGAATGCCATCCTGGGCCAGCACGGCGGGAGGTCGCTGGACGTGGCGACAGCCTACTTCACGGCGGGAGGCTTCGGCCTCATGCGCGACGGCCTTCAGGACCTCGGCAGCCTGCGGCTCCTTCTGGGCGCTGAGCCGACGACCGGCGAACAGGTGGGCCTTCAGCCCGACCCGGACGTGGTCAAGGGGCTCATCCGCCGCGACCTCGAGGTCCTGCCGTTTGACGAGGAGACGCTCCGCACGGTCGAGGACCTGATCGCCTATCTCCAGCGCGACGGCGTCCGTGTGCGGCTTCACGACAAGGGGTTCCTGCACGCCAAGTGCTGGCTCTTCTACGCCGACAAGCCCGGCGGCCAGATGCTCTTCGACCGGTTCCAGCCGGTCCTGGCCATCGTCGGTTCGTCGAACTTCACCGCGCCGGGCCTGACGAGCAACCGCGAACTGAACCTCGCGCACAAGGTCCTGCTGGACCCGGCCGAAGTCGATGACCCTCAGGCGGCCGCCGCCGTCAAGTGGCTGACCGACGAGCGGCCGAGCGAGCGTATCACGCCGGAAAACCGGCAACTCCTCAAGAGCGAGGTGGGCGCCCGGGCCATCATCGACCTGGAGCGGTGGTACGAGCGGCAGTGGGACGACGCCCGCGACTTCAAGGACGACCTCGTCCGGCTGCTGGACGAATCGAAGTTCGGCCGCGTCGAGTACACGCCGTACCAGGTGTACATGAAGGCCCTGTACGAGTACTTCAGGGACGATCTGGGCGCGGAGGCGCCGGCGGCGACGCGCTCGGCGATTGACCTCGCGGAGTTCCAGGAGGATGCCGTCAAGAAGGCCCGGCGGATTCTGGCCCGCTACAGCGGCGTCATGATCGCCGACTCGGTGGGCCTTGGGAAGACCTGGATCGGCAAGAAACTCCTGGAGGACTTCGCGTATCACATGCGGCAGAAGGCCCTGGTCATCTGCCCTGCAAGCCTGCGGGACATGTGGCAGCGGGAACTGGCTGACGCCACGATCCCGGCGACCGTACTTTCTCAGGAGGAGCTCGGCCGCGAGGAGTTCGATCCAGAGCCGTGGGGCGACGCGGACGTCATCCTGATCGACGAGTCCCACAACTTCCGGAACCGCAACGCCCAACGCTACGGCAGCATCGAACGGATCCTCGGAGCGAACGGCGGGCGCGGGCGGGACGGCGTGCGAAAGAGAGTGATTCTGCTTACGGCCACGCCGATCAACAACGACCTGTTCGACCTCTACAGCCAGTTGAATCTGATCACGCTCGGCGACCGCAGTTACTTCGCGGCGGCGGGTATCGGCGACCTGTATCGGTACTTCCTCCGAGCCCGCCGCGCCTCTCGGGATGGGAACGGCGTGTTCGCCTTGTTCAACCTGCTCGAGGAGGCGGTGATCCGGCG